>DASRWT010000044.1:0-87613 GCA_035654455.1 Candidatus Nitrosocosmicus sp. | reverse complement strand
TCGCGCATCCTGCTCTTCGGCCGCGAGGACAAGGACAAGAAGGGCGTCTACGTGATGCGGTCGGGCGAGCCCGGCGTCATGCTGGTGGGCGAGGAGCTCTGGACCGCGGTGCCCAAGACGGTGGGCGTGCTGCGTGACAAGGTGGTGCTGGCGTATCAGTACGACAAGGTGAGCCGCGTGGAGCTGGCGGGCCCGCGCGGGTCCCTCACGCTCGAGCGCGAGGGGCCGGGCTGGAAGATCACCGTTCCCGAGGCGCTGAAGGCCGATACCGGCGCCGTCAACGGCGTGCTGTGGAAGATTCGCGACCTGCGCGCCAGCGGCTTTCTCGCCGAGGAGGCGGCCGCCATTCCGCGTCTCCTGCCGAAGCCCGACGTCACCGTGAAGGTATGGGAGGAAGGCGCCAAGGAACCGAAGGTCCTGCTCCTCGCCGCGTCGCGAGAGACCCGCGGCGGCCAGCCCGCGGCGGTGGCGGCGGTGGAGGGGCGCGGCCCCGTGGTCCTCGTGGACGGCAAGGCTCTCGACGACCTCGCGCGCGGGCCCGACGATCTCCGCGACAAGAGCCTCCTGCCCGCCTTCGAGATGGGCGACGTCAAGCGCGCCCGCTTGGTGTCCGGCGGCGCCGCGCTCGTCGTCGAGCGCAAGGGCGAGTCCGACTGGCAGGTGGTGGAGCCCAAGCGCGGCGGCACCAAGGAGCGGCGCGTGGCGGATCTCCTCCTCTCGCTCAAGGCCCTCCGCTGGAAGTCCATCGCATCCGCCAAGGGCGAGGACGCCGCGCGCTTCGGGCTGGACAAGCCCGAGCTGGAGATCACCCTCATGAAGGCCGACGGGGGCGAGATTGCGGGGCTTCTGGTGGGCAAGGCCGACGGGCCCCTGACCTATCTGAAGCTCAAGTCCTCGGCGACCGTCTATTCGGTCGACTCCAGCTTGATCGGGGACCTCCGGAAGGCGCCCGTCGAGATCCCGGGCTGACCGGGAACCCGAGGGTTCCCCCGCGCGTTACGCCACGAAGGAGAGCGCGATGAATCATCCGGCTCGGATCGCGCCGGCCACGATCGCTTCCAGTATCCTTTCGGGGGCAGCGCTGCTCGCGACGCTGTGCCTGGGCTCGGGGACCGCGACGGCGCAGACGCTCCGGATGGGCGGGGCGCCACCCCCGAGTGGTGGCCCGCGCCCGTCGGAGCCGCCCCGGCCGCTCTTCCGTCCCGCTCCGCCCACGGTGGTGAGCTCGGCCCCGAGCGTGGTGTATCAGCCGCGCTTCTTCTACAGCGTGCCGCCCAGCTACTACCGCGCGCCCCATGGCCACGTGCCCTACTATCAGCAGCCCGTCCCCTACGCCTACGCGCCGCCCTACCTCCCGGGCCCGTATGTCGCGCCTTCGTACGGCCAGTGGACGCCAGGCTACTGGGCCTATACCTGGGTGCCCCAGAGCCAGGCCGGCAGCGCCTGGGTCCCGGGCTACTACGACAAGGACGGCGTCTGGGTGGCGGGCTATTTCGCGACCCAGGCCACGCAGAGCGGCTACTATCAGCCGTACTGGGTCAGCGGGTACTGGATTCCTTGATCCGAGGACGGCCTCGCCCACGCCGCCCTCCTTCACCTCGCAGCTCATGAGGAGGCATGCATGATGGCCGTATCCAGCACATTCCGAATCGCGCTCGCGTCGGGAGCGCTCGTCCTCGGGCTCGCCGCCGCGGCGCCCGCTCTCGAGGTCGGACAGAAGGCGCCGGACTTCACGCTGGCCGCGCCGGGGGGCAAGACGGTGAAGCTCTCCGACCTTCTCGGCAAGGGGCCGGTCGTGCTCTACACCTTCATCCAGGCCTTCACCAAGACCTGAACGGAGGAGATCAACGGCTTCGAGGCGAACCTTCCCGCCTTCGAGGCCGCCAACGCCCAGGTCGTGGGCGTGAGCGCCGACCACGTCGCCACCATCGAAGCCTTCGTCAACGCCAACAAGACCAAGCAGATCCTCCTCTCGGACTTCCGCCGTCAGATGTTGCCCGCTTACGATGCCCTCGTCACCGACGACAAGAGCCCCATCTTCCGGTACGCCAAGCGCGCCTACTTCATCCTCGACAAGGAGGGCGTGGTCCGCTTCATGAAGATCCAGACCAATGCCCTGGACCTCCTCAAGCCGGAGGAGGTGCTCAAGGCGCTCAAGGATTCGGGCGCATGAGGTCGGGCCCCCTGCGGGGGCTCATCATCGGCCTCTTGCTCGGCCTCGCGGCCGGCGCCCTTCCGGTGGCGGCCGCCGCGCCCGACTGGACGTCCTTCAAGGCGGTGCCATACGAGCCGCCCAAGACTGCGCCCGAGTTCAGCCTCCCCGATCTGGAGGGGCGGACGGTGTCCCTGGCCGACTTCCGCGGCAAGGTCACCCTCGTCTTCTTCTGGACCAC
Source organism: Candidatus Nitrosocosmicus sp. (assembly GCA_035654455.1). Lineage (GTDB taxonomy): Bacteria > Methylomirabilota > Methylomirabilia > Rokubacteriales > CSP1-6 > DASRWT01. Next base: position 85,220 of record DASRWT010000044.1, on the reverse strand, counting down.
GTGGTGAACGGATTGCCGGGAGGAGTTGCCTCCCGTCAATCGCCTCTACGCCGAGCTCCAGAAAAAGGGCCTCGCGTTGCTGCTGGTGAGCTTCCGCGAGGATGCGGCCCTGGTGAAGCGCGTTGCCCGCGAGCGCGGCTATGTGGCGCCCGTGCTCCTGGACGCGAGCGGGGACGTCACCGGCCGCCTCTACGGGGTCTGGGGGCCGCCTACCGCCTACGTGGTGGACCGGCAGGGCCGGCTGCTGGCCCGGCTGCTCGGCGGGCATGACTGGAAGAGCCCGGCCGCGCGCCGCCTCCTCGAAGCGGTGCTCGAACTGCGCTAGCATGGAGCCCATGAGCGCCGGCGCCTACATCAAGCAGCTCGAGCTCGGACCCATGCAGAACTTCGTGTACCTGATCGGCGATCCCGAGACGCGGGAGTGCGTGGTGGTCGATCCCGCCTGGGAGATCGACGCCATTCTCGCCGAGGCGGCCGCCGACGACATGCGGATCCGCGACGTCCTCATCACCCATACCCACCAGGATCATGTCGGCGGCCACCTCTTCGGCCACGACATCCCCGGGGTGGCGGAGCTCCTCGAGAAGAATCCCGCCAAGGTGCACGTGCACAAGGCGGAGCGCGAGTTCCTGCGGGGCTTCGGCTCGGACCTCGTGAAGGTGGAGAGCGGCGACACGCTCGCGGTGGGCAAATTTCCACTGACCTTCATCCATACCCCCGGCCACACGCCCGGCTCCCAGTGCTTCCTCGTGGATGGGCGCCTCGTCTCCGGCGACACGCTCTTCATCCGCTCGTGTGGCCGCACCGACCTGCCCGGCAGCGATCCGTCGGAGATGTACCGGTCGCTCAACGAGCGGCTCGGCGCGCTGCCCGACTCGACGGTCGTGCTGCCGGGACACAACTACGGCGGCTCGCACACCACCATCGGCGACGAGAAGCGCGGCAACCCCATGATGCGCTTCGCGTCCATGACCGACTTCCTCCGCGCGATGGGCGGCGGCCGCGCCTGACGCGCGCGCTCGCCGTCGTCAATCCCGCCGCGGGAGGCGGCCGGACCGCGCGGCTCTGGCCGGACCTCCGCGACCACCTCCATCGCCTCGGTCTGTCCTTCGACCACGCGGAGACGCGCGCATCCGGCGACGGCCGGACGCTGGCGGCGGCCGGGGTGACGGCGGGCGCGGAGCTCGTCATCGCCGTGGGCGGCGACGGCACCCTCAACGAGGTCGTCAACGGCATCACCGGCGGGGATGGCCGCCCGCTCGCCGCCGCCGGCGCGCTTCTCACCGGCCGCGGGCGCGACGCGGCCAGAACCCTGGGGCTGCCCCGAGATCCGCAACGCGCCGCCGAGCGCCTGGTCCAGGGGAGCGAGACGCGGCGCGATCTCGGTCTCGTCCGCGGGGGCCGCGGCCGCCGCTACTTCGTGACGGTGGCGGGCGCCGGCTTCGACGCGGTGGTGGCCGCGCGCGCGGCCACCTTGCCGGGCCGCGGCACCGTGCCCTATCTCCGCGCGGTGGCCGCCACGCTTCGCGCGCACCGGCCCTGGGTCGTGAGCCTGGCCGTGGACGGGGCTCCCGCGCGCTCGCTGTCGGTCACCGGCGTGGTGATCGCCAACGGGCCCTGCTTCGGGGGCGGGATGCGGGTGGCGCCGGGCGCCGATGCTTCCGACGGCCGGCTGGATGTGGTGGTGCTGGGGACGCTGAGTCGCGCGGCGCTGCTTCGCTGGCTGCCCACGCTCTACTGGGGCGGCCACCTCCGCCATCCGCGCGTCACGCGAGAGCTCGCGCGCGCGGTGGCGGTGACGAGCGCCCTGCCGGTGCCGCTCCAGCTGGACGGAGAGCCCTGGGGCGCTTCGCCTTTCGAGGTCACCGTGTGCCCGGGAGCGCTACGACTGCGCGGCTGATTCAGCGCGCGAGCGTGCCGCCGTCCACGAACAGCGCCTGGCCGGTGATGTAGTCGGGGCAGGCGGCGAAGAAGCAGACGGCGGCGGCGACGTCCTCGGGACGGCCGTGGCGGCCCATGGGGATGCGGGCCCGGATCCGCCGCGCCTGCGCGCGCGGGAAGCCTTCGGGCAGGAGCACCACGCCCGGTCCCACCGCATTGACCTGGATGCGCGGCGCCAGCGCCACCGCCAGGCCGCGCGTCAGCATGAGCACGCCCGCCTTGGAGATGCCGTAGGGGATATAGCCCGGCCACGCGCGCACCCCGCCCACATCCGCGATGTTGACGATGCGCCCGCCCACCGGCATGAGGCGCGCCGCCGCCTGGGCGCAGAAGAACGCCCCGCGGAGGTTCACGGCGATGAGCCGGTCGAACTGGGCGGGAGTGGTGTCGGCGAGCGGAGTCCGGAAGAATACCGCGGCATTGTTGACGAGGATGTCGAGCCGCCCCAGCCGGCGCGCGGCCGCCGTCACCAGCGCGCGCGCGGCGGCAGGCCTCGCGAGATCGGCGCGCAGCGCCACCGCGCGCACGCCGAGCGCCTCGAGGTCCGCGACGGTGGCGCGCGCGGCCGCCGATGATGCGTGATAGCCGATCGCCACGTCCGCGCCCTCGCGCGCGAGCGCCAGCGCGATGGCGCGTCCCACGCGCGCGGCGCCGCCGGTGACGAGAGCCGCCTTCCCGGCCAGTTTCTTGACTTGCTGCGTCGCGCGTGATTTCATCGATTCGATGAGGTGCCGGTGAAGAACTGGTTGAAAGTACGGTTCATCACGGGCTTCTTCGTCACGGTCCCCGCCATCGCCACCGCGTGGCTCCTGTACGTGTTCTGGGACGCGATCGACAATTTCTTCTCCCCGGGATACGAGCGGATCTTCGGGCGCCGCATCCCCGGCCTCGGCTTTCTCACCGCCATCGCGCTCATCCTGGTGATGGGCACCATCGCCACCAACGTCGTGGGTCGGCGCATCCTCGCCCGCGTCGAGAGCGGGTTCTTCCGCGTGCCGATCATTCGCAGCATCTACCCGACCATCAAGGAGCTGCTGGCGTCCTTTTCCCCCGAGAAGCGGGGCTCGTTCAAGGAGGTCGTCCTCGCCGAGCACCCGCGCAAGGGCGAGTATGTCTTCGGGTTCGTCACCTCCGAGATCCTCGTGGAGCTTCCGGAGGGCAAGCGCCCGATGGTGACGGTATTTGTTCCCACCAATAATCTGTATCTCGGCGACGTCATCATGGTGCCGCGCGAGGAAGCGCACGCCACCGGGCTCAGCGTGGAGGAAGGCATCCGGATCATCCTTTCAGCCGGCACTGCTTCACCCCCCCGGCTCCCCCGTCAGCGCGGCTGAGCCGCCGCCGTCCCACTCCCGCAGCCAGCGCTCTACCTCGAGCCCCATCGGATAGAGCTTTCCGAAGAAGAAGTGGTCCGCGCCCTCGACGATGGCCGTGCGCGCGCCGGGCAGCCGCGCCGCGAAGGGCTCGAGGTCCGGCAAGGGACAGTATTCATCGCGAGTGCCCGCAATGATGAGCAGCGGCGTGGCCGATGTGGGAATGAGCGTCCAGTCGAGCATGCCCAGCGGTGGCGCCACCAGGCAAAGTGGAAGGGGAAGGGCGGGCGGTCTGGCGGCGACGCGCGCCGAGACCCAGGCCCCGAAGGAGTAGCCCAGCAGGCCGAGCGGAGCAGTGGCGGGAAGGGCCATCCGGGCCCGCGCCAGTGCCGCCCGCACGTCGTCCTCTTCCGCGATCCCGCGGCCATGCGCGCCGCCCGACGCTCCGACACCGCGAAAGTTGAATCGCAGGGTGGTTAACCCCCGGCTCTGCGCCACCTCCGCGGCCCGCACGATGACGGGATTGTCCATGTCCCCGCCGTACAGCGGGTGGGGGTGGCAAAGGACCAGACCGGCGGCAGCGGCGGGAGATTCCGTGAGCCGGGCCTCGAGGCGCGGTCCGCCGGGCACCTCGATTTCCACGGGGAGCTCCATCTTTCTCAGACCTTAGGTGGAAGCGACGGAATATTCAAGGGTCGGGGGCCGTCACAGACGGCGAGGTATACTTCACGCCATGCCGTCGCTCGGCTGTCTCTGGAATCGGACCCGCCTCGACGCCTTCGCGGACGCTGCCCTCGGCCCCCGCGGGGCGCGCGCGGTAGCCCGGCATCTCTCGGGCTGCGCGGCCTGCCGGGACCGGGTGGAGCGGGGGATCGCGCTGGGCGCCCAGATTCGTGGGGCGACGGCCGTGCCCCCGGCGCCGGACTGGGCGGGGTTCTGGGCCGGCGTCCGGGCGCGTATCGGCACCCAGCCCGCGCGGCCCTTCCGGGAGCCCTGGTGGCTGCCTCTCTGGAAGCCGGTCTGGGGTCATCCCCGGGTGGCCCTGGCCACCGGACTCGCCATGGCAACGCTGCTGTCCGTCCCCTTCTGGCCGGCTGATGACGCCGAGTTCCTGCCTGCCTGGGCGGGACCGGTCATGGTGCAGGACGTCGGCACCGAGGATCCTGACCGCAGCGTGATGGTGTATTCCGATTCCGATCGCGGCTCCGGGCCGGGCGTCACCGTGATCTGGGTCTTCGCCACCCGCTAGCCGGCGCCGCCGGCCGATCCGGCTAGCCGCCCAGATTGGCGAGCCGCTCCTTCGCGAGCGGCGCCTCCTCCGACTGCGGGAAATTGTCGAGCAGGTACTGCAGGCGCGTCTGGGCCAGCCGCGTCTGCTTGAGCTCGAGGAGCGCCAGCGCTTCCTTGTAGAGAGCGGTCGGGACCTTGTCGCCACGCGGATAGTTCAGGCTCACGCGGCGGAACTCCTGCACCGCCTGTTCCAGCTCGCGCGTGGCCTTGTCCGACTGGCCCGCGGCGAGGCTGGCGCGCGCCTGGCTGAACAGGGATTCCCCCACCCAGTACTGGGCCTGGTCCGCGAGCGCCGCGTCTGGATAGCGCCGGACGAACTCCCGGAAGCCCGCCACCGCCAGCGGGTAGTTCCCCTTGCTGAAGTCGAGATACGCCGCTTGATAGGCCTGCTCCGGCGTGGGGCCGCCCGAGCTGCGCGGCACTCCCGCCGCTCCCGGCGCCGCCGGAGTCGGGCCCGCCGAGGGCGGAGCGGGAGCCGGGCGAGACGCCAGCTCGCGGCGCAGGGCCTCGATACGCTGTGAGAGCTCGTCGAGCCGAGCGGACACGCGGGTCATCTCGGCGGAGAGGGTGTCCACGCGCGTGGACAGCGCGGCGATCTGGCGGCTGGACTCGGTGTTCGCCTCCCGCGTGCGCCGGTCGAGCTGGCCCAGCACCGCTTCCGTGTCGCCGCGTCCGCGATGCACCGAGAGGGTCAGGGCATTGAGATCCTGACGGAGCTGGGCGACGTCCTGGTGCAGGGCGTCGGTGGCGGAGTCGGCGCAACCGCCCGCGAGCGGCGCCACCGCCACCAGGAGCGCCAAGACACCGAAGGGGAGCCCGAGGCTCCCCTTCGTTTGCCGCTTCATCACCGCGGGTCGTTCCTTCCCGGGTGGCGCCCGCTAGCGGGCCTTGACCAGGAAGTGAGCCCGCCGGTTCTTCTGCCAGCAGCCCTCGCTCTTCTCATTGCAGACCGGGCGTTCCTTGCCGTACGAGATGATGGTGATGCGGTTGGCCTGGATGCCCTGAGACACGAGGTAATTCATGGTGGCCTTGGCGCGACGCTCGCCCAGCGCGAGGTTGTATTCGTTCGTCCCGCGCTCGTCGCAGTGCCCCTCGATGAGAACGAGGTTGTTGGCGTTGGACTTCAGCCACCCCGCGTTGCTGTCGAGGGTCTTGGCGTCGTCGGCGCGGATGTCGTACTTGTCGAAGTCGAAGAACACGTCCTTGAGATTGGAATTCTCGGAGAACTCACTCGGACGCGGCGGGGTGCCCGGAGCCGGAGCCGCCGTCGCGGGCGCGGCCGGCGAGGGGGCCATGGCCGTCGGTCCCGAGGAAGAGCCCGGAGCGGGAGGCGTCGCCGTCGAGGGGCCCGCGCCGGGCGCGGGAGCCAGCGCCGAGCCCGTGGGCGCGGGCGCGGAAGCGACCGGGGCGGCGGGGCGCTTGGGGCAGCCCACGAGGAACAGAGTCAACACGAGCAGGGGCATCACCAAAAGCACAGAACCCCGTCGCTGAGACATGGTGTGGAACCCTCCTTTTGAAGCGCTGAAGACCCGAGTGGAAAACAAATGCAATCCTATCACGGAAGACGGGGAGACCATGCAGGACTTGCCGCTTCTGCGGGGCCATTGGGCACCGGCTGCTGCTCGGAGCCGTCGGGAAGCATGGTGTAGATCCGCGGCCCGCGCTGGCGCGTCGACTGGAACGCGAGGTGCCGGCCGTTGGGAGCCCAGGACGAGCTCTCGCTGTCACCGGGCCCGGTGGTGAGGCGCCGGACGTTCGATCCGTCCGGAGCCACGATCCAGATATCGTGCGGGCCTTGCCGGGACGTGTAGCTGATGGCATCCCCTTTGGGTGACCACCGCGGCTGGGTATTGAAGCCGGCCTGGGTGAGGCGCCGAACATTGGTGCCTTCCACGTCCATCACGAACACCTGGGCCGGCCCCGCCCGATCGGAGACGAAGGCGATCTCCCGTCCGGTGGGCGACCAGTTGGGCTCGGTGTCGATGCCAGGATGGGTGGTGAGGCGGCGGAAGGCGCCGGTCGCCAGGGTGAGGATATAGATCTCGGGATTCCCGTCCTTGGACAGGGTCAGGGCCACCTGCTTGCCGTCCGGGCTCCAGGCCGGCGAGGAATTGATGCCGAGGAAGCCGGCCAGGAGCTGGACGGGGCGCCGCTCGAAGGCGAAGAGGCGGTAGAGGTACGGATAACCCCGCATGTAGGACGTGAAGGCCAGCGAGCGGGCGTCCGGACTCCAGCGCGGCGAGAGATTGATGGACTGGTTCGCGGTCAGCGGCACCGCGCCCACGCCGTCGTAGTCCATCACCCCGATCTCCTTGGTGCCGTCGCGCGGCGCCACGTAGGCGATCTTGGTGTCGGCCACGCCCGCCTCCCCGGTGAACTGGAGCACCACCTCATCGGCCATCTTGTGGGCGAGGCGCCGGGGCTCGGTGGGCACCACCGCCATCTTCTTCGTCGCGATGAGGCGGAGCTCGGGGGAGGTGAGATCGTAGAGCCGCAGCTCGCCCTCGAGGCGGTCGGCGCGCGGCATGAGAAGGCCGTGGAGCGCGGCATGGGCGCCCGCGGCGGCGGCGTCCGTCCAGGCCTTCTTCAGCGCTTCCGGGTTCGCGGCGGGGAGCGGGGGCTGTCCGCCCACCACGGAGAAGAGCGCCGAGAACTTCAGGTCCGCGGCCGTCACCTCGGCGAGCGAGCGCGACAGGCCTGATGGGTCGGGAGCGCCGACCACGGTGAAGTCCGGCATGAAGAGGTTCAGCTTCTTCGCCCCGCCCCCGAGGACGTTGAGCAGCACGTCGGGCGCCTGCGAGCGCGCGGAGCGGACGGGCGGCAGGACGAACCACATCGCGCCCACCACGAGGAGGACGGCGACCACGGCGAGGCGGCGGGACGCGCTCATCCGCGCTCCGGCTTGAACTCGAAGCTGAACATCACTCGCAGCGAGGGCCGGTTCCAGTCGCCGGGCAGGGGGGCGAAGGGCCGCGCGTCCATCACCGCGCGCAGGGCGGCCTGATCGTAGAACGTGTTCCCCGAGCTCTTCTCGATCCGCGGCGTGCCGGTGGAGCCGTCGCGCTGTATCTCCACCATGATCAGCGGCTTCTGCCCCGGCTCGGCGATCTGGCCCTGCTTCTGCCACTCCCGCTCGACCTTGGTGAGCACCTGCCGCAAGTACCACGCATGCGGAAAGTCCGAGGCCTCCAGCGTGCGCACGCCGGTGCCCGTGAGGGAGCCCGACACCTGCCCCGGCGGGGGCGCGGGCGCCGGGCGCGCGACTTCATTGGGGACCTCGGTGGCGCGGGGCGCGGCCGGGGGCAGCGGGCGCCGCTCGCTCGGGGGCGCCAGGGGCGGCAGCTCCTTCTCGCCCGGACGCGGCAGCGCGGGGGCTCTCGGCGGCAGCGCGGCGCTCGTGGGCGCGGCCTCGGGAAGGCTCGGCGCCTTCGGCGGCTCGGGGGGCCGCGTCTCGCGCGGCGGCACCGGCTCCGGAGCGCGCGGCGGCGGCGCCACCGCGGGCCGCGGCGGGAGCGCGGAGGGCGCGGCGGTGGGGGCGCCCACGGCGGCGATGCTCGGCACGAGGTTCACCACGTACACCTTTCGCGCGCTCAGGCCTCCCCAGATGACCGCGACGAGGAGTCCCCCGCCGAGGGCCACATGCACCACCGCCGAGACGGTGAGCGCCGTCATCGGAAGCCGCCGGCGGCGCAGGGCCGGGCCGAGCCGGCCGCGGGGAACCTCCATCTTGGACGGCAGGGGAAACTCGCGAGCGACGGTGGCGATCAGCGTTCCCTCGCCGGTTCGGTGACCATGCCGAGCTTCTCGACGCCGGCGCGGCGAATGCGGTCCATGGTCTCCACCACGAAACCGTACGAGAGCCCCTGATCAGCCTTGAGGTAGACGGTCTTGTCGGTGCGGGCCTTGATGGCGTCGCGGAGGCGCGGCTCGAGCCCCGCCACCGGCACCAGCTTGTCGTTGAGGTAGATGGCCTGTTCCTTGGTGAGCGTGAGGACCAGCCGTTCCTCGGTCGCGGTGGGCTTGGCCGAGCTCTTGGGCAGGGCCACGTCGATGCCCCGATGCATGAGGGGCGCGGTGAGCATGAAGATGAGGAGGAGGACGAGGATCACGTCCACGAGCGGGATGATATTGATCTCGGACAGGTTGGCCCCGATCCGCGAGCTCCCGCCGCCGCCGGAGGACTCGAGTCTAAACGCCATCTTTCGCCGAGGCTGCCGTCTTGGGCATGGGACGGGAGAGGAGGTTGAGGAGATCGAGGGTGAAGCCCTCCATCTCGGCCGCCCAGTGCTTCACGCGATTGACGAAGAAATTGTAGCCCATGACCGCGGGGATGGCCGCGCCGAGACCGGCCGCGGTGGCGATCAGCGCCTCGGAGATCCCGGGCGCGACGACGGCAAGGCTGGCCGAGCCCTGCTGACCGATGCCGTGGAATGCGCTCATGACGCCCCACACGGTGCCGAAGAGGCCGATGAACGGCGCCGCGCTGGCGGTGGTGGCGAGGAAGGGAAGAAAGCGCTCCATTCGCGCGATCTCCACCGAGGCCGCCCGCCGCATCGCGCGATCCACCGCCTCGAGGCGACCCGGCGGCAGCCCATCCTCCGCCTCGGCGAGCGCGTGCTCGAGCAGCTCGCCGCCGGCCACGCCACCGGCCGCTTCCTGGCAGCCGGCCAGGTAGAGGAGGGCGAGCGGGCTCTCGCGGTGCCGGCGCGCCCCGACGTAGATGGTGGCCAGCCGGCGCCCGTCCCGGAACACCTTCAGGAAGTTCATGGACTCCCGGCGAACCTTCCGGAACTCCCACCACTTCTCGACGATGAGCGCCCAGCAGACCACGGAGAAGACGGCAAGCACCAGCAGGACGAACTTCGCGACGGGTCCCGCATTGATGACGAGCTCGACGACACTCGAGTTCAGACTGCCGTTGCCTGGCACCGTGGGCTCCTTTTGATGACGGATCTTCGCGCGGGAAACGCCTGATTTCGATGATACAGAACGGCTCCGAAGAGTGTCAAACAATTGACACCGAGGGGGCGCCGCCGTATAAGAGTTCCGACATGTTCCGCTCGCCGGGCCCGGTCGCCCTCCAGATTGGCCCGCTGAGCATCCGGTGGTACGGCATCCTGATGGCGCTCGCCATGGCGATCGGGCTCTGGCTTGCCTATCGAGATGCCCGGCGCCGCGGCCTCGATCCCGAAAACCTGCTCAAGGCCGCCGAGCTGGGCCTTCTGGGCGCGCTGGTGGGTGCCCGCCTCTACTATGTGCTCTTCAACCTCGACTACTACACACAGTTCCCCCGCAAGATCATCGCGGTGTGGGAGGGGGGGCTCGCCATCCACGGCGGCATCATCGGGGGCATCCTGGTGGGCGGCGGGTATGCCTACCTGCGCAAGCTGCCGGTTCGCGAGTACCTGGACATCGCCGCGCCCGGCCTGGTGCTGGGGCAGGCCATCGGCCGCTGGGGGAACTATTTCAACGAGGAGGCCTTCGGCACTCCCACCGCGCTGCCCTGGAAGCTCTATATCTCCCCCTCGCACCGCCCCCTCCTGTACGCTCAGGACGACTTCTTCCATCCCGCGTTCCTGTACGAGTCGATCTGGGACCTCGCGGTCTTCTTCCTGCTCGCCCTCGTCCTCCGGAAACGGCTCAGGCCCGCCAAGGGCGCGCTCTTCCTCGCCTATATCGGGCTCTACTCCATGGGGCGCTTCATCACGGAGGGGCTGCGGACCGACCCCCTCATGTTCGGGTCCATCCGGGTGGCTCAAGTGGTGAGCCTGCTCAGCGTGGCCGCGGCCCTGATCGCCGTCCCCATCATGCTCCGGCGCACCCGCGCCTGACCGGCGCGCGCGTGCACTTCGCTTTTCTCGGCACCTCCGGCGCGGTGCCGTCCCTGCGCCGGGACAATACCTCGCTGATCTTCGTGGGCGGCGCGGAGTCGGTGCTGGTGGACTGCGGGGGCAGCCCCATCCAGAAGCTGCTGCTGGCCGCCGTGGACCCGCAGAGCGTGACGCGGGTGGTGATCACCCACCTCCACGTGGACCACTCCTACGGGCTGCCGTCTCTCATCCGCGGGCTCGCCCTGATGGGACGCACCGCCGCGCTGACGATCAATTGCCGTGAAGAGCACGCGGAGCCCCTCCGGGAGCTGCTGCGCGTCTTCCGCATCCTCGACCGGCCCGAGCTCTTTCCGCTGCGCCTGGAGCCGGTGCCGGCTCTCCCGCGCGCCGCCATTGGCCGTACCGGCCCCTTCACGCTCTCCGCCTCGCCCAATGCGCATGGGCCCATGCCCAACCTGGCCCTGCGCTTCGACGCGGCGGCGGCGCCGTCGGTCGTCTACTCCTCGGACACCGAGCCCTGCGAGGCGGTGGTGGAGCTCGCCGGGAGCGCCGACACCCTCATTCACGAGGCGACCTTCTCCGAGGGCGACCGCGCCCGTCACGGCGTGCACTCCACGGCCCGGCAGGCGGGAGAGATCGCGGCGCGCGCCCGGGTGCGCCGCCTCATCCTCGCCCACATCGATACCGCCCATCACGACGCCCCGGCCGCCCTCGCCGACGAGGCCCGGCAGTCGTTCGACGGCGAGGTGGAGATCGCGGAAGAGTTCATCCCATATCCCCTGTGACCACGTATGCGTCCGCGGACGGCCGGGGGCGGCTCATCGTGGGAGACGGCCGCCGTCTCGGCGCCATCGCGACGGGGGAGGTGGCCGTGATCATCACCTCGCCCCCGTACTGGGTGCGGGGGCGCGGCCTTGCCTCCGCCCAGCGCTGGGCGCGGACCCTGGCCACGGAATTCGGCCGGCAGTGGCGGCGCGTGCTCGCCCCCGACGGCGATTGCTGGCTCGTCATCGGCGACCGCCACGACGGGCGACAATGGGCCGGCCTGGACGGACTCGTCACGGACGCGATGCGCCGCGCGGGCTGGACGCTCCAGGCCAAGGGCTGCTGGGCCCAGGTGCGGTCGCGCGAGCGGTGGGACAACCGGATCAACTATGTCCTCCGCTTCCGCAAGGCGGGCGCCCATCCGGTCCGGCCCCGATCGGTGACCCTGGCCTGGATGCTGCCGCTGCCGTGGTCGCACCCCGAGAGCCGCTGGGACGCCACGCCACCGGCGGTGATCCGGCGGCTGCTGGCGGTGAGCCGCAAGCGCGGCGCGGTCCTGGATCCTTTCCTCGGCGCGGGGACGGTGGCCCTGCTGGCGGCGCGAGCGGGACGGCGGTGGATCGGCGTGGAGCGGGACCGGCGCATGGCCGCGCTGGCGGCGCGGCGGCTGGGGCTTCGCCGGATCAGGACACGCGTGCGCGGATCCGCTTGACGAGCTCCTGATAGGAGGACTTGGTCAGGACCTCGCTGAACTGGGCCCGGTAGTTGGCGGTGATGCTGATGCCGTCCACCACCACATCGTAGATGAGCCAGCGGTCGCCGCGGGCGCTCAGCCGATAGTCGATGCTCACGTCGCCCTGGCGCATGACCACCCGCGTGCGGACGGTGGCCTGCTCCCCATCCACCGACTCGCCCGCGTAGGCGATCTTCTCGCCGCCATACCGCTCGATCTTGGCGAGGTAGGCGCGCTCGACGAGGCCGCGGAAGAGGTCCGAGAACTCCGCCCGCTCGGCCTCGCTGCGCGCGTCCCAGTGCGGGCCCAGCGCGCGATGTGCCATCTCCGCCCAGTCGAAGATGCCGTTGGTGATGTCGCGGAGCGCCTGGCGCCGCTCGGACGCCCTGGCCGCGGGCTTGAGCGTGGGGTCGTCGAGGGTCTGCAGCACCCGCTCGATCTCCGGACGGAGGCGGTCGGTGACCGAGTCCGCCGCCACGTGCGCGGCGCCCCAGAGCGCGAGGAGGACCATGGCCACGGACAGGAGCAGGCGAGTCGGCGTCATGCCACAGGGGAGTGCAAGCGATATGCCCGGCCGACGCGCGCGCGCGCGTCGACGCTCCTCTTTTGCAACCCGCTGTTTTCCTGGGTCCGGGTCGGTTGACGTCCGGAGCCCGGCGCGCGAGCAGTCAGGCGGGTGTGTCAAATGTGCCGGTACGGATCGACCAACCTCGTCAGCGCGAAGACGTGGACGGGGAGCGGCCGAGCCGCTCCTCCACCAGCCGGCGCAGCGAGGCGGCGTCGAAGGCGGTGGCGCGTCGGCTCGGGGCGGCGGCCTCAGTCTTGAGCCCGGTCTCGCTGACGATCACGCAAATTGTGCCGTCCGGGTCCAGGGCGCGCTCCGCGAGGAGCCGCTCGAGGACGGCGAAGCTGGCCGCTCCGGTGGGCCCCGCCCAGATCCCCTCGACCCTCGCCAGCCGTGCCTGGGCGGCCAGGATGGCGGCGTCCTCGGCGTCTCCGGCCACGCCCCCGCTGTCCCGGAGGATGCGGAGCACCCACTCGCCCTTCTTCCCTGGGTTGCCGGCGGCGAGGCCCTCCGCGACCGTGTACCCGATCTTGAGCGGGGTCAACGGCCGGTTCTCGCGCCATGCGCTCGAGATGGCGTTGGCGCGCGTCGCCTGGGCGGCGACCATGCGCGGCCGGCGGGGGATCCAGCCCGCCTGCTCCATCTCCGCGAAGCCGCGCGCGGCGGCGATGAAGGTCTCGCCCACCGCCACCGGCGCCACCACGACCTCGGGCGGCTTCCAGTCGAGCTGCTCCGCGATCTCGTAGGCGATGGTCTTCTTGCCTTCGTGCTTGTAGGGATTGCGCGAGGCCCCGCAGTCGAAGAAGAGCCGCTGCTCCACGAGGTCATCCCAGAGGCCGATGAGGTCGTCGTAGACGCCCGCGTAGAGCACGAGATCGGTGGCGGCGGCCGCCATGTGCAGGAGCTTGGGCGCGGACGTCTTCTCGTAGGCGAAGATCAGCGACCGCAGGCCCGCCCGCGCGGAATAGGCAGCCACCGAGGAGCCGGCATTGCCGCTCGACACCACCGAGGTCGCGCGGAAGTTGAACTGGAGCGCGGCGGCGACCGCGGTGGCGGAGGAGCGGTCCTTCACGGTGCCGGTGGGGCCGGAGCCCTCGTACTTGACCAGGAGCCGCCGCACCCCGAGCTCGCGCGCCAGGCGCGGGCATTCCAGCAACGGGCTGCCGCCCTCGCCCAGGGTGACGCGATGGGACGGGTCGGCGATGGGGAGCACGGCGGCGTAGCGCCACAGTCCGGTGCCGGCGAGAAGGACCCGGCCGTCGTGGACCAGCCGGGCAGTGTCGTAGATCAGCTCGAGCAGCCCCGCGCAGGCGCGGCACTCCAGCGTGTAGCCCAGCGGATGCGTGGCGCCGCAGTCGATGCAGCGGAGCCCGGTGGCGAGGCTAGTGGACTCCAAACCGCCGGTCCAGCTCGTGGACGATCTCCTCGATCCGGTGCCGCAGCGTGTGCTCGCCCAGGGCGCGCTTGAGCGCGTTCTGGCCGATCTCGCGCGCCTCGTCGGGATGGGCGAGGTAGTAGTCGAGATGGCGGCGCAGCTCGTGGAGATCGCGGTAGGTGATCACCTCGTGGCCGGGGACGAAGAGCGAGGGAAGCTCGTCCTTGTGATCCGCCACCTGGCAGGCGCCGGAGGCGGCCAGCTCGAAGGCGCGCGTGTTCACCCCCACGATGTCGTTCATCGGGTGATGGTGGTTGAGCGACAGCGTGGCCCCCGAGTAGATCGCCAGCTTGGCCTCGCCCCATACCGGTCCGCCCGCGACGAGGTTGCGCACCTCGGACGACTCCGCGCGGTCCCACCCGCGGCCCCAGAGGCGCATGGGATAGAAGGCCAGCTCGCGCACCAAGCGCTCGCGATACGGATAGTGGCTGCCCACGAAGGCCACCGTGCCCCGGAGCTGGCGCGCCTGCTCCGGCGTGGGCGTCACCGGATGGTGCATCTCCGGCACGCAGTAGAGCGGCAGGTAGTGGAGGTTCCGCAGCCCCACGCCCTCCAGCGAGCGCAGCGCGTACCGCTCCTTGGTGAGGAAGAGATCGTAGGCCTCGATATGCTCGAAGGGGATCATCCACAGCGGGTTGTCGGGGAAGAGATTCACGAACAGCGTGTCCACTCGCGCCTTGACCCGGCGGATCACGCCCGGCGTGATGGGCCCGCCCTTGACCACCATCACCACCGCCGGGCGCCAGTCGAGGCAGGCGCGCTCGAGCCGGCGCAGGATCCAGAGCTGATAGGCGGCCTTGGTGCCGCGGTTCTTGTAGAGCGGGTTGTCGCGGCGGTAGGCGAAGGTCCGGACCTCGTGGCCCAGCGCGCGGAGCTCGTCGCGGAGGTCCATCCCCATGTGCTCGGCCCGCTCGAAGGGCAGGACGATGAGCCAGCGCATCGTCCTCAACCTATCACAAACGCCATTGACAGGCCCGGCGGGCCGGCCGGACAATTGCCGCATCTGCGCATGCGATCCACCGCCCTCCGCCGTCACGTGCCCTCGCTGATCCTCTTCGCGTCGCTGCTCGCGGCGTGGCAGCTCGCGGTGTCCGTGCTCAAGATCCGCGAGTACCTCCTGCCGGGCCCGTGGGCGGTGCTGCGGGCCACGGTGGACTTCCGCATCCCGTGGGCGCATCACATCTGGATCACCAGCGTGGAGATCGTGGGCGCCTTCCTCGTCGCGGGCGCGGTGGGCGTGCTGCTGGGCACCGCCATCGCGTGGTCGCCCGCCGCCGCCCGCGCGCTGGTGCCCTTCCTGGTCTTCGTCAACACCTTGCCGAAGGTGGCGGTGGCGCCGCTCTTTCTCCTGTGGCTCGGCTACGGCATCTTCCCGAACATGCTCATCGGAGCCCTCATCGGCTTCTTCCCGGTGGTCATCAATACCGCGGTGGGGCTCACCCAGGTGGAGTCGGACATGCTCGACCTCGGGCGCGTCTTCGGCGCGCCCAAGTGGAAGGTGTTCGCCACTATCCGTATCCCGAACGCCTTTCCCTACATCCTCGGCGCGCTCAAGATCACCGCCACCGCCGCGGTGGTGGGCGCCATCGTGGGCGAGTTCGTTGCCTCGCAGGCCGGGCTGGGCAGCGTGATCGTCGTCAGCCAGACCAACCTCAACACGCCGGTGGCCTTCGCCGCCCTCGTCTGGATCTCCGTCATCGGCCTCGTGCTCTACGGCGCCGTCGACCTTGCCGCGCGCCGGCTCGCCCCCTGGGCGGAGACCGGCGCCGCCTCGTGACCAAGGAGAAGCTCATGCTCCGTCTCGTCCTCGCCGCCGTCCTCGCCCTCAGCTTCGTCCCCGCCGCCTTTGCCCAGGCGCCGCAGAAGGTGGTGTTCGCGCTGAACTGGTTCGCCGTCGGCGACCACGCCGCCTACTGGGTGGCGCTGGAGAAGGGCTACTACAGGGACAAGGGCC
Source organism: Candidatus Nitrosocosmicus sp. (assembly GCA_035654455.1). GTDB lineage: Bacteria > Methylomirabilota > Methylomirabilia > Rokubacteriales > CSP1-6 > DASRWT01. Next base: position 69,393 of record DASRWT010000044.1, on the reverse strand, counting down.
TCGAGGTCGAGCTCCAGAACTCCAAGGGCTCGGGCGACTCCATCGCCAAGGTGGACACCGGCCGCGCCGACGTGGGCCTGGCCGATGCCAGCGTGGTGATCCCGCTGGTGGCCAAGGGCGCCAAGATCAAGGTGGTGGGGGCGGTGTTCGACCTCACGCCGCTGAACATCTGGACGCGCAAGGACACCGGCATCGTCAAGCCCAAGGACCTCGAGGGCAAGACCCTGGCCGCGCCGCCGGGCGACTCGCAGCGCCAGCTCTTCCCCGCCTTCGCGCGCATCAACGGCATCGACGAGAAGAAGGTGACCTGGGTGAACATCGAGCCCGCGGCCAAGTTCGTGGCGCTGTCCGAGAAGCGCGCGGATGCCGTGCCCGACTACACCACCGGGCAGCCCTTCTGGGAGAAGGCGGTGGGCAAGGAGAACCTCGTCCGCATGCCGTGGTTCCAGTACGGCTTCGACACGTACTCCATGTCCATCATGGCGAGCGAGAAGACGATGAACGAGCGGCCCAAGGTGCTGAAGGACTTCCTGGAGGCGTCCTACCGGGGCTGGCGGGACGTGATGGAGAATCCCAAGGCCGCGCTGGAGATCTTCCGGAAGCGCGTGCCCGAGATCGACCTCGCCCTCATCGAGCCGAACATGATGCTGGGGCTCGAGCTCATGAAGACCGACCGCTATGCGCAGAACGGGATCGGCTGGATGGACCGCGCCAAGATGTGCCGCACGGTGGAGCTGATCAACACGTACATGGAGGTCCCGAAAAAGGTGAGCTGCGACGAGGTGTTCACCAACTCCTTCCTGACCCGGATCGAGCCGCCCAAGAGCATGCGCTAGCCGGGAATGCGCCCCGCGGGCGCGCGGCCCCGGCCATGCTGATCGAGCTCGACGGCGTCGGCATGACCTATCCCTCGCCGAGCGGCCCCGTCGAGGCGTTGAGCGGCATCTCGTTCGGCGTGGGCCGCGGGGAGCTGGTCGCCCTCGTCGGCCCCTCGGGCTGCGGGAAATCCACCCTTCTTCGGGTGGTGGCGGGACTCCGGCCCCCCACCGCGGGGCGCGCCCGCGTGGAAGGTCGCCCCGTGGTCGCGCCCATCCCCGCGGTGGGCATGGTTTTCCAGGCGCCGGTGCTGCTCCGCTGGCGCCGGCTGCTGGACAATGTCCTCCTGCCCGTGGATCTCGCCGGCCGCCGGCGCGCCGACTATCGCGAGCGGGCCCGGGAGCTCCTGCGGACGACCGGCCTCGCCGGCTTCGCCGAGAAGTACCCCGCCGAGCTCTCGGGCGGCATGCAGCAGCGGGCCTCGCTGTGTCGCGCGCTGATACTGGATCCGCCGATTCTCCTCATGGACGAGCCCTTCGGCGCGCTGGACGCCATGACGCGCGACGAGATGAACCTCGAGCTGCTGCGCGTCTGGGGCGAGACCACCGGCCCCGCCGAGCAGCGCAAGACCATCCTCTTCGTCACCCACTCCATTCCCGAGGCGGTGTTCCTGGCCGATCGCGTGGTGGTGATGACCCCGCGCCCCGGCCGCGTGGCGCGGGTGGTGGAGGTGGCGCTCCCGCGTCCGCGCACCATGGCCCAGCGCGCGGATCCGGCGTTCGGCCGACTCGCGCTGGAAATCTACGAGACGCTGACGTTTGGCGAGCCGCAGCCGGAGGCGAGGCGAGCGGATACATGATCCGAAAGCCTACAATCGTCGAATGACGCCTCCTCGCGACCTCGCCTTCACCCCCGCCGCGCAGCTCGCCCGCCTCTACCGCGCCCGCAAGGTCTCGCCGCTGGAGGTCATGCAGGCGGTGCTGGCCCGCATCGACGCCGTGAATCCCCAGGTGAACGCGTTCGTCACGCTGGCACGGGACGCCGCGCTGCGGGAGGCGCGGCAAGCCACCGCCGGGCTCCGCCGCGGCAAGACGCTGCCGCCGCTCTTCGGCGTGCCGGTCGGGATCAAGGACGTGACCCAGACCAGGGGCCTCCTCACCACGTACGGCTCCACCTTGTTCAAGGACCATGTGCCGGAGGCGGACGCGCTGGTGGTGGAACGGCTGCGGAAGGCGGGAGCCATCGTGCTCGGCAAGACCAATACGCCGGAGTTCGCCTTCGGGCCGAACACGGTGAACGCGGTCTTCGGCGCCACGCGCAATCCGTGGAACCTCGCCCGCACCGCCGGCGGGTCGAGCGGCGGCTCCGCGGCGGCGCTGGCCACCGGCATGTGCCCGATCGCGGAGGGGACGGATCTGGGCGGGTCGCTCCGCGGGCCGGCGTCTCACTGCGGCGTGGTCGGCTTTCGCACCACGCCCGGGCTCATCCCGCGCTTTCCGTCGGTGCTCGCCTGGGACACCTACTCGGTGGAGGGCCCGATGGCGCGGACGGTGGCCGACGCCGCGCTGATGCTGTCGGTGATGGCGGGTCCCGACGAGCGCTCGCCGATCTCGTATGCGGTGGACACGGGAGAGTTCGTGCGTGCGCTGAAAGGCGCGTCGGTGAAGGGGTGGCGCATCGCGTGGACACCGGATCTGGGCGGGCTGGTGGCGGTGGACCGGGAGGTGCGCGAGGTATTCGGGGCCGCGGTGGAGGTCTTCGGCAAGGCGGGGGCGCGCATGGAGCCGGCCTGCCCCGACATGACCGAGGTGCCGGAGATCGTCCGGCTGACGCGCGGCTTGCTGATGGTGGCGCGCCACGCGGAGAAGCTGCCGCGGCACCGCGAGGCGCTGCAGGCGGGCCTGGTCGAGAACACCGAGCTGGGGCTGGCGCTCACCTCGGCCGAGGTCGCGCGGGGCGAGCTGCTCCGCACCGCGCTGTGGAATCGCGTGCGGGAGTTCCTGGCCGGGCGCGATCTCTGGATCACGCCGACGTCATCCACGCCGCCGTTCCCCCTCGAGCAAAGTCATGCGATGACGGTGGACGGCAAGCCGGTAGGGAAGATGCTCCAGCGGTCCTTCCTGACCTACGCCTTCTCCGTGCTGGGCCTGCCGGCGATATCGATCCCGGCCGGCTTCACGCGGGACGGCCTGCCGGTGGGGCTCCAGATCGTGGGGAAGCGCGGGGGCGAGGCGGCGGTGCTGCGGGCGGCGGCGGTCTTCGAGGCGGCCCACCCCTGGGCCGACCGCATCCCGGCCGTGGTGCCGCGCTGATGTCTCAGCGGGCGGCGGCCGGCGTGAACACCCAGACGTTCTGGCCGGCGCTGTTCACGTAGTAGAAGCGCCCGCCCAGCTCGAAGAAGCGCTTCCACACGCCCTGCGCCACCGGCGGCGGCGGATGCACCTCGTCGGCAGGCACGTGGCGCTCCCAGCGGCACTTGGGCTGGATGGCGCGCCCGCAATTGGTGGGATCGAGGATGTGAAGGGCGCCGTGCTTGCCGTCTTCCGTCTTGCCCACGCCGATCACGCGCCCCGCGTGGACCCGCAGCGCGACGCCGGCGAGATTCTCGATGCCGACGTCACCCTCGGTGGCCAGCACCTGCTCCTTCGCGTCCAGCGCCTCCAGGTCGATCATCCGGATACTGGGCGATTTCGCGGGCGGAGCGAGCCGATAGATCTTGCGCCCGGCCGGATCCAGGGCGAGGGAGGAGCTCGAGGACATGATGCCGCCCTGCTGTCCAAAGAGTTTCGTGTAGGTGTCGGTCCTGGGGGCATAGGCGACGAACTCGCCCGACAGCCGGATCAGCACGCGCTCCCCGCGCGGATCCCACACGCTCGCGCAGCCATAGCCGCCCGGGCGGTCGGCCTTTCGCGCCCATGACGCGTCTCCGGGATTCCACCAGAAGGTGACGCGGTCGGAGTTGCCGGCCGGGGACCAGTAGATGCCCCCCGCGCTCCACATCCGATCGACGCTCGCCAGATACGCCACGCAGTCGTAGGAGTGGACCGAGGCGGGCGTGTCGTCGGAGTAGATCGAGGCGAAGGGCCCCTTCGGCATGGGAGGGAACGCCATGGACATGTCTCGCCGGAGTCGCCATTCGCCCGGCTTGTTCCCGTCCGGGGGTCGGAACGCCACCACCTGATTGCCCGGCCAGTCGGCGTGCCCGCCGCCCCGAGGAATCACGAGCTCGCCGCGCTGGGTATCGAGGTCGCCGCTGACCCACGCCCCCACGCTGGCCCCGAGGATATTGTTGCCACCGTGCGGGACCCCCTTGGGCAGACAGCCCGGTGGAGCTGCCGGCGCGTCCTTGTTTCCGCACACGATCCGCGACTCGGTCAGCCGCGTGTCGGGAAGCTCTTGCCAGGTGCCGGGGGTCTGCGCGAGCGCGGACCCGTCTGGAAGTCCGGCGCCCTGGGCGAGAATCAGCATGGCCGCGACGATCACGGTGTGCACGGGACCCGAGCCTATCGCACGCACGCGCTCCCCGCGACCTACCGCTTCGCGGGGAAGCGCGCGGCGAAGAGGGGATCGACCAGCGCGGCGGTGGCGACGAGCGCGGCATTGGCGCCCGCGTCGAGGGCGGCGCGGGCGCGAGCGGCGGTGGTGAGGCCGCCCACGGCGAAGATCGCGCGATCCCAGGCGCCGGCCTTGCGCCAGGCGAGCAGCTCCTCCACCTGGATCCGGCAGGTGTCGTAGACGCCGGCGCCGACCACGCCCGCCAGGTCCCGGCCCGTCCCGGGAAAGGCGGGATTGCCCTCGGGCTTGATCACCTTCCGCTGCAGGCCGTTGACGAGGACGAAGCCGTCGAGCCAGGGGGCCAGGCGCGTGGCCAGCTCGTGAAGCGCGCGCGGGCCGGCCAGCGCGCCCAGCTTTGCCACCAGCGGCACCCCGCCCGTCACGCGGCGCACGCGCTCGACGATGAGACCCGCCAGCTCCTTGTCCTCGTAGACCATGTGGGCCTGCTCGGCCGAGGTGTTGGGACACGACAGATGCACCTCCACCACATCCGCCCCCGCCTCCGCCGCCCAGCGCGCGCAGGTGGCATAGTCCTGCGCGAGCTGCTCGGCGTCGCCGCCCGGCGCGGGCGTTCCCACCACGCTCACGAGCAGGAGCTGATCCGCGGCGAGCTTGGCGCGCGCGCGCTTGACGTCGGCGCGCCACGCGTCCGGCGCGGCCGAGGGCAGGCCGAACGAGGTGGCCCAGGTGACCGCGGCGGGATCGAGCTTGCGCGGCGCCTTGGCCTCCGCCACCGCGGGATCTCCGAGCCGGCAGAAGAGGAGGTTGGGCGCCGGGTAGGCCAGCCGGGCCGCGCTGCGCACCGTCTTGTAGGTGAAGATGCCGTAGCCGAGCCTCGCATAGGCCTCGATCCACTTCGAGTTCGGGAGCGGCCCCGCGGCGATGCCGATGGGGCTCGCCACGCGCCGCCCGAAGAGCAGCGCCGGCGGATGGGCGATGCGCTTGCGCGGCCGCGCCGGCAGCTTGGGCGGATGCGCCGCGTTCCACGCGAACGAGCGGTTCGCCCGGTAGGCGATCACGCGCGGCTCTCCACGTCGGCCGGGCTCCACCGCTCGAGTGGCGTCATCGAGCCCAGATCCGGGTCGAAGCCGACGCCGTAGCCGGGGGCGGCGAGGGAGCCCACGCGGAGCCGCCCGCCCTCGATCCGGAGCCGTGCCTCGCGCGCGTCGCCCTCGTAGAGATCGGGGTGGTGCCGGGTGGCGAGACCGCGCTCGGCGGAGGAGCAGTGGGCGAGGCCCCGCACGTAGTGGTGCCCGTTCCGCTCCACATGGCCGATCCCGAGGGCGCGCACGGTGGCGAGATCCTGCTGCAGCGGCACCACCGGGACATTGGTGAGGTCTTCCGCGCTCATGAAGAGCCGCGCGGCGGGCGCGCGGCCGCGGTTCTCCCGCTCCACCAGCGAGCGGTTGAGGATGGACTTCACGACGCCCTTGCAGTTCTTGGTGGAGACGCCCCGGTAGCCGAGTGTGACCGCGGCGCGGAAGGAGTCCAGCTCGGCGTCGCTCTCGTCGATGAGCATGGGGATGCGCCGGCCCAGCTCTCCCAGCCCCTCGGTGGCGAGGGGATCGAGGGCAATCGCGCGATCGAGCGGCTGCTCGATGAAGGCGATGGCGGCGACGAGGCGCGCGAGCGCGGGCGTCCGCTCCATCGCGTCCACCAGGCGCGCGAAGTCGCCCATGGACTTGTACTGCTCGTTGCCGTCGAGGGTCGCCACATAGCGCCCGGGGACGAGGCGGTCGAGCGTGGCCGCGATGGCGGCCAGGCGGTCGAGGTCCGCGTCGAGCGAGCCCCCCACTTTCAGCTTGAAGTGGGTGAGGCCATACGCGGTGACGCATTCCTCGAGCGTCTGGGGCAGGCCGTCGTGCAGCCAGCCGTCCGCGGGCACGTCGGCGGCGACGATGGGATCGAGGAGGCCCACGGTGTGGCGCACGGCGACGTGCTCCGGCGGCGGCGCCATCGCCCACGCCTGCACGTGCTCGAGCGTCAGCCCGGGGTGCGCCGCCTCCGGCCGGAGGCCCAGCGTGTTCGCCCGCAGCATGCCCACCACGTCGAGGCCGGCCAGGCGCCCGGCGGCGTCTGCGAGCGCTCGCTCGAAGAACGAGGAGCCGAAGGACGCGGTCAGCCCATTGAGCCCCAGGCTCCGGCTCTGCCGGCGGGAGGCGCCGTACGCCTCTTCCCAGATGTCGAAGAGCGCGCGGGGCGCCCGCCCGGCGTCGAGGTAGGCGGTCTCGGCGGCCCGGATGGACGCCAGCTCGTCCTCGACATTGTCGCGGAAGCTCTTCCGCGGGTCCTTGTCGAACCACTTGGGGGGCAGGTTGTCGGCGGCGAAGCCGCGGCCCCGCCGGCCGTCCGCGGTCTCCACCTCGACGGCGAGATGCAGGAGCGGGAAATGGGTGAGGGTGACGATGCCGTAGCGGAAGGGCAGGCGCGTGCGCAGGCTCCGCACGTGGAAGGACGCGGCCTTGAGCGCCACCGGCAAGCCGCTCATGCGCTCCGGAGGGCGAGCCAGGCCGCCGGGCCCAGCACGGCGAGGCCCGGGATCCAGAGGGCGAGCTGGCGCGCGATGGCCAGCCGCGAGCGGAGCTGGCCCATCACCAGGCCCACGAGGTGCTCGCGGATGAGCGTGGACGCCTCGGCGAGGGTCAGCCGGCCGTCGGCGCCCGCGCGCGCCCGCGCCTCGCGCAGCAGCGCCGCCGCGCCTCGCCGGAGCGCCCAGCCGAGCAGCATCCGCGGCAGGCCCTGGCGCGACGGATCCGCCGCCAGCGCGATGAGCCGATCCACCGCCGCCTCGATCTGGACAATGGTGATCGATCGCGTATTGGGGAACATGCGGCCGAGCAGCCCCGTCATCTGTGGCTCGAGGCGTGTCTGGAGCACGCGCTCGACGCGCTCGACCACGCCCCGCGCGCTGCCCGCCAGGGCATGGACGAGCCCGCACGCGGCGCCGAGGAAGAAGTACGCCGCCAGCATGAGGAAGCGCGCGGCGATGTCGGGCAGCCCGTAGCCGGTGGCGAGCGCGAAGCCGGCCTCCTGGAGCATCCAGCACGCCAGGGCCAGCGCTGCCCCCCAGAGCCCGGCGCGGGTCAGCGCCTCCACCAGCGCGCGGCGCGGAGAGAAGCCGCCGTCGCGCGGCTCGAGCGCGACGGTCGGGGTGACCAGGGCGCGTTCGGGGGAGCGCTCGCTCACTTGAAAGCCGGCATGACCTCCTTCGCCAGGAGCTCCAGCTCGCGCATGATGTGCGTGTGGGGCATCCCGGGGAAGAAGAGCCGACAGATCAGGTGGTCCATGCCGTACTGCTCCACGAACGGCTTGAGATCGCGGATGACCTGGTCGGGACTGCCGATCAGGAAGCGATCCTTCTTGACCTTGTCGAGGTCCACCGCGATGGAGGCGTCGATGAACGGGTGGCGCCAGCCGCCCGCGTATTCCTTCCGGTACGACACCATGATGTGCTGCTCGGCCAGCTCCCGCGCCTGCTTCTCGGTATCGGCGATGATGACGTCGCGCGTGAGCGGCCACTCCGCGACGGGGGCGGTGATGCCCGCCGCCTTGCGATTGGCCAGGAATTGCGCCTTGCCCTTGAGGAGGCGTGGCAGCTCGCCGGTGGGGCCGGGAATCCAGTTGTCGGCCATTGTGGCGGCGCGGCGGAGCGTGATGTCGCCCCAGCCGCCGATCCACACCGGCGGCCCACCCGGGGTCAAAGGCTTGGGCTCGAGGCTGCCCTCGAGCTGATAGTAGGCGCCCTTGTGCGTGATCCGGTCCTTGGTCCACAGGCCCTTCACGATCGCCATCTGCTCCTCGAAGCGGGCCCCACGTTTTTCCAGCTCGGCGCCGTAGAGCGCGAACTCGTCCGGCTTGTAGCCGATGGCGATGCCGAGGATGAAGCGCCCGTTCGACATGATGTCGAGCAGCGCGCAATCCTCCGCCAGCCGGGTGGGGTGGTAGAAGGGCGCCACCAGGATATCGGTGCCCAGCACCATCTTGCTGGTGCGGGTGGCGAAGCCCGCCAGCACCGGCAAGGGCGACGGCCAGTAGTGATTCACCACGGAGTGGTGCTCCTCCATCCACACCGAGTGGAATCCAAGGTCCTCGGCGCGGACGACCTCCTCGAGGGCCTCCTTGTAGTAACGCCCCCCCTCGATGGGGATGAAACCGACCTTGAGCTTGGCCATGGGATCCCTTTTACTTGCAGTCGAAGAATTCGTTCGTGTAGTAGTCCGCGTGCGCCTTCACCGGCTCGAGCCCCCCGTATTCCTTGGCCAGGCTCAGCAGGGTATCCCAGTCCTCCTTCATCATGAGGCCGGGAGTCTTGCCCTGTGAGGATTTCGTGTAGAGGAGGTCGGCCGAGTCCTGCCACTGCTTCTTGGTCAGGTCGACGAGGCCCTTGTTGGTCTTGGGGAAGAGCTTGTGCAGGGCCGCCACCGCGCCGTCGGGATCCTTCATGGCCGCCTGCCAGGCCCGCCCGGTGGCCCGCACCATGCGGCAATTCAGCGACTTCTCGCCGAGATTCTTGGTGTGCACGAAGAGCCCCTGAGTCATCGCGCCCACCCCGAAGTCGGTGTAGCGGATATACGCCACCTTCTTCTTGGTCTCGGACTCGATGAGCCCGGCCTGGGTGGTGTAGTAGCCGCCCATGGCGTCCACCGTGCCCGTCATCACCGCCGTCTGCTTCGCGGCGGGGGCGAGCAGCACCTCCTGGACCTTCGACTTGTCCACCCGGTTGAGCTTGATGAGGGCGGGGAAATTCTGGTGCAGCGAGTCGCCCGCGGTGAAGGAGACCTTCTTGCCTTCGAGGTCCTTGGGCGACTTGATGCCGGCGTCCGCGAAGAAGATGATGGACATGGGGCTGGTCTGGACATAGTTCGCGATCATCTTGACCGGCAACCCCTTGGAGACGAGGTTGGCCATGGTGGTGGCATCGGCGTAGCCGAAGCGCTCGCTCCCGATGCCGATCTCCTGGACCACCTTGCCCGAGCCGCCCCCCTCCACGATGGTGAGCTCGATCCCGTCCTCGGCGTAGATTCCCTTCTCGACCCCGTACGCGAAGGCGGCGTGCTCGCCGTAGGCGTAGAAGTTCAGCTTGAGCGTGGCCTTGTCGCGCGGGGCCTGGGCCGGCGCGGGCAGGGCGGCGGCGGCAAGCGCGGCGAGGGCGACGAGGATGGCGAGCAGCGCGGGACGTCGGGACATGTGGGGTGTCCTCCTTGAGAAATTGCGTTAGAGAGTGCCGGCGGCCAGCTCGGAGCGGTGCGACGCGTGCCAGGGGATGAGCCGCCGCTCGAGGAGATCCACGGCCACGAACATGGCGATGCCGACCGCCGAGAGCACGATGATGGCGGCAAAGCCCAGCCGCGTGTCCATGACGGCATTGGCCTGGAGGAGCGCATAGCCGAGCCCCCGGTCGGCCTGGATGAACTCGCCCACGATGGCGCCCACCACCGAGAGTGTCACCGCCACCTTGAGCCCGGCGAAGATGTTGGGCAGCGCGGTGGGAAAGCGGATCTTGACGAAGGTGCGCCCGGCTCCCGCGCCCATGGAGCGCGCGAGATGCAGCATCTCGGGCTCCACCGATCGGAGCCCCACCACGGTGTCGATGATGATGGGGAAGAACGAGATGAGAAAGGCCACCAGCACCTTGGGGAAGAGCCCGAGCCCGGCCCAGAAGATCAGGAGCGGTGCGATGGCGATCTTGGGCACCGACTGGGAGCCCACCAGGAGGGGGTAGATCGCCCGCTCGATCAGGGGAGAGTACACGATGGCCATGGCGATGGGGATGCCGACCGCCACCGCCATCGCGAAGCCCAGCAGCACCTCCTGGACGGTGATCCAGGTGTGCTGCGCGAGATAGCGCCACTCCTTCACCATGGCGGCGGCGATGCCCCGCGGCGCGGGCAGGATGTACTCCGGCACCCGGAGGAGAGCGACCGCGAGCTCCCACACCACCACCATCGCCACCAGGGTGAGCAGCGGCGGGCTCCAGTCGCGCCAGGTCATGGCGCGGGCGCCTCCTCGATGTCGCGCAGGACACCCTGGGCCATGAACCGGTCGCGGATCCCGCGCACATAGCCCGCGAAGGCGGGAAGCTCCCGCACCGCCAGCCGCCGCGGACGGGGCAGCTCCACCTCCACCACGCTGTCGATGCGGCCCGGTCGCGGGGTCATCACGATCACCCGATCGGACAGGAACACCGCCTCGGTGATGGAGTGGGTGATGAAGAGCACCGTCTTGCCGCCCCGCGCGCAGATGCCCTGGATGTCGAGCGTCATCTGATCGCGGGTGAGCGCGTCCAGGGCCCCGAAGGGCTCGTCCATGAGCAGGAGCGGCGGGTCGTGGATGAGGGCCCGGCAGATGGCCACGCGCTGGCGCATGCCGCCCGACAGCTCGTGGGGAAGCCGGCGCTCGAAGCCCTCCAGTCCCACGCTGCGGAGGAGCTCCCACGCCCGATCGCGGTAGCTCCGGGGATCGAGCCCGCGCATCTCGAGCTGGAGGAGCACATTGTCGAGCGCGGTGCGCCAGGCCAGCAGCACCGCGTTCTGGAACACGATGCCGAGATCGGTCTGGGGCCGGTCAACCGCGCGGCCGTCCACCGTGATCACGCCCGACGTCGGGCGCAGCAGGCCGGCGATGAGCATGGCCAGCGTGCTCTTGCCGCAGCCGGACGGGCCCACCACGGAGAGGAACTCGCCCCGGCGGACGTCGAAGGACAATCCGTCCAGCGCCCGCACCGGCCCCTCGGGGGTGGGGAAGACCCGCACCAGGTCCGAGACCTCCACGAACTTGGGCCCGTTCAGCATCAGTACGTGGGCAGCTCCGTCACGTGGCGCTGGCACATCTCGCAGCTCGTGCCCAGGCGGTAGTGCGGGGCGTTGCTCTCGATCGCAAAGGGTGGGGCGGCTCGGCTAAAGCTCCCCGGCCTCCTCGAGGGCGCGCTTGAGCCGCGCGCGATCGTCGGCGCTGATGGGCAGGAGCGGGGGGCGCATGTGGGCGTGCTGGATCACGCCCTGCATGACCAGCACTTCCTTGGAGCGCGCGCGATAGTCGCGCACCGGCGCCGCGAACACCACGTCCACCAGCTTCTGGATGCGGTCGCCCTTCTCGCGCGCCGTCGCCCAGTCGCCGCGCATGGCCGCCGCGTGCACCTCCACGTGAGTGCGGGTGGTGACCGCGCAGGCGCCCAGCAGCGCGCCCTCGGCGCCGAGGAGATAGGACTCCCAGATGAAGTTGTCGTTGCCGGTGAGCACTGTGATTCGCCGCGGGGCGCGCCGCACCACGTCCACGATCTCGCGGAAGCGCTTGGCGTCGAAGAGCGCCTCCTTGATGGCCACCACCTGGGGGATCTCGATGAGCCGCAGCAAGGTCTCGTCGTCGAAGGCCACCCCGCCCAGCGCCGGCTGCAGCGTGAAGATGACCAGGGGGAGCCCGACCTCGTCGGCGATGGCCCGGTGGTAGCGGTAGGGCACCTCGGGGTCGAGGGGCTGGCCCAGATAGGCGGTGATGGGGAAGACCAGGAAGGCCTCGGCCCCCGCCTCGCGATACTCCTTGGCGTACTTCACCGCCTGCGCGGTGAAGGAGGCGCCGAGCCCGGCGACGATGGGGATGCCCCGGCCCGCCAGCTCTTCTCTGTAGATGCGGAGGACGCGCAGCTTCTCGTCATGCCAGAGATGCGGGCCCTCCCCGGTATCCACGTTGACCGCCACCGCCTTGATGCCCTGACCGGCAATCCAGCGGATGTACTTGCGCAGCTCGGGCTCGTCGATCTGGGCGTCGGGCGTCAGCGGAAGGACGGTGGCGGGCGTGATCCCCTTGAGGTCGAGCATGGCGGCTCCTACTTGTCGCTCGCGAGCTTGCCGTTATAGCCCCAGTTGGACTTCTCCACGTCCTGGAAGACGATATGGACCTGGTCGGCGGTGGTCTTGGCGATCGTCACCATGGCCTCCGTGATGGCCTGGGTGATCTCGCGCTTCTGCTGATCGGTGCGGCCGGCGTACCACTGGACGGTGATGTTCGGCATGGTGCCTCCCCGGGGTTGGTAGGAACGGCGAAAGTATCCCACGCGCCCCGGGAGCGGGTCAACGCCGCTTGACTTGCCGGGGGCGGCTGGCTAGGGTCGGGGCACGATCCATCCGACGCCCAGGAGGCCTCCCGCATGGCGATTCCCGTGATGCACGGCTACGTCAATCTCGACGAGGTCCCCGAGGAGAAGATCGGCGACAAGATCACCCGCCGCATCGTGGTGGGCGACAAGGGCATGATCGTCTTCTGGCGCATGAAGGCGGGGGCGCATGCCGCCCGCCACCAGCACCCGCACGAGCAGATCTTCTGGATGATCTCCGGCCGCATGGACTTCGACCTCGACGGCGAGAAGCGCGTGTGCCGCGCCGGCGACTGCGGAGTCATTCCCGGCAATACCCCCCATGAGGCCTTCTTCCCCGAGGACACCGAGGTCATCGACGTCTTCGCGCCGCCCCGCGAGGACATGTTCACCGGGGGGGATTCCTACCTCCGACGGGGCTGATCGCGGGTATTGACTTCACCGGGGCGTCGGCTCAGAATCCCCGGCGTCGGGCACCGCCCACACGCGTGCCGTGCGGTTCCTTTCATTGCGGAAAGGGGTATGTGGCATGAGGATTCGATCCGTCCTCGGCGCGTCCGCCGTCCTGCTTCTCACCTCGGCATCACTGGCGTTCGCCCAGACCGATTGCAAGACCCTGGTGCCCCCGTCACCCTGGGGCCCGAATGACCAGACCGGCGCGACCAACCGCATCACCCCTGCCGTCACCAAGGCGGCCGCCGCCGAGATCCAGGAAGGCAAGGTAGTCGTGATGTCGTACCCATTGGTGGACGGAGTCCCGCTCTTCGGGAGCCGCTTCACCAAGACCATACTCACCGCCACCAGCCTGGCGCCCGGCGGAGCGTACGGCGAGAACCAGCTCACCTACATGGAAGATACCTGGCTCAGCCAGAGCCATGTGGGGACCCATCTGGACGGCATGGGCCACATCGGGCGGAAGGATTGCTACTTCAACCAGATCGCGATGGGTAAGTTCATCAACCAGAACAACATGACCAAGCTGGGTCTGGAGCATCTCAAGTCCTTCGCGACGCGCGGCGTGGTGATCGACATGGTGAAGGTCTTCCAGGCCGCCGGCAAGCTCAAGACCAACGCGGCCTGCCGCAAGCCCTGTCTCGACGGGGGCACCCTCATCACCACCGCCGATCTCCAGGCGGGGCTCCGGATGTACAACGTGACCCTGCGCGAAGGCGACATCGTCGTCATCCACACCGGGTGGGGCGACCTCTTCGAGCAGTTCCCCAAGCAGAACGCGGTCTACAACAGCGCCGCCCCCGGCATCGGCAAGGACGCCGCCAAGTGGCTCGTGTCCCAGAAGGTGGTGGCGGTGGGCACCGACACCTGGGTGGTCGAGGTGATCCCCAGCGAGGACCCGAAGGAAGCGTTCCCCGTCCACAATATCCTGCTCACGGACAACGGCATCCACATCATCGAGAACGTGCGCACCGACCTCATCGCCGCCGAGGCGGCGGCGACCAACCGTGCCACGTTCTTCTTCAGCATGACGGTGCCCAAGGCCGTCGGGCTGACCGGCAACTTCGTCGCCATCGAGGGCATCCGCTAAGCGCGGGGAGCCCTCGTGACGCAGAACACGGCGCCGGCGCTCCGAGAGGGGCGCCGGCGGTTCTGTCTGACCCTCCTGGCGGCGCCGCTCGCGGGCGCCTCGCTTCTCGCCGCCCTCCCCGCCCACGGTCAAGAGCGACGCTACACGATCGCGTTCGCCAACCTCACCGAAGAGCCCGGGGTCACGCTGGAGGGCACGGGCTTCACGGGCGGAGAGATCCGGTCGGGTTTCGCCCTCGCGGCCCGGAAGCTGCCGGTGGAGGTTCTTTTCTACGACAACCAGCGCGACGGGAAGAAGGCGCAGGCCAATGCCGAGGACGCCATCGCGCGGAAGGTGGACCTCTACGTCCTGTATTGCCAGGATCCGGACGCCAATGCCGCCATCGCCGCGCGTCTCAAGGCCGCGGGCATTCCCATCCTGGCGGTGAATCATCCCGTGCCGGGTGCGCCGCTGTACACCGTGGACAACCTCGCCGCCGGACGCATCGCGGGGGAGGCGCTGGGCCAGTTCGCCGCGCGCTCCTGGCGCGGCCAGCCGACGGTCGCCGTCATCGTGGGACCGGTCGAGGCGAGGGTCGATCGCGTGCCTGAGCGGGTGCAGGGCGTGGTGGAGGGGCTTCGCGCGAAGCTCCCCGGCGTGAAGCCGGTCACGCTGGACACCCAGGGCAATCCCGCACGGGTGGGGGCGCTCCTGGGCAAGTATCTCGCCGCGCATCCCGGAGCCAAGGTGCTGGTGGCGGCCACGGACGATACCACCGCGCTCGCCGCCAAGAGCGCGCTCGAGCAGGCCGGACGCGCCTCGGACGCCGCCATTGCGAGCCACGGCGTGGACCGGACCATCCACGGCGGGATCAACGACAAGAAGGAGATCGACCCGAACAACCGCGGCAGCATCGTGATCGGGTCGGTGGCGTTCTATATGGACCGCTATGGCTACGACGTGCTGCCGCTCGCCCTCCGGATGCTGCGGGGCGAGCCGGTGCCGCCGCGCACCGCCACGCGGCATCTCTTCATCACCGCCGCCAACGTCTTCGTCGAGTATCCGCCCTACGACATGAACTGACGCGCGCCCCGCTCAGGGCCGCGCGTCGGATCCGGCCAGAAAGATCCCCTCGACCCCTTCGCCGGTGGCGGTGGGGGCGGTGGCGAAGGTCACGCCGCCCGCATTGTTGATGGCGACCAGAGGATAGAGACCGAAGGACTGGAGCCGGCCCCCGGGCAAGTCATCCCCGACCGCGGCGATCCGCTCCACCAGCCCCGGCCCCCCCACGAACACCGCCATCGGGCTCGGCCCGCCGTCCACCGAGGCGACGAACGCGAGGCTGCCGCGCGCATTGAGACCGGGCCAGAGCCCGAAATGCGAAAAGGCGCCGCCGCCGGGCGCTGCGTCGCCGACCACCGCCACCTTGAGGACCCGGCCCGCCTGCACCACGAATTGCCCGCCCGCGGAAGGCGCGTCCTTGAGCACGGCATTGAAGGCCACCGCGCCCGCGTCATTGAGGCTGAGCCGCTCCGAGAACTTGAAGAAGATGCCACCCACGGGACTGTCGTCACCCGCACCCACCAGCATCCGCACCTGATCACTCGTGGCGAGGAAGATGCCGCCCGGCACCGACTTGCCCTCCACGGCGGCGGCGAAGCCGACCACGCCCTTGTTGTTCAGCACGGGGGCGCCGAAGCCCGCGAAGCTCCCGCCCGCGGGCGCGGGATCGCCCTGGGCGACAACCTTGCGGAGCTTGCCGCTCGCCTCCCGAATGTAGACGGCCTCCAGGCTCTCGCGTCCCCGTCTCACCGTGGCGAGGAAGACCACGTCGCCCCGGTCGTTGAGGGCGGGGGATTCGACGCCCGCGAGCGTTCCCGACGAGACGCCGGGCGCCGGCCCGCCGCTGAGCGCCACCGGCTGGAGTCGGCCCCGGGCGAAAAGGAAGATGCCCTCCACCGTCTTGCCGCCGGCGACCGCCGCCGCAAACGCCACCGCTCCCGATTCGTTCAAGGCGGGAATGGGATGACGGCCGAAGCCCGAGAGCGCGCCCACGCCCGGCACCACGTCGCCTTCGCGCGCGATCTTCGTTATCCGATCGCGCGAGCGGAGAAAGAACCCCTCGCCGGCGGAGCCGCGATGAATGGTGGCGAAGAAGGCGACCTGTCCCCGGCTATTGGTGGGAGCCAGAACGGGCAGCGACTCCACGGTGAACCCGCCGAAGCGCCCGCCGCCGGGGGCCGATTCACCGATCGCGGCCACCGCGCGGACGGTGGTGGAGGGCGCGGGCGCCGCTGGAAGCGTCACGAGCAGGATGCCGGCGATCGAGGTGCTGAACACGAGGCCGCGAGCCATTGCGCGGAGTATAGGGAGGTGCTGGAATGGGGTCAATGCGCACCCCGCGCCTCGACGCCCGCGCTTCCCGGCTTGCCCTCGTCGCGCTGCTGGCGGTGGCAGCGCCGGCCACCGAGTCACGCGCGGCCGAGCCCGCCCGAGCGGAATTTCTCGGCTCGTGCTACTGCCGCGCGGAGGGCAAGCTCTCCTGCACCCCGAACCTCACCGCGGGTGAATGCCGGCAGCGCTGTGACGAGCAGCTCTGCGACGACTGGTTCTGGAAGGAACGCCTGCCCTGCTGGAACTGGGGCTATGGCGGCTGAGCCGGGCTGCGTTAAGATGACCGTCGTGGAAACGTTCACCGCCGAGGAACGTGCCGCCCTCGCGCCGCATTTCACCAATCTCGACGGGCCCGTCTTCGCCCTCGTCAATCTCCCCGAAGTGGTGAAGGGCGCGCTGTTCGCGCGCTATTCGCGCTCGGCCAAGTCTCTCCGGCGGCTGTACCTGGACGAGTTTCGCGAAGGTCCCGTCGGCGCCGGCAGTCCAGACGTCGGCACCACCCGCGCGGACGCGCTCTACGAGCGCGTGCTCTCGGACTACGGCGACGACTCCGTCGCCCAGCTCGGCGGGGTGCACCTGGCCTGCGAGGGCGCCTCCAACCTCCTCACCAAGGTGCTCGAGTGGGGCCGGCTCATGGCCTATCTCGAGCAGTCGACCCGCTACGTGCCGTACACGGACCGGCCGGACGGGGCCTGGAAGTACCATGTTCCCTCCGAGCTCGACGGCCATCTCCTGCGCCCGCGCTACGTGGAAGCTCTCGATCGCGCCTTCGAGACCTACGCGCGCTGGCTCGAGCCCATGCAGGCCTTCTGGTCGGCGCGCGTGCCGCGCGAGCCCGGCCAGGCCGAGGGGCCCTGGCGCATGACCATGCGGGCCAAGGCGCTGGACAGCCTGCGCGGCTTGCTGCCCGCGGCCACACGCTCCAATGTCGGCATATTCGGCACCGCTCAGGGCTATGAGGCGCTCCTCCTCCGCATGCGCGCGCATCCGCTACGCGAGGCGCGCGACGAAGCAGAGCTCATGCTTGTCGAGCTACGCAAGGTGATTCCGGCCTTCCTCAAGCGCCTGGAGCGGCCGGAGCGCGGCGGCGTCTGGGCGCGGTACCTCGCGGATACTGCCCGCGCCACGCGCGCGGCGGCGGAGACGCTGCTGGCGGGGATCGAGCCCGAGCCGCGATCCGAGGTGACACTGACCGACTGGGATCCGGACGGCGAGGTGAAGGTGGTGGCGGCGGCCTTGTACGCCGCCTCCGACCTGCCTGATGATCAGCTCCTCGCCCTCGCCCGGAAGCTCGGGCCCGAGGAGCGCCGGCGCGTGCTCCAGGCCTACATCGGCGCGCGCGAGAACCGCCGCCACAAGCCGGGCCGGGCCTTCGAGCGCACCGCGTACCGGTTCGACGTGCTGGGCGACTACGGCGCCTTCCGCGATCTCCAGCGTCACCGGCTGCTCACCCTGGAGTGGCAGCCGCTCTCGACTCGGCACGGCTGGGTGATGGGAGACGAGATCGCCGAGGCGGGCGCCCTTGCGGACTGGACCCGCGTGATGGATGACTCCGCCGCGCTCCACGCCGAGCTCGCGGGCGCGGGCCTCGCCGCGGTGGCCCCCTATGCGGTGGCCATGGCCTACCGCGTGCGGTATTACATGGAGATGAACGCCCGCGAGGCCATGCACATGCTCGAGCTCCGCACCGCGCCGCAGGGCCATCCGGCGTACCGGCGCGTCTGCCAGGCGATGCACCGGCTCATCGCGGAGCAAGCCGGACATGCCGCGCTGGCGGCTGCCATGCGCCATGTCGACCCCAGCGGCGCGGAAACCGGCCGGCTGGCTGCCGAGCGCGCCGCCGAGACGCGCCGCTCGACCGCGCCCTGACGGCCGCCGGACCGGGACCGCTTCCAGGAGCACCGCCGCCAGCCTGAGCAACCACCCCCACCCCCAACCACCCTAAGGAGACCAACCGATGCCCGACGCCAGACCGAATGCCGTGACCCTTCGCGGAAACCCCGTGACGCTGGCGGGACCCGAGATCAAGCCCGGACAGCCCGCGCCCGACTTCACCGCGGTGGACAATGCCCTCGGCACCGTGAAGCTCTCGGACGCCAAGGGCAAGGTGCTCATCCTCAGCGCGGTGCCGTCTCTGGACACCCCCACCTGTGATACCGAGACGCGCCGGTTCAACGTGGAGGCGGGCAAGCTCCCCGGCGGCGTGGAGGTGTGGACCATCAGCATGGACCTGCCCTTCGCCCAGAAGCGCTGGTGCGGCGCCGCCGGGGCCACCGCGGTGAAGACCCTGTCCGACTTCCGCGAGCGGTCCTTCGCGCCCGCCTACGGCACCCTCGTGAAGGACGGTCCGCTCACCGGCCTGAGCGCCCGCGCCGTCTTCGTGGTGGGCAAGGACGGCAAGGTGACCCATGCGGAATACGTCAAGGACATCTCCCAGGAGCCCAACTACGAGGCGGCGCTGGCGGCGGCCAAGAAGGCGGCGGGCTAGACGAGGCGAGGGTTTTAAACTGATTGACCAACCAATAAAAATCACGTAGACCCTGGGGGGATGACCCCCAGGGTCGGCGTGGCCGCTCTCCGGCGCGAGCAGATCGTTCGCGCCACCATCCGCTGTCTGGCCCGCGACGGCTATGCCGGCCTCACCATGAAGCGCGTGGCCGTCGCCGCCGGCCTCAGCCAGGGCATCCTCCACTACTACTTCGCGGACAAGCGGGCCATCCTCGCCGCCGCCGCCCTGCGGGTCACCGCCGACCTGGACCGCCGGGTGGCCGCGGAGGCGCGCGGCGCGCGCGACGCGCGCGGGCGCCTCCGCGCGCTGGTGCGGGCGTGCCTGACGGTGGCGGCGCGCGACCGCGAGTTCTGGACGGTGTTCATCGAGTTCTGGGGCGAGAGCTTGCACGACCGGGCCCTGGCCACGCTCAATGCGCGGACCTATGCGCGCAGCCGCCGCCTCATCGCCCGCATGATCGCGGGCGGAGTGGCCACCGGCGTGTTCAGACGGATCGACCCGCTCGCCGCCGCCGCCGCGGTGCTCGGGCTCCTCGACGGGCTCTCGCTGCAGCACACCTTCGACCGCCGCGGCCTGCCGCGGGCCGAGGCGGAGCGGCTCTGCACCGACGTTCTGTGGGCGTATCTCCGCCGGGGAGGCGAGCGATGACCGAGCTGATGGAGCAAGTCCGGATGCGGGAGTACCTGCGGGACAAGGGCGACGGGTTGCCGCTGGCCGAGGTGTGCGCGCGAGTGGCGGCCGCCTTCGAGACCATGGAGGCGCTGCTGGCGCCGGTGTCGGCGGGGGAGGCGGGCGGCCGGCCGCTCCCGGGCGAGTGGAGCATTCACGAGGTGGTGGACCACCTCATCCTCACCCACGAGCCGAGCGTGGGCGAGCTGGTGGATCTCCTCGCCGGGCGCCGCCCCGCCGGCCCGCCCATCCCGGCCGGGCTCCAGTCTTCCGATCCGCTCGCGCGCCCCTGGGACGCGCTGCGCGTCGCGCTCCACGCCCAGCACGCCGCCGCGCTCCGCGTGCTCGAGGGGGCGCGCGACGTCCCCACCGACGCGCGGGCGCCGGTGGTGGCGGTGGTAAATGTGCGCGGGGCCGACGGCCGCGACGCGCCCCTTCACTGGGAGGAGGAGATCGCGTGGAAGGCGTACGCCGTCTTCGCTTTCCGCCTTCACACGCTGGACCATATCAACCAGGTCCGGAAGCTGCTGGGGGCGGGCAAGCGGCCGACCCCGGGGTCCGGCGCCTAGACTAGCCGCGGGCCATCCGCGGCCGCTCCGCTCGTCCCCCGACTATCCCGCGGTCGACGCGAATTCTGCTTTCGCCTTGCGCAGCTCGTCGGGCTCGGCGAGGAGGTCCAGCGCGGTCATGGCCAGGGTCTTGGCCGCCGCCACCATGCCGGTATGCGCGATCGGGGACTTCGCCCACTCGGCGAACTCGCGCGAGTGGCCGGGAATTCCGTCGGGGCTGATGCGGATATACGGATGAATGGTCGGGAGAGCCTGGCTCACATTGCCGCAGTCGGTGGAGCCGTAGCCGGCCTGCCCGTCGTCCGGATCCTCGGGGAAGTCGATGCGCTCGAGGTTCTGCCTGAACAGCGCGGCCATGGTGAAGTTCGGCTTCAGCGGGTCGTGGATGATGTCGTCCGGCATCACCTTGGCGGTGCAGCCGGTGGCCAGCGCCGCCCCCTCCGCGACGGCCTCGAACTTCCGCAGCAGGACCTTGCAGTAGTCGCGGGTGGGCGCGCGGAGGTAGAACTCGGCGGCGGTGTGCTCGGGAATGATGTTGGCCTGATCGCCGCCCTTGGTGATGACGCCGTGGATGCGCGCGTCCGGCTTCACCTGCTGGCGCATCTGGTCGAGCGCCACGAAGAGCTGGATCATGGCGTTCAGCGCATTGACGCCGCGCCAGGGCCAGGACGAGGCATGGGCGGCGCGGCCGAGGAACTCCACCTTCACCTTGATGATGCCGAGGCTCGGCCGCCACACCTGGGTGCCGGGACGCCCGTGAATCATCATCGCCGCGTCCACGTCCTTGAAGACCCCCGCCTCCATGAGCCGCACCTTGCCCGCGCCGCCTTCCTCGGCGGGCGTGCCGATGACCTGGATGCGTCCCGCGAAGGGCAGGGTCTTGAGCGCGGCGGCCAGCGCCGCGCCGGCCCCCGCGCCCGAGGTCGCGATGATGTTGTGCCCGCACGCGTGCCCGATGCCCGGCAGCGCGTCGTACTCGGCGAGGATGGCCACCGTGGGCCCGGGACCTTGCCCGGGAATGGTGGCCCGGAACGCGGTGGGCAGGCCCCCCACGCCCCTCTCCACCTGGGCCCCGTGCTTGCCGAGAAACTCGGCCAGCCACGCGGAGGCCTTCTCCTCCTTGAAGCAGAGCTCCGGATTGCCGTGGATCTGGAGGCTCAGCGCCTCCAGCTCGCCGCTGAGTCGGTCCACCGCCTCCGCGACCTTGCTCTTCGCGGCGTCGAGCGTCGGGTTCGCGCCGGCCATGGCTAGCGGCTCCGCGCGAATTCGTCCTTCGCCGCCCGCACCCGGGCCGGATCGGCGAGGAGATCGAAGGTGGTGAGCGCCATGGTCTTGGCGGCGGCGAGGAGCCCGGCGCGCGCCAGCGGCTTCACCGCCGCGTCGGCGAACTCGCGCGTGTGAATGGCCGTCCCCAGCGGGGCGATGCCGATCATGGGCTGAATGGTGGGAATGACCTGGCTCACATTGCCGACATCCGAGGAGCCGAGCCGATCGAGCACGGGCGGGCCCTCGGCGAGGCCGACGGTGGCCATGTTGGCGGCGAAGAGATCGAGCAGCGTCTGATTGCGCTTCAAGGGCTCGTAGACGTTGTCGGCTCCCTGCGTCACCGTCACGGTGGCGCCGGCCGCCTTGGCCGCGCCCTCCGCGCAGGCCACCACGCGCTTGTAGAGGTCCCACATCACCTCGATGCGCGGAGCGCGCACGTAGAAGACGGCCGCCGCGGACTCCGGGATGATATTGGCGGCGGCGCCCCCGTTGGTGATGATCCCGTGAACGCGGCAGTCCGGTCGCATCTGCTGGCGCATCATGCTCACCGCGTTGAAGGTCCCGATGCAGGCGTCCAGCGCGTTCACCCCTTCCCAGGGGTCGGCGGAGGCGTGGGAGGCCTTGCCCTGGAACTCGAATGTCCCGCGCACGATGCCGAGCAGATCCTGATGCAGGATGGTGCGGTCGAAGCCGTGGATCATCATGGCGCAGTCCACGTCCTTGAAGATCCCGCCCTTGATGAGGCGGTTCTTCCCGCCGCCGCCCTCTTCCGCCGGAGTCCCGATCACCTGGATCCGGCCCCGGGGCAAGACACCCTTCGCGAGCGCCAGCGCGGCGCCGGCCCCCGCGCCGGAAGCCGCGATCACGTTGTGGCCGCAGGCGTGCCCGATGCCGGGCAGCGCGTCGTACTCGCACATGATCGCGATGGTCGGCCCTTCACCCGTCTCGAGGGTGGCGCGGAAGGCGGTGTCCACTCCCGCGACGCCCGGTTCGACCTTGAAGCCCTTGCCGGCGAGGAACTCGGTCAGCCAGCCCGCGGCCCGCGTTTCCGCGTAGGCCAGCTCCGGGTGGTCGTGAATGCGGCGGGAAAGAGCTTCGAGCTCGTCGGCGATGCCGTCGACGGCCTGGGTGACGGTGTCCTTCGCGGTGCTCATGCGGATCCTCCGGAGTGGTCTGATGATGGACGGCGGCGAACAGAGCGGAGCCTAGCATGGGCCCCCGACGCGCTCAACAACGGGGCTCGAAAGAGAGATCGCGCGACGCGGTCAGGGCGACTGGACGCAGAAGAAGAAGAAGAGCGGCCGATCGGGCGCGTCGGACGAGGCGGCGGCGCCCGCGCCGCCGGAGTCGCCCGGATTCACGCATCGCACCGATGTGCTGCTGCTGCTGCGGGGCGCCGAGCGGCTCACGGGCGCGCAGGCGGCGACGAGGGTGAGGGCGAGACAGAAGAGCGCAGGAGCGAGAAGGCGCCGCATGGCGCTCCAGCCTACCACAGCGATTCCGGATCGGAGGAGGGGAGCGGTCAGGCAGGAACGCGTTCGGTGCGGCGGAGGCTCACCGGGAGCTCGATGACGAGGAGGGCCCCGCCGGAGGCGCCGTTCTCCGCCCAGAGCCGGCCTCCGTGCTCCTTGATGATGCCGTGGGCGACGGCCAGCCCCAGCCCGCGACCCTGGTCCGGCCCCTTGGTGGTGAAGAACGGATTGAATATGCGGGGCAGATGATTCGGCAGGATGCCGGGGCCGTCGTCGGCAACCTCGATCCGCACGCCGGAGGGCACCGGCATGACCCGGAGAGTGAGTCGGCCGCCCTCGCGAGAGGCCGCCATCGCGAAGCGGGCATTGTCCACCAGGCTCTGGAGCACCTGGCCGAGCTGGGTGCCGTCGGCCCAGATGGTGGGCACCTGCTCGAGGTTGGTCTCCCACTCCACGTGATCGGCGCGGAGGCGCGACTCGTTGGCGTCGAGCACCTGCCGGATGAGCGACGGGATCGAGACGGGGGCGCGCTGAGCGGGCGAAGGCTCGGCGAAGGAGCGCAGGTCCTTCACGATCTTGGCCGCGCGCTTGGCGGCGCCGTCGATGACCCGGAGCTGGGTTTGCAGCTCTTCCCCCGGGTCCCCCTGCAGCATCACGTGAATCTGGCCCAGGATGATGGTGAGCGGATTGTTGATCTCGTGGGCCACGCCCGCGGCGAGGCCGTCGATGGCGGACATCCGCTCCGCGCGCACCGCCGCCGCCCGCGACTTCTCGTGCTCCTGGAGCTGGTGCCGCGTCTCCGAGTAGAGCCGGGCATTGTCCAGCGCCAGCCCGATCTGATCGGACACGCACTCGAGCAGCGAGACTTCCGCGTCGGAGAAGCGATGGCCGGTCTGGCGCCCGAGCGAGAGCGTGCCCAGCAGGCGCTGGCGCGCGCGGATGGGGACGCAGACGAAGGCGTGAATCCCGTCCGCGATCACCGCCTCGCGGGCCGCTTGCAGGAGGTCGCGGGAGCGCGTGACGTCGTCCACCCGGCGCGGCTGGCCGGATTGCGCCACGGTGCCGATGAGCCCCACCCCCATGGGCAGGACGAGGTTGACCTCGCGGAGACGCGGGGAGAGGCCGCGATCGCCGCGGAGGAGCAGGCGCTCGCCATCCGGGGACACCAGATGCAGGCTCGAGATCTCGTGCCCCGTCACCTCGGTGAGGGCGTCGAGTGAGCGATCGAGGACTTCCTCGAGGTCAAGGGACCGGCTCACCGCCTCGGACACGATGCGGAGCACCCGCAGGTGCCGCACCAGCGAGCTCGGCGGGCTGGAGGGCCTGGGGTTCGTCTCGGGCACGGTCGTTCCATTGGTGGCCACTTGAGTCTCCGAGCCTACTGGGCAGCAAGAGGAGTGCCAGCAAAACAGGGTTTCAACTAGTTGAAAAGACTGCGTGTTCTGGATCGGCTGGACGAGCTCACGTCGGCTTGATAACAAGCTGCCGGATACAGTGTCAGCCGACCGACCCCGCCGCCAGGGCCTGAGCCCGGGCCACCCGGCGCCCGATGGCCGGATGGGAGTACAGCAGGATCTCCTTGAGCCGATGGGGCTCGCGCTCGGCGAGGTTGAGCCGGGCCAGCCGCTCCATGGCCGCAATGAAGGCGCCGGCAGATCCGAGGGCGCGCACCGCGAAGTCGTCGGCCTGACGCTCCACATGGCGAGACCAGCCATTCGTCAGGGGCAGCGCGACGACGCCCGCGCCCACCGCGATGAGGAGGAGGAGCGGGAGCCCGGCGATGTCCGCCGGCCCCGCGAGGCCGAGCCCTGACGCGCCGACGGCGAGCAGCCGATCGGCCAGCCAGAAGGTCGCGAGGGTGACTGCGCCCTGAACCGCGAGCCCGCGCCAGATGTCGGCATGCGCGTGGTGGGCCAGCTCGTGCGCCAGCACCGCCTCGATCTCTTCGGGAGGAAAGTCGCGCACGAGGGTGTCGAACAGGATGATCCGCCGGGTTCGGCCGAGCCCGGTCACCGCGGCGTTCGCGGTGCGGCTCTTGCGGGATTGATCGCCCACCCAGACGCCCAGCACCGGCACGCCCGTTCGCCGGCCGAGCCGGAGGAGGCGCTCGCGCAGCTCCCCGTCCGCCAGGGGCTCGAGTCGATAGAAGAGCGGGATCAGCCAGACCGGCGCGACCAGCGTGAGGAGGACGGCGGCGGCGAGGAAGACGGCGGCGGCGGCGAGCCACCACCACGGCGTCCAGCGCAGCAGCGCGTAGACCACCTCGACACCGGCCAGGCCCAGCACGCCGCCGATCGCGCCCGCCTTCGCCGCGTCCCAGGCCCAGCGCGCGAAGGGCTGGTGGAGGAGGCCGAAGCGCCGGGGCAGCCAGAACCCGCTCAGCCAGCTCAGCGGGAGCGTGACAAGGCGCCAGCCCGCGCCCACCACGAGGGCCATGACGCCCAGTGCGACCCAAGGCCGCGCGGTCCACTCCGCGAGGCGCGCGGCCAGCCGCGCGCTCGCGCCGGTGGCGAGCACGGCGGACAGATAGCCCACGCCGAGCGCGAAGGCCAGGAGGGAAAGGCCCAGCTGGATACGATGGTAGCCGCGCGCGCGCTCGTCGGTCACAACCTCAGTGTCCCACCGCGCAGGCCGCTCGCCAAACCCGCGTCGTAATGCTAGGATGAACGCCAATTCATTCCAAGGAGCCGCCATGTTCCGATCGGTGGAGGATGTTCAGCAAGGCTTCAAGAACGCCCGCTACATCGCCAACCGGCGCATCTGCACCGTGGTGTATCTCGCGGCGAAGATGGGCCGGCCGGTGCTCATCGAGGGGCCCGCGGGCGTGGGGAAGACCGAGCTGGCCAAGACACTGGCCGAGATCACGAACCGACGGCTCATCCGCCTCCAGTGCTACGAGGGGCTCGACGAGGGCAAGGCGCTCTACGAGTGGAAGTACGCCAAGCAGCTCCTCTATACCCAGCTCCTCCGCGATCGGATCGGCGAGCTGATCGCCGACGCCCCCTCGCTGCCGGACGCGGTGGCCAAGATCTCCGGTCAGGACGACGCCTTCTTCTCCCACCGCTTTCTCTCTCCGCGGCCGCTGCTCCAGGCCATCGAGTCGGAGGATCCGGTGGTGCTGCTCGTGGACGAGATCGACAAGGCGGAGCCGGAATTCGAGGCGTTCCTGCTCGAGGTCCTCTCGGACTTCCAGGTGTCCGTGCCCGAGCTCGGCACCATCAAGGCCACCAATATTCCGCTGGTCGTGCTCACCTCGAACAATGCGCGTGAGCTGTCCGACGGCCTCAAGCGCCGGTGCCTCCACCTCTTCATCGACTTCCCGCCTCCGGACGAGGAGCTCGCCATCATCCGGCTCAAGGTCCCGGAGCTCCCGGAGCGCCTGGCCCAGGCGGTGGTGGGAGTGGTGAACAAGATCCGCGGCCTCGAGCTCCGGAAGGCGCCGTCGGTGTCGGAGAGCCTCGACTGGGCGCGCTCCCTGGTGATCCTCAACGCGGACTCGATGGACCGCGAGCTGGTGGAGTCCACCCTCACCATGCTCGTCAAGCACGAGAAGGACCTCGAGCGGGTGCGGGGCGCGCTGGACAAGGTGCTCGCCGAGGCGCCGGCCAAGTAGGCGGCGGTCATGGACTGGGCGGGCCTCTCCGAGTTCCGCGAGCTGTGGTTTCCCTCGCCCCGCATCCGGCTCCCCGAACTGGGGCCGTCGGGGCCCGTGCTCATCGAGGGCGGTCGCTGCGTCTCGGGCGCGCTGGGCGAGTACACCAAGCTCTGGATCTCCGCCGCCGGCCGCTGGCACTTCTACTACGTGCACCCGACGCCGCGCGACTTCTTCCGGGCCACCATGCCGGACGCGGTGCCGCACCTGCTGCATCCCGGCGAGATGACGGTGGAGACGTTCCGCCAGGGCCTGTCCTACAAGGTCGTGCTCGGCCTGCGCTGCGCGGAGGGGCCGGTGAGGGTGCTGCACCTGGTGGGCGACGTTCCCGACGTGACCCGCGCGGTGGAGCAGGACGAGGAGGTGCCCCTCGGCTCGCTCGGCTGGAAGTTCCGCATGACCCACCTCGTCTGCCGCGGCTCCTTCCACGGGCTCCTGCGGCTCGAGGACGGCCGGCTCCATCCCATCAGCCGCGACGGCAACGAAGACGTCTTCAAGTCCTCCTGGGTGACCTTCTCCCGATGACAGTGCTCACGATGGGAACGACGCCCCGATGAGCCCCCACGCGCGAGTGCTCACCATCGAGACCACGCCCCGATGAGCCCAAAAGGGCGAAGAGGCCCAACCGCCGACCGTCGTAGGTCGCGCACAGGCTACTAGATGGACCAAAGAATTCTGGAGTTCATCAGCGACTTGCGCCGGGCGGAGCTGCGCATCTCCACCAGCGAGGCGCTGGACGCCCTCGCCGCCTCCGCCGAGATCGGCGTGGAGACGCGAGAGACCTTCAAGTCCGCGCTGGCCGCCACGCTGGTGAAGGAATCCCGCGACCTGCCGACCTTCGATCGCATCTTCGACCTCTACTTCCTGGACCTCGAGGCGCTGGGTGCCGGGCTCAAGAAGGCGCTGGGGCCCGAGGATCCGAAGATGCGCGAGCTGCTCGACAAGCTCATGGCCCAGGACGGGCTCGAGATGGACGACATGACCGAGCTCATGCTCCGCGGTGAGGGCGCCGAGATGGAGATGGCCATCCGCGGCCAGGGGCAGGGGGCCGGGCTCGAGCGGCTCATGTACTTCCTCCAGATCGGCTATTTCTCCCGGCGCATCTACGACAAGTTCGACTGGGAGGCCATCGAGCGGGACCTGTCCCGCATCATGCAGATGCTGGAGGCGCAGGGCCTCGATCCCGGCCAGCTCGCCCGCATCCGCAACTACCTCGATCTCCGCCTGGAGGCGTTCCGGCGCATGATCCGGCAGCACGTGGAGCGCGAGCTCGAGCGGCGGGCCTTCCGGGAGGGCGAAAAGCTCACCCGGGAGGTCCTCACCGACAAGCCGCTGTTCGCGCTCTCGCCGGACGAGGTGGCCCAGATGAAGGCGGTGGTGGCCCGGCTGGCCCGCAAGATCAAGGACGCCCTCGCCCTCCGCCAGCGCCAGGAGGAGAAGGGGCGCCTCGACTCGCGGCGGACCATCAGGAAAAGTCTGCAGTATGGCGGCATTCCCATGGAGGTGCGCTACCGCCGCCGGCACCGGGAAAAGCCCAAGCTCGTCACCCTCTGCGACGTGTCAGACTCGGTGCGCAATGCCTCGCGCTTCATGCTCCAGCTGGTGTGGAGCCTCCAGGACTGCTTCTCCCGGATGCGCTCCTACGTGTTCGTATCCGAGATCGCCGAGGTCAGCCAGGCCTTCAAGACCTTCCCGGTGGACCGCGCCATCGAGTGGGCGCTCAAGGGCTCGCCGGTGGACTATCACTGCCGCTCCGATTTCGGCTATGCCTTCAACCGCTTCGTCCGCACCGAGCTGGACTCGCTGGACCGGAAGACCACCGTGCTCATCCTGGGGGACGCGCGCAACAACTACAACGACCCCCAGGCCTGGGCCATTCGTCAGATCCGGGAGCGCGTGAAGGGGATCATCTGGCTCAATCCCGAGGGCCAGTGGGGCTGGGGGATCGGCGACAGCGTGATGCCGCTGTATTCGCCCTCGTGCGACATCGTGAAGGAGTGCCGCACGGTGTCGCAGCTCGTCCAGGTGGTGGACCAGCTCGTGCATCAGTGGTGGCGCCGCGGGCGGTAGCCAGGCATGCTGTAGGCATGCGCACACTTCTCGTCGCCCTCGCCCTGGTCCTGTCCCCCGGGATCGCGTTCGCCGCCGACTGCATCGTGCTGGACGACTTCTCGCGCGCCGCGCCGGGCGCGTTCCCCGCCGGCTGGAAGCTCCGCAAGGACTCCGGGCGCGGCGTGTACACGGTGCGCGAGGAAGGCGGGCGCCGGTTCCTCGCCGCGGTGTCCGACGGCATCGGCATCCAGGCCGCGCGCGAGCAGCCATGGGATCTCGCCGCCTATCCGGTGCTGACCTGGGCCTGGCGCCTCCAGGAGCATCCGAAGGGCTCGGACGAGCGCCAGAGCAAGACCAACGACAGCGCGCTGTCCGTGTACGCGGTGTGGCCGCATTCCTCGGTGTCGCTCAAGTCGCTCAAGTACGTCTGGAGCGCGGCGGTCCCGGTGGGCACGTCCTTGACCTCGAGCGCCGGGTTGACCCAGGCGCGGGTGCTGCGCAGCGGCCCCAGCCCGAAGGGGCAGTGGGTGGAGGAGCGGGTCAACGTGCTGGAGGACTACCGCGCGCGCTTCAAGGAGACCGAGGTCCCCGCGCCGGCGGGCATCGCCGTCCTCACCGACGCCGACGATACGAAGAGCCGGGCCGCGGGAGACTACGCGCGCTTCCAGGCCTGCCGGCCGTGATGCGGTGAGCGCGATGGCGTCCGCCGACGATCCGTTCGAGACGCTCCACGCGCGGGGCGTGACCGACGGGCTGCCGGTGGTGCCTCCCACCCGCGAGCGGGTGGCGGCGGCGGTGGCCGCCACCGGCCGCGCCGCCGACGAGCTGGTGGCCCTCGTGCCGCCCAACTTCGGCCGCGCCACCGTGGAGAAGATCGCGGTCAACGCGGTGATGGCGGGCTGCCGGCCGGAGTATCTGCCGGTGGTGATCGCGGGCGTGGACGCGATGTGCGACGACGCTTTCGACCTCCACGGCGTGTCCGCCACCACCAATAGCGTGGCGCCGCTGTTCATCGTGAACGGGCCCGTGCGCAAGCGCCTCGACCTCAATGCGGGAGCGGGCGTCTTCGGGCCCGGCCACCGCGCCAATGCCACCATCGGGCGCGCGCTCCGCCTCATCGTGCGCAATCTGGGCGGGGCCGCCGCGGGCGGCATCACCATGTCCACGCTGGCGCATCCGGGCTACTTCACCTTTTGCATCGCGGAGAACGAGGAGGAGAGCCCCTGGTCGCCGCTCTCGGTGGAAGCGGGCTTCGCGCCCGGCGAGAGCGTGATCAGCGTCTTCGCGGGCGCGGCGCCGCAGACCGTCTACGATCACCTGAGCCGGCGGGGTGAGGATCTCCTCATCACCCTCACCCACTCGCTGGCGGTGATCTCCCATCACAAGTCCACCCATCACGGGGACACGCTGATCGTCCTCTCCCCCGAGCACGCGCGCCTGCTCGCCGGGGACGGGTGGGATCGGGACCGCATGCGCGCCTACCTCTGGGAGCGGCTGCGCAAGCCGGTGCGCGCCCTCATTCCGGGGGTGGACGGCGGGGAGGGGCTGCCCGCCCACGTGCTGGCCAAGTTCGCCGCCCCCGCCACCGAGGAGACGCTGATGGCGAAATTCCGTGAGCCGGCCAACCTCAAGTTCGTGGTGGCGGGCGGCACCGCCGGCCGCTTCTCGGCGGTGGTGGCGGGCTGGACCTTTCCCAAGATGTCGCGGATGGTGCATCGCAAGATCGACGCCGACTAGGAGGCGCTATGAGCGAAGAATTCCTGGATCCCACCGATTCCGTGGCGGTGACGCGGCGCCGCGCGCCGCGCCCCGACTCCCTCGACGGCAAGGTGATCACCCTGCTGGACATCTCCAAGGCCAAGGGCGATCATCTGCTGGACCGCGTCGAGGAGCTCCTCCGCGAGCGGCACCGGCCCCGGGCCATTCATCGCCTCAAGAAGCCCACCTTCGCGCGCCCCGCGCCGGAGGATCTCCGCAAGAAGATCCTCGAGGACACGGAGGTGCTCATCGAGGGCCTCGCCGACTGAGGGTCCTGCACAACGTGCAGTGTGCACGACGGCGTTTTCTTCGAGGATCACGGGATACCCACCGCCACCGTCATCTCGACGGAGTTCCAGCGGGCGGCGCGCGCGCAGGCTTCTGCGCTGGGCGCGCTGGACTACGAGACGGTGATGGTGCCGCACCCCATCCAGACGCTCACCCGGGATGAGGTGCGTGCGCTGGCGGACAAGGCCTTCGAGAGCATCGTGGCGCGGCTCACGCGCGGATAGGACGCGACTGGCTAGCCGGGGAAGCTCCACACCCGGCCCACCGGGGGCTCGTCGGTGAGGCTCACCTGGGGCAGGGCCCAGTCTTCTCCGATCTCCTGGAAGACCACCCGCACCCGCTTGCCGATGGCGATATTGGCCTCGGGCTCGGGGCGGAACTCGCGCGTGACCACGTTGGCGATGATGCGGAGCGCCTCGTCGGCGGTGGGCGCGCCCCGCTGCTCGTCCAGCTCCACCAGGGCCACCGTGTAGGGCGTCCACTCCTTGAAGCCGGGCTGGATGGCGTGGTGCACCACCTCATAGGAATAGATGTGGCCGCCGCCCGACACCTCCTGCCAGCTCCATTCCTGCGAGGGGCACCAGGGGCAGCCGTGGCTGGGCGGATAGCGCATGAGCCCGCACTTCGCGCACTTGCGGAGGACGAGCTTGCGGCGCTGGCGGGCCAGCTTGAAGTGCTCTCGCCACTCCGAGTCGTTCTCGGGGATCACCAGGTTCATGCCGCGGTATTCCACGTTGGCCATGGGGTGGTCTCCGCTCTCAGTTGTGGAGGATCAGGGCCGAGCCGGTGGGCGGCATCGCCCAGCCGAGGTTCATGGTGATGCGCGGGTCCTTGACCTGCCGGCACTTGCCCTTCGCGTAGTCGTA
Organism: Candidatus Nitrosocosmicus sp.; assembly: GCA_035654455.1. Classification (GTDB taxonomy): domain Bacteria; phylum Methylomirabilota; class Methylomirabilia; order Rokubacteriales; family CSP1-6; genus DASRWT01. The sequence continues at coordinate 37,916 of DASRWT010000044.1, read as the reverse complement.
GGAGTGCTTGCCCTCCGCCGCGCCCGGGCAGTAGTCGTCCACGGTCCCGCGCAGCTGGCGCACGTTCTCGATGACCATGCTCATCCCGTGGGTGTATCCCTCGCAGAGGTGCCCGCCGGAGGTGTTGTTGGGACGCTTGCCGCCCAGCTCGATGATGCCGCTCGCGACGTAGGCCCCGCCCTCGCCCTTCTTGCAGAAGCCGTACTCCTCGAGCTGGAGCATGGTGGTGAAGGTGAAGGCGTCGTAGGAGCCGGTCACGTTCACGTCCTCCGGCCGGATGCCGGCCTGACCGAACACGACCTCCTTGGCGTAGTGGCCGGCCACGCGGCTGATCGGGCCGTGGGCCCAGTGGAAGTCCAGCCGCGGCTTGTTGACCCGGCCCGCCACGCCCATGATGACGGCAGGCTTCCGCTTGAGGTCGCGCGCGCGCTCGGCGGAGGTGACGATGAGCGCGGTGGCATTGTCCGTCTCCAGGCAGCAGTCGAGGAGATGCAGCGGCTTCACGATCCAGCGCGAGCCCACCACGTCGGCCACCGTCACGCGGTCCTTGAGGAAGGCCTTGGGGTTCTGGGAGGCGTGCTTGCTGTGGGCCACGCGCACCGCCGCCACCTGCTCCGAGGTGGTGCCGTATTCGTACATGTGTCGCATGAAGGTGGGCGCGAAGTTCTGGCCCGCGCTTCGCATGCCGAAGGGCACCTGCGCCAGGTCCAGCCCGCGCACCGGCTGGGCCGCGCGCGCCCCCGTGCCCCCGATGCGAAAGTCGGAATAGCCGTTCATCGAGCGGAACAGCGCCACCGTGTTGCACATCCCCGCCTCGATGGCGCCGATGGCGAGCCCCACCAGGGCCTCGGTGGACGAGCCGCCGCCGAACACGTCCATGTAGAAGTTCAGCCGCATGCCGAGGTCGCCGGAGATCCAGGGCGCCGGCGTGGAGTCGCCGCTCTGATACGACATCATCCCGTCCACCTGGGCGCCGGCGAGCCCGGCGTCGTCCATCGCCTTCCGGATCGCCTCCACCGCCATCGCGCGGGTGCTCCGGCGCGAGTCGCGGCTGTACTCGGTTTCGCCGACGCCGACGATGCAGTACTTGTCCTTGAGCCCGGCCATCGCGCCTCCCTGGTGACGTTCGTTGGCGCCGTCTCCCCGGCGGGGAACTCGGCGGCCGGGACAGTCTAGCGGGCGCGCGCGGGACGGTCAATCGGCGCCGGCCCCGGCGGCCGCGCGAAACCGAGCAGGGCCAGCGCCACCATGTTGATGCCCGCGCTCAGCCACCAGGCGAGGCCATACCCGCCCTGGCGGTCGTAGATCCAGCCCGCCGCCACCGGACCGATGGCCGCCGTGGGTGCGGCAATCCCGAAGAGGAACCCCACCAGGCTCCCCGCATTGGCGCGGCCGAAGAAGTCCGCCACCATGGCGGGGAAGATGGTCGAGATCGTGCCGTAGGAGAACCCGAAGGTCAGGGCGGCCGCGTAGAGCGCGGACAATCCCGTCGCGTAGGCGAGCCCCACGAAGGAAGCGACCTGCAGCGCCAGCCCCACCGCGAGGATCGGACGGCGGCCGGTGCGATCCGACACCCATCCCATGGTCACGCGTCCCGCCACCGCGGCAATGCCCAGCGCGCTGATGAGGGTGGCCGCGCGGAGCGGATCCACGCCGAGATCGCGCGCCAGCGGCACCAGGTGTACGAGCGGCACGAAGACCGACACCCAGGTGAGGCCAAAGATGAAGAAGAGCATCCAGAAGGCGCGGGTGCGCATGGCGGCGCGCACCGGCCAGCCGGCGGCCTCGGCGTCCGTGGAAGTGGAACGGGCGGCGCCGTCTGGATGGAGGCCCAAGGATTCGGGATCGCGGCGCATCAGGAGCGCGACGCCATTGAGCACGATGAATACCGCCGCGCCAAAGGCGAGATAGGCGCCCCTCCAGCCGAGCCCGCTCACGAGCCAGTGGGCGACCGGAGGCAGGATGAAGGTGCCGAGACTGCCGCCCGCGCTGGCCAGCCCCACCGCGAGGCCGCGGCGGCGCACGAACCACCGCACCACGGTGGCATTGCAGGGGACGAAGGCGGTGGACATGCCGAGCGCGGCCACACCGCCGTAGAGGAGATACGGTTGCCACAATGCGTCCACCCGGCTCATGCCGGCGAGGCCGGCCCCGAGGAGCACGCCGCCCCCGCCGATGACCGCGCGCGGTCCCCAGCGGTCGGTCAGGCGCCCCGCGACGAGCCCGAAGGCGCTGTAGACGAAGGCATAGAGCGAGAAGGCGCCGGAGAGGCTGGCGCGCGACCAGTGGAACTCGGCGAGCAGCGCGGCGAAGAAGACGCCGAACGCGTACTGGGTGCCGTAGGCGAGGAAGAGGACCAGAAAGGCGCCGGCGACGACGACCCACCCGTAGTAGAGCGGTGCGCTCACGGAGCGGGCGGGCGGGACGGCGATGGCGCGGGCGGCTCGGAAGCGGACGGGGCGGGAATGGAGGAGCGCGCGCTGTCGAGCATGGCGGAGGCGCCCCGGACGGGAGTGGTGCTCTCGATCTTGGTGAGGCTGTTGAAGCGTCCCACGGAGTCCCGGATGCGGCCGCAGGCGTCCGTCATGTGCCGGACCCACGCGGACTCCTTGGCGTCGGGGGCCAGGCGGGTGGCCATCAGCTGCAGGTATCCGAGAACGACGGCGAGCGGATTGTTGATCTCGTGCGCCGCGGCGCGGGCGAGCAGGGTGGCCGCCCGCAGCTCGGAGGTCTCGCGGTCCGTCGTCTCCGCCGCGATGCGCGCCGCCGCGTCGCGCCAGATCACGATCTCGTAGCGCCGGCCCTGGAACTCGACGATGCGCTGGGTGGTGTCCACCGGCATCACCGTCCCCGATCGATTGCGGAAGAGCGAGCCCTTCGTCTCCTGATATCCGGCGGCGTACGTTTCGGCGAAGAGGACCTCCTGGCGCCGGCGAAACTCGGGGTCGTCCGGCCAGAACTCGCGGCGGTAGCGCCCCACCAGATCCTCGCGCGAGTATCCCGACAGGGCGCAGTCGGCCCGGTTGACGTCCACGATGCGCTGGCTGTCGCAGTCGATGATGCGGATGGCGTCGCTGGCCTCGTCGAGCACGGCGCGGAAGCGTCCCTGCTCGGCGGCCAGCCGGTGCTGATCGGCCACGTCGTAGAAGAGCCGCGCCACGAGCCCGATCGCCACCACGCACAGCAAGGCGTACTCCAACCACATGCGCGAGAAGAGCGCCAGGCCGCGGGCGCCGAGGAGGGAGAAGGCGAGGAAGGTCACGACATAGGCGGCGGCGGAGAGCGCGATGACGTGACGGGGACGCGTGCGGCCGTCATGCCGTGCCCATCGGTGCGTGATTCCGGCCACGATCGCAATGGCGATGAGGCTGAACAGGCCGACCCAGACCCCGTCCCCGCCGATCAGGAGGCGGTAGATGCAGCCGATGGCGGCGGTGATCAGGGCCGCCGGCAGGCCCTCGAACAGGCCGATGAGGGCCACCGGCGCCGCGCGGGCATCGATGTAGATGCCGGGAGCGATCTCGATGCGCGCGATCATGGTGGCCACCGTGAGGGCACCGAAGCCGAGACCATGGAGGAGGGCGCGCAGGGACCGGTGAAGCGGCCGCGCGCCGGAGAGCCAGTCGAACGTGTACGAGTAGAAGAACAAGCCCAGGAAGAGGATCCCGACCGCTTCCAGGCTGTGGTGGGCCGTCATCCCGCTCGCCCGCCGGCGGTCTTGCCATTGGGTCGAGGCAGCAGCTCCCGGAGGAACTTGCCGGTATAGGATCCGTCCACCTGCGCGAGCTCCTCCGGCGTGCCCTCGGCGATGATGGCGCCCCCGGCGCCCCCGCCCTCGGGCCCGAGGTCCACCACCCAGTCCGCGGTCTTGATCACGTCCAGGTGATGCTCCACCACGAGGACGGTGTTGCCGCTGTCGACCAGGCGGCTGAGCACGACCAGCAGCTTCTTGACGTCGTCGAGGTGGAGCCCGGTGGTGGGCTCGTCCAGGATATAGAGGTGATCCGAGGTCTGGCGGGTCCCCAGCTCGGCGGCGATCTTCAGCCTCTGGGCCTCGCCGCCGGACAGCGTGGTGGCGGGCTGGCCCAGCCGGAGATAGCCCAGCCCCACGTCCTGGAGAAGCTTGAGCCGCCGCGCCAGCACGGTATGGGCCCCGAAGAAGTCCATCGCTTCGTCCACGGTGAGCTGCAGGACCTGACTGATGTCCTTGCCCTTGTAGGTGACCTTGAGCACCTCCGCCCGGTAACGGCGGCCCTCGCACTCCGGACACGACACGTAGACGTCCTCGAAGAAATACATCTCCAGCTTCTGGAAGCCACCGCCCTCGCACGCCTCGCAGCGGCCGCCCGGCACGTTGAAGGAGAACGCGCCCGAGCTGAGGCCCAGCGTCCGCGCCCGCGGCAGCGCCGCGAAGAGCTTGCGGATCTCGTCGAAGACCTTCACGTAGGTGACGGGATTCGAGCGAGGCGTGCGGCCGATGGGCTCCTGATCGATGAGACGCACGCCCTTGAGGTACTCCAGGCCGCGCACCTCATCGTGCTCGCCGGGCGTCTTGAAGTCCACCTTGAAGTGCCGGGCCACCGCCCGGTACAGGGTCTCGTGCACGAGGGTGGACTTGCCTGATCCGGACACCCCGGACACGCAGGTGAGGGTGTGGAGCGGAATGCGGAAGGTGACGTTCTTGAGGTTGTGGGCCCGGGCGCCGCGCACCACCAGGGCGCGCCGGCCCTCGCGCCGGGTGATGGGCAGCGGGATGCTGTCGCGGCCGGTGAGGTAGCGCGCGGTGAGGGAGTGCGGATCCCGAGCGAACTCCGCCTGGTTCCCCGCGAAGGTGACGGTGCCCCCGCGGTCGCCCGAGCCCGGTCCCATCTCCACCACGTAGTCCGCCGCCTGGATGAACGAGCGGTCGTGCTCGACCACCACCACGGTATTGCCGGCGGCGGCCAGCTCACCGCAGAGCTCGGCGAGGCGCGAGGTGTCGCGCGCGTGGAGGCCGATGGAGGGCTCGTCGAGGATATAGAGCGTCCCCACCAGCTGAGCGCCGAGCTGATTGGCGAGATTGATGCGCTGGGCCTCCCCTCCGGACAGGGTCCGCGTCTGCCGGGCGAGCGTGATGTAGCCCAGGCCCACCCGCAGGAGGAAGGAGATCTTGGCGCGGAGGAGCCGGAGCACGTCCCGCGCCACCGCCGCCTCGAGGGTGCCGAGCCGGAGATTCTCGACGAAGGCGGCCAGGTCCTCGATGGTGCGGTCGCAGAGCTCGGCGATGGTGGCGCCGCCCACCTTGACGCACAGTGCCTCCGGCTTGAGCCGGGTGCCCTCGCAGCGCGGGCAGCGCGACTGGGTGCGATAGCGAGAGAGAAACACCCGCACGTGGAGCTTGTAGCGGTACGACTCCACCTCCTCGAAGAATCCCTGGATCCCGCCATAGCCCTCGGCCCCCGCGTACACCCAGGCGCGGTCCGGCGCCGGGAGCTCGGCATAGGGCCGGCTCACGTCCACCCCGCGCTTCCGGGCCGCCTTCAGCAGCTGCTTCTGGTACCAGCGGCCCGAGGGATGGGTCCAGGGCTCCACCGCGCCGTCGGCGAGGCTCCGGGTGGGATCGGGCACCACCAGCTGCTCGTCGTAGCGGAGGATATTGCCGAAGCCCTTGCACTCGGGGCAGGCGCCCAGCGGGTGATTGAAGGAGAAGAGCAGGGGTTGCGGCCGGGTGAGCGGGGTCTCGCAGGTCGGGCAGCGGTACTCGCGGCTGACCGGGATCACGGCGCGTCCCAGCACGTCCACCTCGGCCCGGCCCTCGCCCTCGGCCAGCGCGGCCTCGAGGGACTCCGCCACGCGGCGCCGCGACTCGCGACCCAGGGTCACGCGGTCCAGCACCACCAGGAGCGGCTGCCCCGGCGCGGGGGCGGGCAGGTCGGCGGGCTGCCCGCCGGCGTCGGCCAGCTCGCGGACCTCGTCCCGCAGCTTGACGCGGGCGAAGCCCCGGCGCAGGAGCGCGGCATAGGTGGCGGCCGCATCCACGCCGGCGGGGGCGGCGGGCAGGGGAAAGCAGATCAGCGCCTTCGCATCGGGATGCTCGCGCAACAGCGCCTCGGTCACCGCGTCGGCGGCGTCGCTGCGCGCCTCGCTCCCGCAGCGCGGGCAGTGCACGCGCCCGATGCGGCCGAAGAGCAGGCGGAGATAGTCGTAGAGCTCGGTGGCGGTTCCCACCGTGGAACGGGCCGTCCGCACGGGGTTCTTCTGCTCCAGGGCGATGGCGGGACGAATATTCTCGATCCGGTCCACGTCGGGCCGGTCCACCCGCTCCAGGAACATGCGGGCGTAAGTGGACAGGGACTCGATGTACCGCCACTGGCCTTCCGCGAAGAGCGTGTCGAACGCGAGCGACGACTTTCCGGAGCCCGAGACGCCGGTGACCACGGTGACCGCGTCGTGGGGAATGGCGAGCGACACGTTCTTGAGATTGTTCTGCCGGGCTCCCTCGATCCGGAGCCACCGGGGCTGAGGCATTCGAGCAGGTCCTCCTGAGGTCGTCAGTCTACAGGAAGGCGCTCGGGGGGAGCAACACGAAGCGCTTGACAGCCTCCGCGGTCCCGGCTACGGTGAGGCAGCAAATGAGAATCATTCCTAAAGAGAATCAAAAGGATCGTGCCCCCGCCGCCGCCGCCAGCGCGGCGGTCTCGCTGCGCACCCGCGGGCTGCGCCTCACCGGACCCCGGCGCATCGTGCTCGAGGTGGTGCGCGGCAGCGAGGCTCATCCCACCGCGGAGGCGGTGTACCGCATGGTGCGCCGACGCCTTCCCCGCGTGAGCCTGGGCACGGTGTACCGCAATCTGCGGCTGCTGGTGGCCGAGGGCCTCGTGCACGAGCGACCGGGTCCTCACGCCCGCTTCGACGGGAAGGTCGAGCGTCATCATCACTTCACGTGCACCGGTTGCGGCCGGATCGTCGACGTGGACGGGCCCCTTTGCGATCCGCCCACGCGAGCGGTATCCGCCCGGGTGGCCGCGCTGACCGGTCTCACCATCACGCACCACCGCATCGAGTTCTTCGGCCGCTGTCCCGCGTGTCGTCCGGCCACCGGCCGGCGCGGGCCGGATCGCCCCCCGCGCGGGCGGTCCCGTCGTTCATCCTGACCGCCCTCCCGGGCGACCGCGGGGGCAAGAGGAGATTCACCATGGCAGGGAAGAGTCTGAAGGGCAGCAAGAGCCACGAGAACCTGAAGGAGGCCTTCGCGGGCGAGTCGCAGGCCAATCGGCGCTATCTCTACTTCGCGCGGGTGGCCGACATCGAGGGCTTCCCGGATATCGCCGGCCTGTTCAAGGACACCGCGGACGCGGAGACGGGCCATGCCTTCGGGCATCTCGACTTCCTCAAGGAGGTCGGTGACCCGGCCACCGGCGAGCCCATCGGCAAGACGGAGAAGAATCTCAAGGCCGCGGTGGCGGGCGAGACCTACGAGTACACCCAGATGTATCCCGGCATGGCCAAGACCGCCCGCGAGGAAGGGTATGCCGAGCTGGCGGAGTGGTTCGAGACCCTGGCCAAGGCGGAGAAGTCGCACGCCGGCCGCTTCTCCAAGGGCCTCACCCAGGTGGCCGGGAAGGATCCGGCCGACGCGATCTAGTCGCTCCGGGCCGGGCGCCAAGATCCCGGGCGCCCGGCCCGACGACCCGTCGGTCACCTCGGAGCCCAAGGAATGACGCTCGACATCAGGCAGCCGGAATTCTGGAATCAGGACGCGGTGGACCGGGAGCTTCGCCGCGTCTACGACATCTGCGCCGGTTGCCGGCGCTGCCTGCCGCTCTGCCCGTCGTTCAAGGTGATGTTCGAGCGCCTGGACGTCGACGCGGTGGACGGAGACGTGGAGAAGCTGCCCGCCTCTGACGTGAAGGAAGTGGTGGATCTCTGCTACCAGTGCAAGCTCTGCTACAACCACTGCCCCTACACGCCGCCGCACCGGTGGCAGGTGGACTTCCCCCGCCTCATGCTGCGCGCGCGCTCGGCGGACGCGCGCGCGAAGGGGGTCACCCTCCAGGACCGCTTCCTCGGCAATACCGAGCTGGTGGGTCGGCTGGGCAGCCTCACCGCCCCCGTCTCGAACTGGATGAACGACTTCGCGCCCAACCGGGCGGTGATGCAGGCGGTGGTGGGCATTCACAAGGACCGCAAGCTGCCGCTCTTCCACCGCGAGACCTTCTCGAAGTGGTTCGACCAGCGCCGCCGCTCCGCCGCGCCGGCGCCGCCGGCCGACTTGAGAATCGCGCTCTTCACCACCTGCTCGGTGGAGTATAACGATCCCGGCACCGGCAAGGCCGCGGTGGCGGTGCTGGAGAAGAACGGAGTGGACGTGTCCCTTCCCGGCCAGCGCTGCTGCGGCATGCCGTACCTCGACGGGGGCGCGGTGAAGGAGGCCAAGGCCCTCATCGCGGACAACGCGAAGAGCCTGGCGCAGGCGGTGCGGGAAGGGCGCGAGATCGTGGTGCCCGGGCCCACCTGCTCCTACATGCTCAAGCAGGAGTATCCGTGGCTGGACGGCTCGGAGGATGCGAACCTGGTGGCGGCCCACACCCGCGATCTCTTCGAGTATCTGGCCGGACTGCACGCGCAGGGCCGGCTCGACACCCACTTCCCGCAGGCGCCGAGGAAGATCGCGTATCAGCTGCCCTGCCATCTCAAGGCGCAGAACATGGGCACGCGCTCCGCCGACGTGCTGCGGCTCACCGGGGCCGAGGTGGAGACGATGGAACGCTGCTCGGCGGTGGACGGCACCTGGGGCATGAAGAAGGAATACTTCGAGCTTTCCATGAAGCTGGCCGATCCATTGTTCAAGCACATCGAAGCGGCCCGGCCCGATCGCGTGGCCACCGATTGCCCGCTGGCGGCGCTGCAGATCAACCAGGGCACCGGCCGCGCCGCCGAGCATCCCATCCGCATCCTCGCCTCGGCCTACGGGCTCGAGGTGGAGGAGTGAGCGCGGCCATGGACAAGATCCGGCCCGACGAGGTGATCAACTTCTTCGAGTACGAGAAGGTCCGCGACGCGCGGCGGGCGAGCGTGATCGAGCTGAAGCGCCGGCGGCGCGTGTCGGTGGGACGGTACCTGTCGCTCGTCTTCGAGAACCGCGAGACGGTCCTGTTCCAGATCCAGGAGATGTGCCGCGCGGAGCGGATCGCCGACGACGCCAAGGTGCAGGAGGAGCTGGACGTCTACAATGCGCTCCTGCCCGGGCCCGGGGAGCTGTCGGCCACGCTGTTCATCGAGATCGAGGACATGACGCGCATCAAGCCCGTCCTGGACCGGCTGATGGGCATCGACACCGGCCAGCACGTCTGGCTGCAGGTGGGCCGGGAGTTCGCGGTGCCCGGCGAGTTCGAGGCCGGCCACTCCGACGAGGAGAAGGGCAAGCTCGCCGCGGTGCACTTCGTCCGCTTCCGCTTCTCTCCCGAGGCGGCGCGCGCGTTCCGCGAGGCCGAGGTGCACCTGGTGCTGGATCACCCCGCGGAGCGGGCGCGCACGCGCCTCTCCGACGAGACCCGGGCGGCGCTGCTCCCGGACCTGGCCCAGTGAAGCGGCGCCTCCGCCAGGCCGCGGGGCTGGCGGCCGCGGCCTGGCTCGCGGCCGCCTGCGGCGACCAGCCGGTGTCTTCCGTGAAAGGATCTCCGGAGAAGGGCAAGCAGCTCTGGCTGGGCCAGTGCGTCGCCTGCCACAATCCCGATCCCGCCAAGGACGGCACGCTGGGACCGGCGGTGAAGGGGTCCTCGCCCTCGCTGCTCGAGGCGCGCGTGGTGCGGGGGGAGTACCCGCCGGGGTACACGCCCAAGCGTCCCACCAAGGTAATGCCGCCCCGGCCTGACCTCGCTCCCAGCGTGCCCGACCTCGCCGCCTATCTCCAGTAACTGAAACGCCGGGAGGGGCTCAGGCCCCACCCGGCGTGTCGGTCACTCGCGCGGTCGCGCGACTGGCGGAAGCGCTACATCCGGCCCAACAGCTCGAACCAGACGTAGAGGATCGCGGCGAGGATGAAGCCGGCCCAGAGGGTGCCGGACACGGTGGCAAGCGGCTTCGCCGCGCCCTTGCCCGGGGTGCCCTTGAGCGCGTTGATCTCCACGAGGCCCATGACCACGATGGCGCCGATCCAGAACATGAGGCCGGAGCGAGGCAAGGCCAGTCCCTGCAGGTGGCTCGCCGCGCCCATGAAGAAGAGCATGGGCACCGAGAGCATGGTGTTGGTGCGGGAGGCCAGACCGGCGCGGGCGCCCGAGGGCGCGGCGGCGGGATTGGCCGGCTTGCCCGCCGCGGTGTCCAGCGCGTTCTGGATGACGATCTTCTGCTTGGGGTGAATGACGAACCAGACATTGGCCCACATGAGGGAGCCGAGGAGCGCGCCGAGCAGGATGGCCCACGCCCCCGAGCTCGTCGCGAAGCCCACCTTCCCGTACCACCAGTGGAAGAAGTAGAGCCAGCCGGAGATGAAGGTGATCATCGCGCCCCAGCGGAACCACCACATCGCCCGCGGGAGCAGCTTTTGCTGCGCGCCGCTGCGCACGGGAGCCTCGGTCTCCCCGAAGAACGGGGTCTGGACGAAGTTGAAGTAGTAGAGAAGGCCGATCCAGGTGATGCCGGACAGGAAGTGAATCCAGCGCAGGAGGAATAGCCAACCAGCTTCGGAGAAGAGTGCCATGAAGCCCTCCTTGGTGAAGGCGGCTAGGCCGCGGCCGGTGAGCTACTCGTCCTCATCGTCTTCTTCTTCCTCGTCATCGTCATCGTCGTCGAGGTCGTCGTCCTCATCCAGATCGTCGTCCTCGACGTCATCGTCGTCGTCGAGCTCGTCCTCTTCGTCGTCATCATCGTCGTCGAGCTCGTCGTCGTCCTCGAGATCGGCGTCATCCTCCTCGTCGTCTTCCTCTTCGACCTCGTCGGGGTCGTCGATCTGACGCACGCGGACGATCAACTCGTTCTCGGTCCATGGCCGAGTGCTGAGCCATGCCATGAAAGGCTCCTCCGGGCGGCTGCCGCGCTTGACTTGAGAGGTGAGAGTCGTTACTGTTGGACTCCGTTCGGCGGGATTATAGCAAACGGGTTTTTCGTGTCCACGCCATTTTGGCGGCGTAGCTCAGGTGGCAGAGCAGGGGTCTCATAAGCCCCGTGTCGGAGGTTCGAGTCCTCCCGCCGCCACCATTCGGGTCCGACACCGACGCCATCGACCGCTCCTGGCCGGGAGCGCGACCCAAGAGGAGCGAAGGGAATGAGCGATCATATCCTGGTCGAGCGTGCGGATGGCATCGCCACCGTCACCATCAACCGGCCGCAGATGCGCAATGCGGTCAGCCTGGCGATGTGGACCGCGATCGGGGAGCAGATGCAGGCGCTGGCCAAGGACGACGCGGTGCGGGCGATCGTCATCCGCGGCGCGGGCACGGACGCCTTCGCCTCCGGCGCCGACATCTCCGAGTTCAAGGAAAACCGCAAGGACACGGAGACCGCGCTCCACTACAACAAGCAGACCGAGCTCGCCTATAGCTCACTCCGCCACTGCCCCAAGCCCACGGTGGCGATGATCTTCGGCTACTGCATGGGCGGCGCCATGGCGCTGGCCATGGCCTGCGACCTCCGCTTCGCCGCCGAGGGTTCGAAGTTCGGCATCCCCGCCGCGCGGCTGTCCATCATCTACGGGCTCGATCCCGTCCATCAGCTGGTGGACCTGGTGGGGCCCGCGTACGCCAAGGACATCCTGTTCTCGGCGCGCACGGTGGAGGCGGACGAGGCGCTGCGCATCGGCTTCATCCAGCGCCTGGTGCCCGCCGCCCAGCTCGAGGCGCACACCCGCGAGTATCTCGGCAAGGTCGCGAACAATGCGCCGCTGTCCATCCGCGGCACCAAGACCCAGGTGCGCGCCATCTTCGAGGGCATCACCGATCGGCATCGCGCCGAGCTCGCCGAGCTCGGCCTGGAGACGTTCAACAGTCAGGACTACAAGGAAGGCACCTCCGCGTTCCTCGAGAAGCGCGCGCCCCGCTTCCAGGGCCGCTAGCAGGCCGCCGCCGCCCGGGCCGCCCCGCTGCGCATCGCGGTCCTCACCTCCACGCCGCTCAATCCGCGCGAGGGCAGCGGCACCTACGTCGCGCTCGCGAACTTCCGCGCCGGCCTCGAGGCGCATGGTCACGCGGTCGCGCTGCGCCCCCTTCGCACCCGCACCGGCTTTCACACGCTCGACCGCTGGCTCTACAATGCGGGGGTGGCGGCGTCGCCGCCCCGCGGAGCGGACCTGGTGGTGGGGTGCGATCTCGACGGCTTCCTCTGGGCGCGCCGTCGCGGCCGCCGGCCCTTCGTGGTCATGCTCAAGGGGATCATCGCGGACGAGCTGCGCAACGAGCGCGGCCTGGTGAGGGCGCTGCTCGGGGTGCAGGCGCGCTGGGAGCGTCGCAACACCGCCCGCGCCGACGCGGTCGTGGTGCCGAGCCGCTACTCGGCCGCGGTGGCCGCCGAGGTCTACGGCGTGCCCGCCGCCCGCATCGGCGTGGTCCCGGAGGGCATCGATCTCGCCGCGTGGCGGGCTCGTCTCGCCGCGGCGCCGCGCCGGCCGCGGCCCGGCCCCACCGTGCTCGCGGTGGGTCGGACGTACGCGCGGAAGCGCTTCCCGGATCTCCTGCATGCCGCGGCACGATTGAAGCCGGCCATTCCGGGGCTGCGGGTTCGCGTGGTGGGAAAGGGCCCGGAATGGGACGCGCTCGTCCGGCTGCACGCGGAGCTCGGGCTCGGCGACACCGTGGCCCTCCGGGGCGACGTCACCTGGGACGAGCTCGCGGAGGAGTACGTGAACGCGGACTGCTTCTGTCTGCCCTCGGTCCAGGAAGGGTTCGGCATCGTCTTCCTCGAGGCGATGGCGGCGGGACTGCCGGTGGTGGCGTGCCGCGCCGCCGCCGTCCCCGAGGTGGTGCGAGAGGGAGAAACGGGCGTGCTCGTCCCGCCGCGGGCCCCGCCGGCGCTGGCGGATGCGCTGGCGGACCTCCTGCGCAGCCCGGAGCGAGCGCGGGCGCTCGGCGGGGCGGCCCGGGTCCGGGTGGCGGACTATGCCGTGGAGAGGGTCGCGGAGCGCTTCCTCGATACGGTACGATCGTATTGCGTGCTCCCATGACCCCCCCCATGACTCCCGGCCCCGTCTACGTGACGCGGAAGTTCACGTTCTCCTCCGCCCACCGCTACTGGCAGTCGCGCTGGAGCGCGGAGGAGAACGCCCGCGCCTTCGGCTCCCTCACCGTCACCCACGGGCACAACTACGTGCTGGAGGTGACCCTGGCGGGCCCGGTGGATCCCGTCACCGGCATGTTGATGGATCTGGCCGAGCTCAAGCGGGTGGTGGGCGACGCGGTGATCCAGCGCTTCGATCACGCCGATCTCAACGCGGACCCGCTCTTCGCGGGAGGGCTGATCCCCACCACCGAGAACCTCGTCCGTGCGCTCTGGGAGCTGCTCGTCCCCAAGCTCGGCGGCGATCGGCTCCATCGCCTGCGCCTGTGGGAGGACCCCACCTTCCACGTGGAGTACTTCGGGCCATGAGCGGTTTCCGGCTCACGCGCGCCTATCATTTCAGCGCCGGGCACCGGCTCGCCAGCGCGGCCCTGTCGGCGGCCGAGAACGAGCGCGTGTACGGCCAGTGCTACCGCCCGCACGGCCACAACTACGTGGTGGAGGTGACGCTGGCGGGCGCCCTCGACCCCGTCACCGGTATGGCCGCCGACCTCGGGGCGCTGGACGCCACCGTGCGCCGCGTGCTCCTCGAGCGCGTCGACCACTACGATCTCTCCGGCGCGGTGCCCGAGCTCGAGGGCGTGATCACCACCGGCGAGAACCTGGCCCGCGCGTTCTACCACTGGCTGGCGGACGCGCTGCCGGCCGGGAGCCTGGAGCGGGTGGCGGTGGTCGAGACCGCCAACAACTCGTTCGAATACTGCGGCGAGGCATCAAGGAGCCCCCGGTGAGCGACCTGAAAGCGATCGAGCGCCTGATCCGCGATCTCCTGAAGGAGCTCGGCGAGGATCCGAGCCGCGAGGGCCTGGAGCGGACGCCGGCCCGGGTGGCCAAGGCCTACGAGTACCTGACCTCGGGCTATCACCAGAACGTGGAGGAGGTGCTGAACTCGGCGCTCTTCACCGAGGAGTACGACGAGATGGTGGTGGTGAAGGACATCGACTACTTCTCGCTGTGCGAGCACCACATGCTTCCCTTCTTCGGCAAGGCGCATATCGCCTACATGCCGTCGCGGAAGATCGTGGGGCTGTCCAAGATCCCGCGGCTGGTGGAGATGTACAGCCGGCGCCTGCAGGTGCAGGAGCGGCTCACCACCCAGATCGCGCACACCATCAACGACGTGCTGCAGCCGCGCGGGGTGGCGGTGGTGGTCGAGGGGCTGCACCTCTGCATGCTCATGCGCGGAGTGGAGAAGCAGAACTCCAAGGCGGTGACCTCGGCCATGCTGGGCGCCTTCCGCGACCGGCCGGAGACGCGGGCGGAGTTCATGGAGCTGATCAAGTCGCGCGGCGGGCTCATGCCGTGAGCGACAAGCGCCTGGCCGGCCAGGTCGCCCTCGTCACCGGCGCGGGGCGCGGCATCGGCCGGGCGGTGGCCGAGGCCTTCGCGCGCGAGGGGGCGGCGGTGGCGCTGGCCGCGCGCTCGACGCGGCAGCTCGGCAGCGTGGTGGCGGGGATCGAGGCCGCCGGAGGGCGGGCGCTGGCCGTCCCCACCGACGTGCGCCAGGAGCCGGCGGTGGCCGCGCTGGTGGCGCGGACCCGGGCGGAGCTCGAGCGCGTGGACGTGCTGGTGGCGGCGGCGGGGGTGGCGGTTTTCGCCCCGGTGAGCGAGAGCCGGCCCGCCGACTGGGACGAGATGATGGCGGTGAACCTGCGGGGCGCGTATCTCTGCTGCCGCGCCGTCCTGCCCGCCATGGTCGCCCAGGGCCGGGGGACCCTGATCCTGGTCGGCTCCATGGTCACCAGCCGGACCCTCCCCGGCAGCGCCGCCTATACCGCCTCCAAGTATGGCCTGCTCGGGCTGGGGCGTGTCCTCACCGAGGAGCTGCGCGGGACCGGCGTGCGCGTGGGCGTGCTCTCCGCGGGGGCGGTGGACACCCCGCTCTGGGACGGTATCCCCGGCGCCCCCGACCGGGCGCTCATGATCAGCCCGGGCCAGGTGGCCGACGCCGCCCTCTTCATGGCGACCCTGGATCCCAATGCGGCGCTGGAAGAAATGACCCTGATGCCCGCCCGGGGGGTGCTCAGACCCGCCGCTCGGCGGGTCTGATATAATGACCACGGAGCCAAGGCTCCACGGACGTGAACTCCCAAGGAGGTTCGCATGGTGACATTGACCGAAACGGCCGCGAAGAAGATCTCCGAGCTGCGGCTCGAAGAGGGCAAACCCGAGTGGGGTCTGCGCATCCGCATCGTCGGCGGCGGTTGCTCGGGGATGTCCTACGAGCTCGGCTGGGATGACGCGGCGGCGGAAGACGACAACGTGGTCGAGTCGCAGGGCGTGAAGGTATTCGTGGACGCCAAGAGCGCGCAGTACGTGGCGGGCAGCGAGATCGACTACGTGGACAACAACATGATGGGGGCGGGCTTCGCCATCAAGAACCCCAACGTGAAGTCGTCCTGCGGCTGCGGCTCCTCCCACCAGTTCTAGTCGCGCGGGAGCCGCGCATGAAGGTGCAGGTGCGGTTGTTCGCCCGCTACCGTGAGGCCGCCGGGCGCGACCGCGTCGAGCTGGATCTTCCCGAGGGCGGTACGGTCGAGGCGGCATGGGAGGCGGTGACGAGCCGGTTCCCCTCCCTCTCGGCGTACCGCCCTTTCACGTTGTTCGCGGTGGGCAATGACTATGTCGGGCCCGAGCGTTCCCTCCGTCCGGGGGAGGAGCTCTGCCTCTTTCCGCCCGTGAGCGGCGGATCCGACGATCTGGTGGACCTGGTGGCGGCGCCGCTCTCCGAGAAGGCCCTGGTCGCCGCGGTGGAGGATCCGGGCGCGGGCGCGGTGGTGCTCTTTTCGGGCGTGGTGCGCGACCAGACCGGCGGGCGCCGGGTGAAGTTCCTCGAGTACGAGGCCCATGCGCCGATGGCGGTGGCCAAGATGCGGGAGATCGCGGCGGCGGCGCGCCAGCGATACCCCGGCATCCGGCGGCTGGCCCTCGTCCATCGCGTGGGACGGCTCGAGATCGGCGAGTCGAGCGTGCTCATCGCGGTGTCCACCGCCCACCGGGGCGAGGGCTTCGACGCCTGCCGCTTCGCCATCGACACCCTCAAGGAGACGGTGCCGATCTGGAAGAAGGAGTTCTTCGAGGACGGCGAGGTCTGGGTGGGGCTGCAGTCGGAATGTGACCACCGCCACTAGCCTGCCCGCTCGCTGTCTCGCCACCATTCGCCGCCACGGGATGCTCCGCGGCGGCGAAGTCGTCTTGGCGTCGGTATCCGGCGGCGCCGACTCCGTCGCGCTCCTCGACACCCTCCGCGCGCTCGCGCCCGCGCTGGACCTCACCCTGCACGCCGTCCACGTCGATCATGGTCTTCGCCCCGAGTCGGCGACGGACGCCGCCTTCGTGACGGACCTCTGCCGCGCCTGGAACATTCCGCTCCGCGTCGAGCGGGTGGAGATCGCGCGGCCGACGGCGGGCGGAGCCTGGGACGGGCTCGAGGCGGCGGCGCGCCGCGCGCGCTATGCGGCCTTCCGGCGCGCGGCGACCGCCGCCGGCGCCGCCTGCGTGGCCACCGGGCACACCGCCGACGATCAGGCGGAGACCGTGGTCATGCGGCTGCTCGACGGGGCCGGCCCGCGCGGGCTCGGCGGCATCGCGCCCGTGCGCGGGCCCTATATCCGGCCGCTGCTGGAGACCCGCCGGCACGTCGTCGAGGCGCACCTGCTCGCCCGCGGGATCGGCTGGCGAGAGGACGCCACCAATGCCGATCCCCGGTTCACGCGCAACCGGATCCGCCACGACGTGCTGCCGTTCCTGGTGGCGCGCTGGGAGTCGGACGCGGTGGAGTGGCTGACGCGCGGCGCCGAGCGGGCGCGCGCGGCGGAGGCGGCGCTGGAGACGGCGGCGCGCGCGATCGCGGTGGCGATCGGCCGCGCCGCGTCCGGCGCCGTCGTGTTGCCGGCGCGGGAGCTCGAGCGCCTGCCCGGCGAGCTCGCCGCCGAGGTTCTGCGCGCGGCGGCGGCGGGCCTCGGCGGCGGCGGCGCGCAGCGGGCGGCGGGCGAGCGCGCCCTGCGCCGCCTGCTCGACGGGGGCCGGCCGCGCGCGGCGCGGCTCGGGCGCGTGCGCTGCGAGCGCAGCGGGCCGTGGGTGCGAGTGGGGGGCGTCCCCCCTGACGACCTGCGCGAGCGCGTCTGGCAGGTGCCGGGCGAGATGGCGCTGCCCGAGCTGGGCGCGCGGCTGTCCGCGCGCTGCTTCCTCCGTCCCGCGGGCTGGGCGCCGGCGCGGGATCCCGCGCACGCCGAGTTCGATGCCGATCGCGTTCCCGCGCGGCTCACCGTGCGGGCGCGGCGCGCCGGCGACCGGTTCCTGCCGTGGGGAGGGCCGGGAGAGCGGCGGCTCAAGACCTTTCTCATCGACGCGGGCGTGCCGCGCTGGGAGCGGTCGCGCATCCCGCTCCTCGAGGCCGACGGCGAGATCATCTGGGTGGCGGGGCTCCGCCGAGGCCGCGCGGCGCCGGTCACCGAGGACACGCGCCGTATCCTCGAGGTGACACTCGCTTCTCCGCTGGCGGTGCCCATCGCGCGAGGGTAAGATGGCCGCCGGAGGCCAGTTCCCATGATCATCGTCCGTAGGATCTTCACTTCCGGCGCGCTCGGCACGCTCGCGTTCGTCGCGCTGTCGCTGCTGTCGCCCGCCTCGGCTCCCGCCCAGCGGCCGGCGCCCGCCACTCCCGAGCCGGGCCGGATCCTCGAGGCGCTGGAGACGGCCTTCGTCTCCGTGGCCGATCGCGTGATGCCCGCGGTGGTCAACGTGAACGTCAAGTCCAAGCGTACTCCCGCCGTGTCCGAGGTGCCCGATCGCCCGGAGATGGAAGAGCGCTTCAAGGATTTCTTCGGCCAGGAGTTCTTCGACCGCTTCTTCCGGCGCCGGTCCCCCCGCGACGAGGGTCGCGCGAGCGGATCCGGCGTGATCGTCGACCCGCGCGGCTACATCCTCACCAATAGCCACGTGGTGGAAACCGCCACCGAGATCGAGGTGGGGCTGTCGGACGACCGCAAGTTCAAGGCGACGCTGGTGGGCCGGGACGCCAAGACCGACCTGGCGGTGCTCAAGATCGAAGCGCCCCCCGGCTCGCTCCCGGTGGCGGAGCTCGGCGACTCCGACCGGCTAAAGGTGGGGCAGTGGGCGGTGGCGATCGGCAATCCGTTCGGGCTCGACCGCACGGTGACGGTTGGCATCATCTCCGCCACCGGCCGCACCCGCGTGGGCGTGGCCACCTACGAGGCGTTCATCCAGACCGACGCCTCCATCAATCCCGGCAACTCGGGCGGGCCCCTGCTCAATCTGCAGGGCCGCGTGGTCGGCATCAACACCGCCATCGTCGCCACCGGCCAGGGCATCGGATTCTCGATTCCCATCAACATGGCGCGCGAGGTCATGGGCCAGCTCATCGCCCGCGGGCGCGTGGTGCGCGGGTGGCTGGGCATCGTGATCCAGGATCTGACCCCGGACCTCGCCGCGGGCTTCGGCCTTCCGGACGCCGGCGGCGTGGTCGTGTCGGACGTGATGAAGGACGGGCCCGCGGAGGGCGCGGGGATGCGCGCCGGCGATGTCATCGTGGAGTTCGCGGGAACGCCCATCAAGGAAGTCACCGACCTCCAGAAGCGCGTCGCCGCCGTGGAGCCGGGCAAGGCGGCCGCCCTCACCGTGATTCGCGACAAGCGGCTCACTTCGCTGTCGGTCCGCATCGGCGAGCAGCCCTCGGAGGAGCTGGCGGTGGGGGCCCTGCCGCGCGAGGAGCGTCTCGGCCTCACCGTGGAGCCGCTCACCGCGGAGGCCGCCGACCGCTTCGGCCTCTCGGCTCGCGCGGGCGTGGTGGTCACGGACGTCAAGGCGGGCAGCGCGGGCGCGGAGGCCGGCATCCGGCCCGGTGACGCCATCCTCGAGGTGAACCGGCGTCCCATCACCGGGGTGGACAGCTTCCGCGAGTCCATGACGGCGGTGCGCCCGGGCGACGTGGTGCCCGTGTACGTCCAGCGGGGCGGCGGCGGGAACGAGTACGTCGTGCTCAAGTCCGAGCCCTGAGCCCCGTGTCCGCCGAGCCCGATCCCACGCACGTCTACCGGCCGCACCCCGTGGTGCTGGTGATCGACGATGAGCCCGGGGTGCGCGAGTCGCTCCGGGAGATCCTCACGCACGACTTCGAGGTCCTGGAGGCGGAGGACGGCGCCGCCGGCCTGGCGCTGGTGCGCTCGCGGCGTGTGGACGTGACCATGCTCGACGTGCGGCTGCCGGGCGAGCGCGGCCCGGTGGTGCTGCCCAAGATACTGGCCCTGGACGATTCCATCGCGGTGATCCTGATGACGGCGGTGCCGGACGTGCGCACCGCGGTGGACGCCATCAAGGCGGGCGCCTACGACTACATCGTGAAGCCCTTCGACGTGGACGAGATCCACCTCCTGGTGCGGCAGGCGGCGCAGCAGCGGGTTCTCGAGCGCGAGGTGTGCTATCTCCGCGCCGAGCTGGATCGCGCCCACGGCTTCGATTCCCTGGTGGGCCGCCACCCCGCCATGGTTCGCCTCTACGAGCAGATCGCCCAGGTGGCGCAGACCCACGCCACCGTGCTCGTCACCGGAGAGAGCGGGACCGGCAAGGAGCTGGTGGCGCGCGCGGTGCACCGCCAGAGCCCCCGCCGCGACGCGCCCTTCGTCGCCGTCAACGTGGCCGCCATTCCCGACGGGCTCTTCGAGTCGGAGATGTTCGGCCACGAGAAGGGAGCCTTCACCGGCGCCCACGCGCGCAAGCTCGGCCGCTTCGAGCTCGCCCACGGGGGCACGCTCTTCCTGGACGAGGTGGGCAGCCTGCGGGTGGATCTCCAGGCCAAGCTGTTGCGGGCCCTGCAGGAGCGCGAGGTGGAGCGGCTGGGGGGCACCAAGACCATTCCGGTGGACGTGCGGGTGATCGCCGCCACCAATGTGGATCTCCGCTCCCTGGTGCGGGCGCGCGCCTTCCGCGAGGACCTCTACTACCGGCTCAACGTGGCCACGCTGTCGATCCCGCCGCTGCGCGAGCGGAAGGACGACATCGCCATCCTGGTGGAGCACTTCATCCGCAAGTACGCGCGCGAGTTCAAGAAGGACGTGCGCGGCATCTCCCGCGGCGCGCTGCCCTCGCTGGCCGCCTACGACTGGCCGGGCAATGTCCGCGAGCTCGAGAACGTGATCGAGCGCAGCGTGGCCCTGGCCACCCGCGCGGTGATCCGCCTGGACGACCTTCCGCTCGACCTGGCCATCCACGACGAGCCGGCGCGCGGGCCGGCGGGGGCGCCCCAGTCGCTTCCGTTGTCCCTGAAGGAAGCGCGCGACCGATTCGAGCAGGTGTACATCCTGCGCGCGCTCGAGCGGGAAAACTGGAACCAGAGCCGG
Source organism: Candidatus Nitrosocosmicus sp. (assembly GCA_035654455.1). GTDB lineage: Bacteria > Methylomirabilota > Methylomirabilia > Rokubacteriales > CSP1-6 > DASRWT01. Next base: position 17,310 of record DASRWT010000044.1, on the reverse strand, counting down.
GCCGCCCGCAGCCTCGGCGTGCACCGGAATACGCTCCTGGCGCGGCTGGCCGGGTGGGGGATTCGCCGCGACGACGAGTCCGGGGCCATGCGAGGAGACGCGACCGCCCTGTGATGCGATCCCGCCCGTTGCGGCTCCCCTGCGCCATCATCCTCGCCGCGATGGCCCTCACCCTGCCGGGGTGGGGGAGCTTCCCGGCGCCCGCGCGAGCCGCCGACGCCCCGCTCACGATGGCGCTCACCCCGTCGCGCGACCCCGCCGCGCTCCAGGAGGCGGGCGATGCCTTCGTCCGGACCATCACGCGCCTCTCCGGCGTGCCGATGCGGGCGCAGGTGGCGTCCGACTACGCGGGGGTGGTGGAAGCGCTGCGGAGTCGCCGGGTGGATCTGGCCTTCGTGCATCCGGTGGGCTACGTGCTCGCCAACCGTGAGGCCGGCTGCCTCATCCTGGTCCGTGACATCTGGCAGGGGAAGACCGCCTATACCGCGCGCTTCTACGTGCGCAGGGACAGTGGGATCCAGCGCCTGGAGGACCTGCGCGGCAAGACCGTCGCCTTCGTGGATCCCGCTTCGAGCTCGGGCTATATCTACCCGATGATGCTCCTCATCAAGCAGGGGCTGGTCCGCGATCGCGACCCCAGGACCTTCTTCAAGGAGGCGCTGTTCGCGGGGACGCACGAGTCCGCCTTGCGCTCGCTCATCCAGGGCCGCGTGGACGCGGCGGCCTCCTTCGACAAGTCTCCCGAGGTGGAGCTGAAGGATCCCGCCCTCATCGCCCGGCTGAGCTTCGTGGGCGAGACGCCGCCCATTCCCGAGGCCGGGATCTGCGCGCGGCCCGGACTCCCTCCCGACGTGATCGCGCGCGTGAAGGCGGCGCTCTTGGCCATGAAGGGCCCCGAGCATGCGGCGGTGCTGAAGAACATCTACAACATCGACGGCTTCGAGGAGGCCGCCGACGCCGACTACGATCCGGTGCGCGATGCGGTCAGCCTGATGGGGCTCGCCCGACCGAAGTAGCGGCGAACGCGCCGGCTTTGCGGGGGCGGCTCGGGTGGTTGGCCGCCTACGGCGCTACTTCCGGTTCGTGCACTTGATCAGGCGCCAGCCGTTGAAGAGATTGACCTTGGCGGAGATCTCGGGGGTGAGCCCGACCCGCTCCAGGAGCGGCTCCAGCAGAAGATTGGACTTCCATCCCAGCCGCGTGCAGACGGGCGCCACCAGGTCCTCGATGCGCCCCACCACCCGCCGGTCGCTGCGGAAGTGATTGAGCACCACGATGCTGCCGCCCGGCTTCACCACCCGCTGCATCTCGCGCAGCACGCCCACCGGATCCGGCACCGCGCTGATGGTATAGGTGGCCAGGGCCGAGTCGAATTCGTTGTCGGGGAATTCCATGACGGTGGCGTCCATCGCCCGCAGCGTCACATTCGTCTGCCCCAGCTCGCGCACCCGCTCCTGCGCCTTGCGCAGCATCTCCTCGGAGAGATCGATCCCGGTGATGCGGCTCCACTTCGGGTAGAGGGGAAGATTGAGCCCGGTGCCGATGCCCACCTCGAGCACGTGGTGGCCGGAACGGATGTCGCACAGCCTGACCGCAGCCTCGCGACCGGGATGGAAGATCCAGTCGAAGACCAGATCGTACGCCGGCGCGTACAGCTTGTAGGCTCGCTTGACCTGTCGTTTTTCCAGCGCTACGTCCACGCTCGAAGCCCTCCCTGGTACCGTCGGTCCCGTGAGGCGCAGGCCAACGTGCGAAGGTTTATCACAGGGCCCGCGGGCTTGCCAAGTGCTTTCTTACCTCCTGGAATCACAGGAGGAATTTGATGAGCAGCGTGGCCAGCCCGAGGAAGGAGAAGAACCCGCATACGTCCGTGAATGTCGTGATGATAACACTGGACGCAATGGCCGGGTCGATCCGAAAGATCTTGAGAGCTATGGGTATGGTGACTCCCACCACCGCCGCCACCATCATGTTGACGACCAGCGCGGTCCCGATGATGAGGGACAGGAGGAGCTGGCCCTTCCACACATAGGCGATCACCGCCATCACCACCGCGTTGGCGGCGCCGGTGGACAGCCCCAGCCAGAGCTCCTTCTTGAGCACCCGCCAGAGATGGGCCGAGGTCATGTCGCCCAGGGCGAGTCCCCGCACCACCACGGTCGCGGTCTGGGTGGTGCCGATGCCCCCCATGGAAGCCACGATGGGCATGAAGATGGCCAGAGTGGCGAGGGACTTGATGGAATCCTCGAAGAGGCCGATGACCGAGGCGGCCAGGATGGCGGTGGCGAGGTTGATGAACCGCCACAGCAGCCGCCGGGGGAAGACCACGGAGGGCGAGTCGAAGACCGTCTCGTCGCCGGCGGCGCCGGCGAGACGCTGGATGTCCTCGGTCGCTTCCTCGCGGATGACGTCGATGACGTCGTCAACCGCGATGGCGCCGAGGAGGCGGTGGTCGCGGTTGACCACCGGGAGCGTCACGATGTCGTACTTGGCGACGAGGCGCGCCACCTCCTCCTGATCGGTGTCCGGCGTCACCGTCACCACGTCCTCCTGGGCGAGAAGCCGGATGGGCGTGGCGGGATCCGCGGTGAGGAGTCGCCGCAGGGGCAGCACCCCGACCAGGTGGTCGTGGTCGTCCACCAGATAGAGGTAGTGGGCGGATTGGGCGGCGGGGGCCTTGCGGACGTGGTCGATGGCCTGGGCCACGGTGGCGTACTCGTGCACGGAGAGCACGTCGGGCGACATGATGCGGCCGGCGGTCTTCTCCCCGTACTCGAGCAGCTCCTGGACGTCCTCGGACTGCTGCTCCTTCATGAGATCGAGGACCTTCTCCGCCTGCTCTTGGGGGAGCTCCTCGATGACCTGGGCCGCGTCGTCCGGCTGCATGCGGTCGAGGATTCCGGAGATCTCGGCCTCGTCCAGCGCGCGCACGAGCTCGAGCAGGGGCTGATCGTCCAGCTCCGACAGCACCGCCCCCGCCTGCTCGCGATTCAGGAGGCGGAACAGCGTGACCTGCTCGGGGACGGGGAGATCGCGGAGCGCGGCCGCGATATCGGCGGCGTGCGCTTCCTCCAGCACCTGGGCGAGGCGCTCGTGGCGGCCGCCGTCGAGGAGGTCGCGAATGGTCTCGCCGAGCTTCGCGGTGGTGTCCTGCTCCATTTCAGGCCAGCGGCGGCGGCGCCGTGGGCGGCGCGCCGGAGGGCGGAATACGCTCGAGCTGCCGGATGCGCGCGCGGAGCCGGAGCTGCTGGATCACGCCTACGGTGGATCCGATGAAGAGACCGACCAGCAGGGAGAGCAGAATCACCAAGGCCAGCGGCATGCCCTCCACGCGCCAGCCGATGAAGCGAATCACCACCGGGTCGGTGTTCTGGACGGTGAAGATCGCGGTGGCCGCTCCGACCAGCACCAGGAGGACATAGACCGCCACCACCCGCTGCTACCCCCTGCCGTTGACGCCCAGCGCGCGCAGAAAGCGCTGGACCACGCGGTCCTGGATGCCGCGTCCATCCTCGACGCCGAGACGCGCGAGAGGAATCACTGCCTTGGCCATGGTGCGGTGTCCGCCCGCGGAGCCCAGGTCGCCGAAGGCGGCGCGCGCGACCTCGCCCGCGCTCCGGACATAGCCGACGTTGCGGATGGAGATGTGGACCTCGCCCCCCACCACCCCCGAGACCACCGACCACTCCACGCCCTCGGCCTGCAGCCCGAAGTCGGCGAACTGCGGGACGAGGTCGGCCACCGCCACCGCGCCCAGGTGGGAGAAGAAGACGCCATGGAGCACCCGGCGCCGGGCCAGCCCCTGGGCGAGAGCGTCCAGCGCGGTCTCGGTCAGCTCCGGCCGCTCGATGCGGCGCATGGCATTGTGATTGGCGAGGAGATAGAGGTACGCGAACGCGTCCAGGTCGGCCTTGGTGCCGCCGCGCTCCAGGCCGAGGGTGTCGGACTTGATCCCGTACAGGAGGGCGGTGGCCAGCCGCTGGCTGATCTTCACGTCGGCGGCGCGGAGGTACTCCACCAGGATGGTGGAGGTGGCGCCATAGGCGGGCCGCACGTCCTTGATATGGGCCTTGATGGGCCGCTCCACGGGGTGATGGTCGATCACGAGGTCCACGTCGGCGAAGCGCTCCTCGAGGAAGGACGGCTGCACGTCCACCATCGCCACGCGGTCGAACTGGTCGATCTCGCGCGCGCTGATCTCCTCGACCTCGATCTCGAGGATCTTGCACATGGCCACGTTCTCCGGCCGCGTGATGGTGCCGAAGGTGCAGAGCGGCGCCGAGGTCCGCGTGCGGCCCAGCAGGGTCTTCAATCCCAGCGCGGAGGCGATGGCATCGGGGTCGGGGTCGTCCTGCATGAGGATGAGCACCCGCTCCGCTTCCGCGAAGTGCTCGCGGATGCGCTCCACGCGCGCCCGGCCGCAGGCGCGGTCCAGGGCGGGACGAATGAGCGATTCGCCGAGGGCGCCCAGCGGCACCGTGGTGGCCCCCGGCACCGCGCGCCCGTCATCCGTCACCGCGAGCACGGGGCCGTCCGGGAATGCCTCGCGCGCGGCCGCCACCGCGCGGGCCAGGCGGGACGGGGGCGCCGCCGCGATCACCGCGCCGCGGTGGTGCTTTGCCGCCTTTCGGTAGGCATCGGGATCCGTGGGATCGCCGGCCACCACCGAGGCGCCCGACCGGGCCAGGCGCGCCCGCAGCCTGGGCCTCGACACGAGATATACCGGCGCATCGCCCGGGAAGGTGGTGCCGGCGGCGAGGTGCTCGAGGAGGTCGTCGGGGCAGAGGAGGACGTAGCGCATCTCGGTATTGTCGGCCTCCCGCGGGAGGCCTCCAAGCGAATTCTACCCCCGCTTCTTCGCCCGATACGCCGCGCGGCCCGCGCGCACGCCGGCTCGGAAACCGCGGGTGAGCACGGAGACCTCGCGCTCGACGCGCGCCCGCGAGCTCGACAGCGCCCGGCTCACGCGGGTCACGGAGTCGCCGAGCGTCGCTCTGGTGGCGGCAATCCGCTCGGCCATCGCCTCCGCCACGCGCTCCAGGCGGAGGCGCGTGGCGCCGCTCGAGCTGCCGGCCTCGGACCGCACCTCGGCCAGCGTCGCCTCGAGCTGGGCCAGCCGCGCCTCGAGCTCCTTGATCTGACGACCCACCGAGGCGGCGGGGGCCTTGGCTTTTGCGCGTTCGGGCATCGGTCTCTCCTTGCGAGTCCGGCTGACCCCGCAGGTCAGGTCTAACCCAATCGGCCAGGGGCGGCAAGCCCCCTCCGGAGGCGCCGCGCGGCCCCAGAGTGAAGGGAACGTCGCGCCGCGCATGCTAGATTGCCTCAATGGTTTCGGACCCGCACGTCTTCACCGATCTCGCCTTCGTCTTCCTCGCCGCCGTGGTGGGGGGATCGCTGGCGTGGGCGCTGCGCCAGCCCCTGATTCTCGGCTATGTCTTCGGCGGACTCCTCATCAGCCCCTTCACGCCGGGCCCCTCCGTGAGCGATCCGCGCTCGTTCGACCTCTTCGCGGAGATCGGCGTGGTGCTGCTCATGTTCTCCATCGGGCTCGAGTTCTCGGTCCGCGATCTCATGCGGGTCAAGTGGATCGCGCTCCTGGGAGGCCCGCTGGCGGTGCTGCTGTTCATCGGGATGGGGACCGGCACCGGCGTGCTGCTCGGCTGGGGCGTGCTGCCCAGCCTGGCAGTGGGGGTGGTGATCTCGGTGTCCAGCACCATGGTGCTGGCGCGGCTCCTCCTCGATCGGGGCGAGCTGCACTCCCACCACGGGCGCATCATGATGGGGCTGTCCCTGGTCGAGGATCTCGCCGCGGTGGCCCTCATGGTCTTGCTCCCGAGCCTGGGAGAGCTCGAGCCCGGGCGCTTCGTCACCATTGCGCTGGCGCTGGGCAAGGCCGGCCTCATCCTCGTTCCTTTCCTCTATCTGGTGTCGCGGGTGATTCCCCCGCTGCTGAACCAGATGGCGCGGATGCGCAGCGCCGAGCTCTTCCTCCTGGTGGCCCTCGCCATCGGGCTGGGCACCGCCGCGCTCACCCAGGCGGTCGGGCTGTCGCTCGCCCTGGGAGCCTTCCTCGCCGGCCTCATCATCAGCGAGTCGGACTATGCGCACGAGACCCTGGCGCGCCTCTTGCCGCTGCGCGACACCTTCGGGGCGCTCTTCTTCGTGACCGTGGGCGGCCTCATCGATCCGCGCACCGTGCTCGACAACTTGCCGGTCCTCATCGTGCTGGTCGCGCTCATCGTGGCCGGCAAGGCCGTGCTCCGGACCGGCGTGGTCTGGCTCTTCGGGGAGCCACTGTCCATCGCCGCCCTCGTGGGCGTGGGCCTGGCCCAGATCGGCGAGTTCTCCTTCGTCCTCGTGCAGGTGGCGCGGAACGCGGGTCACGTGGGCCCCGACATCTACAACGCCATCCTCGCCGCCTCCCTCCTCACCATCCTGATCAACGCGGCGTTGATGCGCGTGAGCCCGGCCTGGATCGGCCGCCTCCGGCTCGGCCGCGGCCGCCCCCGCCGGTCGCGGGCGCGGGAGGCGGGGCCACCGTCGGGGCACGTGGTGCTCTGCGGATTCGGCCGGGTGGGCAGCGCCATCGGCGAGGCCTTTGACAGCTTCGAGCAGCCCTATGTCGTCATCGAGCCCGATGCGGGCATCATTCGCGGGCTTCGGGAGCGGGGCGTGCCCTGCGTGTTCGGCGACGCCACCCGCCGCCGGGTGCTGGAGCGGGCCGGCGCCGCCGGCGCCACCCTCGTGGTCGTCGCGATCCCCGAGATCAATCGCGCGAACATGGTGGTGCGGAACGTCCGCATCCTCAACCGGGACTCGCCGGTCCTCGTGCGCTCCCACGATCCGGCCGCGCTCGACGCGCTGCTCCGCGCGGGCGCCACCGAGATCATCCAGCCCGAGGTAGAGGCGGCCGCCACCCTGATCCGTCATGCCCTCCGACGGCTGGCGCTCCCGCAGGACCGGGTGCTCGCCTATCTCGACCGCTTCCACCAGGCCATGGTCACCGGCGCGGATACCGAGGCGTCCAGCCGTGACCACTTGCCCCAGCTCGCCGAAGTCACGCTCGGGGTGGGCGCCCTCGCCGATCAGTCGCTGCGCGAGGCGCGCATCCGCGAGCGGCTGGGAGTGACCGTGGTGGCGGTCACGCACGGGGACGGAGGCACCACGGTGAACCCCTCCGCCGAGACCGTTCTCCGCTCGGGAGATCGAGTGCGGGTGTTCGGCTTGCCCGAGCAGATCGTGGCGTTTCGACGCGAGGCGACGCCGGAGGACTAGCCTTCGCGCCCCGCCGGCCTTAGGCGGCGAAGGCGGTCCAGAGGGCCAGAGCGAAGCCGGCCACGGTGAGCAGCGCGGTCAGCCCCGCGGCGAGCGTATGCCAGGGGCGATCCGGCCGCGTGCCGGCGTTCCCCAGCAGCAGCCCGGCGAGGAAGCCGCCCACGAAGCCGCCCGCATGCGCGGCATTGTTGACCCCGGGCATCAGGAAGCCCATCACGAAGAGCACCAGCGCCCACTGCCAGTACTGACGGAATACCGCCACCCCGTAGGTGCCCCCGCGGCTCCGGCCGAACTGCACCATGGCGCCGAGGAGCCCGAACACCGCGCCGGAGGCGCCGATGGTGAAGGGAATGCCCAGCGCATTGGAGAGGACGAAGCTCGCCACGCCGCTCGCGGTGAAGATCAGGAAGGCGCGGGCGCGCCCGTACGCCTCCTCGACCCCGGGCGCGAGCTGACGGATCCACAGCACGTTGAAGAGGCAGTGGAGCAGGCTCCCGTGGAGATAGATGGCGGTGAGGAGGGTCCACCAGCGGCCGGCCCCCCACGGGAACGCGCCCGTCATGCCCAGCGCCAGCAGGGCGCTGCTGCTGGGAGCGAGCAGGGAGAACGGTCCCCGCCCCTGGAACATGGCCCCCGGATCCAGGCCGAGTGACGCCACGTAGAGGACCACGCAGGCCACGGTGACGAGGCGGGCGAGGTCCAGCTCCGCGCCCATCCGCCCGAGCAGATGGCCCCAGCCCCAGAGCCCCGGACGGGGAGCCGCGCAGTAGAAGCAGCGGTCGGCGTCGACGCGATTCAGACGGCCGCAGCGATAGCAGAGACTGGAGCCCGACGTCCGGCGAAGCACCCCGCCAGTATCTCACCGGCGGGAAGGCTAGCCGTTGTCCTTCTCCACCGCGGTGACCAGCCGATCGAAGGCATCCGGCATCGCCGCGAGCACGCGATTCCAGCTCGGGATGACGGGCCCGCCCATCGGATCGGCGAGGTAGTGGTCCGAGGCCAGCCGCACCGCGCGGGCGAAGGCCTCCACCGCCTGGCCCTCCTCGTGCGCGTCGAAGACCAGGCTGTTGATCAGCGCATCGCTCTCGTGACGCGCCATGATCTCGCGCGACACGCGGAGATAGGTCACGGGCAGGCTCTTGAGTAGCGCTTCGGAGACGGGTACCCCTTCCTCGGCGAGCGTGCGGAGAAGGGAGGTGGTGATGTCCACCGCCATGCGCATGAGCCCCTTCTTCGGGTCATCGGCGCTCAGCGCCTGATGCTTGTGCTCGTAGTTGTCCGAGAGATCGGCCTGGCACACCCGTCCCGGCACCACGTTGCGGTAGATCTCGGCCAGGGTGCCCACCTCGAGTCCCCAGTCGCCGGGGATGCGATTCACGCGCGCCAGCGACGCGGCCATGGCGAATTCCCCCGCCAGCGAGTACCGGAAGGAGTCCATGAAGGCGAGGAAGGGCTGATCCGTCCCCACGAAGCGTCCCAGCGCGCGGATGAGAGGGGTGACGAGGAGCCGGGTGGCCCGCCCGTACAGCCGCTCGGTGACGCGGCCGTAGTAGCCCTTGCAGAAGTCGTAGCCGAGCCGGGGATTCGCCACCGGATACACGAGGCGCGCGAGGAGGTCGCGCCGGTACGAGAGGATGTCGCAGTCGTGCAGGGCGATCACATCGCACCGGCCGCGCGCGAGGAGATAGCCGTAGCAGAGCCAGGCCGAGCGTCCCTTCCCGTCCTGGCCCACGGACAGCCCGCGCTCCTCCATCTCCCGGAGGAGCGCCTGTGTTCGGCTCGACTCGACCCAGAGCACGGTGGTGCGCTGGGGGAGCTGGGAGAAGAAGTGGCGGGCGGCGAGAAACTGCTCCTCGCTGGCGTGACCGAGCGCCACCACCACCTCCTCGAGGTATCGCACTTCCTTGAGCTCGTCCACGATGCGCGGCAGGGCCGGAGTGTCCAGCTCCGCGGCCAGGCACGGAAGCACCAGCCCCACCGGCCTGAGGGTGGCCGTCTTCTCCAGGTCACGCTCGAGCGTGTCGAGGTTGTCCGGACCCAGCCGGTGCAGGGTGGTGATGACGCCGGTCTGGTGAAAATCGCTCATGCGACTTGAGTCACGCAGACTCCTGAGCGCCCCGCGCCGGCTCGGGGGTGATGCGCGGCGCCTCGCGCGTCTCGCTCTCCACGCTCTCCGGCGGAGCGAGGGCGGCGAGGAAACGGTGGACGGCGGAAACATCGGTGACCCAGCGGGCGGCCCGACTGCCGCGATGCCCGGAGCCGACACGGACGGTCAGGGCCTTGCCGCGGAGCGCCTGGAACGCGCTCTCGTCGGTCTCATCGTCTCCGAGATACACCACTGCGGGGTCGAGGGACTGGGTGCGCGCCCAGCGGTCACGAATCCACAGCGCGCACTCGCCCTTGTTCCACGGCACGTTCGGCACCAGCTCGAGCACCTTCTTGCCGGGACGGGTGGTGAGATGGGGCGCGTTGGCCTCGCGGGCCTCCTCCACCTGGAAGAACACCTCGGCGAGGTCCGACGGGTAGGCGCGACGATAGTGCACGGCCACCCCGAACTCCTTGGGCTCGACCTCCACGCCCCGCAGGCCGCTCAGCCGCTCCACGAGGTCGACGGCCAGGGTTTTCAGGATTTGCCGGCACTCCGCGGCCTGCAGATGGGTGAAGCTCATGCCGGGCCCCTCGATGACGAGCCCGTGACAGCCGGCGAGGGTGATGCCGGGCAGGTCCATCCGCGTGGTGAGGTCACGGAGATCGCGGCCGGAGATCACCGCCAGCCCGACACCGGGTGCGGTGGAGAGGCGCGCCATCACCTTGCGGGCGGGCGGAGCCAGTCGCGCCTCGCCCGGGGTGTCCGCGATCGGCGCCAGCGTGCCGTCGAAGTCGGCCATGATCAGCAGCGCGCCACGCTCGCGCGCGGCCTCCCGAACTTCGGTGGCGAGCAGGGCAGGGGGCGACGGAGCTCTCATGAGACAACCTCCGGGTCGGGCAGGCGCAGCACGGTATCGAGCATCTCGCCGGCCCAGCGATAGATGTTCCACTCGAGCACGCGCTCGCGAAGGCGCGTCATGCGCTCTCGCCGCTGCGGCTCCGGCATCGTGAGGGCGGCACCGAGCCGCTCCGCGGTGCCATCCAGGTTGTACGGATTGACGAGGAAGGCCTCGGGGAACTCCCGCTCCGCGGTCCAGACGTCCACCGGCGACGGGCCCGACGGCGCCGCCGCGAGCGTCGGGAGCGCGGAGGAAAACATTGGATCACGCATCGGGAGCTCCGATCGCCGCCGCGCGCCGTTCGGTGATGGCGCGGAGCGTGTCGAGGAGCATGGCCATCCGGAACGGCTTCTCGAGATAGCCGGCGGCGCCGGCCCCCATCGCCTCCGCGCGCACGGTGGCGCCACCGAAGGCGGTGATGATGAGCACCGGAAGGCCGGGATGCCGGCGCCGCAGGGCGGCGAGCAGATCGATCCCGTTGCTGCCCGGCATCTCCTTGTCGAGGACGACGGCGCTCGGCCGGATGCGCTCCACCGCGGCGGGCACCCGCTCCGGTCCCGGCTCTTCGTGCACCTGGAACCCCTCGTCCGTCAGCACGTCGCGCAGCACCGCCCGCATGCCGGGATCGTCTTCGACCACCATGATGATCCGCGCCGCGGCGGCCCCGCGCGACACGTCCTGCTTCGCGGTTGCCGTCGCCATCACGCGGTGAGGTGGACCATGATGGAGAGGTACTCGCGCAGCTGCCGGGTGATGAGGAAGTTCTGACGCACGTGCTCGCGCCCCGCCTCGCCCATGCGCGCCGCGGCCTCGGGGTGGGCGAGGAGGTGGCGCATCCAGTGAGCGGCCCCCTCCACCGAGCTCACCGCGTAGCCGGTCACGCCGGGGATGATCTGGGCGGTGATGCCGCCGGTAGCCCCCCCGATCACCGGCTTACCCTTCCACATCGCCTCCGCCACGGTGAGCCCGAAGCCCTCCCGGGTGGACTTCTGGAGCACGATGGTGGCGGCGTGCTGGAGCGCGTTGATCGTGAGATGCGCGTCGGGGGGAAGGTCGAGGATATGGATGTCGCTGTCCTGCGCCGCCGCCTCGCGCACGTCCGCGAGCACCCGCGCGCCCTCGGGGTCGTCGTCGGCGCCGCCGCCGGCGAGCACGAGGACCGCGTCGTGATAGCGCTTGAGCATCCGGTAGGCGGCGATCACGCCCACCGGATCCTTGAAACGGTCGAAGCGCGACACCTGCACGATGAGCGGCCGATCGGCGGGGATGCCCAGCGGCTCCAGCAACCGGGACACCTCGGCCGGCTCCATGGCCCGGTTCTTGTCGGCGAGCGGGTCGATGGAAGGATAGACGAGGAACTGGGGAATGGGCAGCTGCTGCGCGAAGGCGGGGAGCGAGAAGATGGCCGCGTCGTATCGGAGCACGTGCCGCCGCAGGAAGGACCACGCCCGGCGCTGCGGCGTCGACAGATCGATATGGCAGCGCCACACCCAGCGGCCCTCCGCCGGCCGGCGCTCGATGAGGGCGGCGGGCTGCGGGTCGTGGATGAGGACGAGATCGCCGGAGAGGTCCAGCCGCTCGGCATTGCTCCGGTTGATCTCCAGGTAGTGCTGGAGCAGCGCGTCGGTGAAGACCTGGTCGTAGCCCTGCAGCGCATTGTGGAAGGCCTTGGTCACCGCGAAGAAGTCGGGGTCGCCCTTGATGACCTCCCACTCCGCCTTCACGCCCACCTCGCTCATGAGGGGGACCAGGCGCCGCAGGATCTCCGCCACCCCGCCGCCCACGCGAGTGGAATTGACGTGCACGAAGCGCCGCCCCCGCGCCCGCTCGGCGAGCTGGAGCAGGAAATCGACGGCGCCGCGAGGGGCCACGTCCCGATAGCTCTCGATCGACAGCGCGGATTCGGTCACCGATCGCCTCCGTGAGCGGGCGCGGCGCCCAGCTCGGCGTCGAGGAGGGCGAGCATCTGCTCGCGCAGCCGCTCCAGCCCGCCCACATAGGGGTTGAGCTTGCCCACCTGCTCCGCGAGTGCGTCCAGTCCCAGCTCCTCGCCGATCCACTGCGCGATCTGCCCTCCGGGAATGCCGCGTCGCGAGCGGGCGTCCAGAGCGTGCAGGTAGATGGCGCTCACGTCGACCTCCGCCAGCGCCGCCCGCAGCGCGGGAAGGGTGGAGGCGGCCAGCCCGGTGGGTATCTCGATGAGGTGCGACCGCACGAAGAAGAACGGATCCCCGAAGACCACCCGGGGCACGGGGTTCAGGTGCTCCAGATGATCGTCGAGCAGGCTCAGCAGCGCCTCGCGGAGGTCCTCGACATTGCCGAGGAGGAACGGATCGACCATCCCCAGCCGCTCCGCCAGCACCTGGTCCCTGATCTGCGTGGCCACCCAGGTCGCGAAGTCGTTCGGGTAGGCGCTCGCCACCAGCGGCCGTCGCAGGAACACGCTGTCGGTGTGGTAGTAGATGCTCTCCGCCGGGGCCTGCTCGATCTCTTCCATCAGCTCGCGCTCGTCCCGGGCGCGCCGCCCCAGGATCTCGCGAAGCTCGATGCAGCCGGTGAGGGCAAACGGACGCGCGGCATGGGCTGCGTCGGGATTACGCATGGCTGGGGGAAGCTGCAATGGCCGCGCCAGCAAATCTGTGCTTTTACAGCTCCCAGAATCCAATCATTCTAGATATTTAGATGTTCGAGACCCCAGGTAATGACGACCGGTAGGTAGGACTTACTGGACAAGTTGTCGCCGGTGCGACAGCTTGTCGCGCGCTCAGCGAGGCGTCAGGACCGGACTCTGTCGCCCTCGAGCGGGGCTTCGCGGTCGAGACGCTCGATCAGAGTCTCCAGGTGGCGATCGAAGGCGCCGCGGCGGCGGGCGGGCACCGGCTCGCCGGGGATGAATTTCTCGCCCAGCGGATTGACCCACTGGCCGTCCTTCTTCACGCGGTAGTCGAGATGTGGGCCCGTGGCGAGGCCGGTGGCGCCCACCCGGGCGATGACCTGGCGCTGGCGCACGCGCTCACCGGGGCGCACCAGCGCCACGGACAGGTGGTTGTACATGGTCTCGTAGCCGCGGGCGTGGCGCACGGTGACGCTGATGCCATTGCCCCCCTGCCAGCCCGCCATCAGCACGGTGCCGTCGGCCACCGCCCGCACCGGCGTGCCCACCGGCGCGCCGTAGTCCACCGCCAGGTGCGGGCGGGTCCCGCCGAGGATGGGATGCGTCCGCGCGTGGGAGAAGCCGGAGGTGATGCGGGTGAAGTCCAGCGGCGCGCGCAGGAACATCTTCCGCACCGACCGGCCCGAGGCGTCGAAGTAGGCGACGCGGGCGTTGCCGTCGGCGAAGCCGACGCTGGTCAGCGGCGCGCGGCCGCTGGAGCGGTACTGCGCGACGAGGATCTCCCCGTATCCGAGAAAGTCGGCCCCCGCGTAGCGCTTCTCCACCAGGAGACGGAAGTGGTCGCCGGGCATCGAGTCGGCGGCGAAGTCGAAGTCCCATTCGAAGAGGCCGACCACGGCCGCGGTGAGGGCGGGCCCCTCGCCGAGGCGCTCCATGCTCGCGAACAGCGAATCCGCCAATCGCCCCGCCACCGGCACGATGCGCGTGTCCACCGGCACCCGCACCGCGCGGAGCGCCCAGCCCGCTTCCGCCCGGGTGAGCTCGTAGCGCTCGACCGGCGAGCGCCAGTAGGTGACCAGGGCGGGGATGTCGTCGGGGCCGCGCGAGACGCTCAGGCGCTCGCCGGGACGCAGGCGCCGCATGTCCACCGCGCCGCGCAGGAGGGTGATGAGCTCGCGCGCCTCCGCCCGGACGAAGCCGCTGCGGACCAGCGCCGCCTCCAGCGTCTCGCGGGGGCGGAGGAGCGTCTCCTCGGCGGCGGCCATGGCGGGGGTTCCATCCTCCGGCGCGCGGAGGAACAGCGGCGGCCCCGGGTCGATGGGCGCGGTGGCCCAGCCGAGGACGATGAGGGCGGAGAAGCCGCTCGTGGCGATCCAGCGCGCGAGTCGAGCCATGCGTCGGGGCAGGATACCCCTTGTGACCGCCGCCTTCCCAGCTTTCTCCGCCTCGCCAAGAAATATTCCTGAGTGGGACTTGACGCGGCGTGCCGGATGTATGATTATGCATGCCTATGAATGAACATTCAGATCCGCGGCCGATGCGACGACGCCAGACCATCCTCGGCCTGATCCGGTCCGGCCCCGTCCGCTCCCAGACCCAGCTCCAGCGCCTCCTGCGCCGGCGCGGACTCCGCGTGGCTCAGCCCACGCTCTCGCGCGATCTGCGCGACCTGGGCCTGGCCAAGACGCCGCGGGGATACGTGGCGCCGGAGGGCGCGGGGACGCGCTTCGTCCCCGCGCCCCGGCGAGAGGCGCGGCTGGGGCGCGCCCTCCGGGGCTTCGTGCTGTCGGTGCGCGCGGCCGGCACGGTGGTGGTGCTCAGAACTCCGGCGGCGGGGGCCCCGCCGGTGGCGCACGCGCTCGACGAGGCGGCGCTGCCGGAAGCGGTCGGGGCCCTCGCGGGTGACGACACGGTCTTCATTGCCACAACGAGCGAGCGGGCCGCTCGCGCGCTGGCCCGCCGGCTCACGGCGGCGCTGTCGCGGCCGGCGCTGCGGAAAGGCGCGTGATGGACTTCGGACATCTGATGGAGATCACCGAGCGGCCCGAGATCGTGTTCGTCGAGGGCCGCGGGTCCTGGCTCACCGACCATGCGGGCAAGCGCTATCTCGACTTCGTCCAGGGCTGGGCCGTCAATTGCCTCGGGCACTGTCCGCCCGCGGTGGTGGACGCCCTCGCCGCGCAGTCGCGGACCCTCATCAACCCCAGCCCCGCCTTCTTCAACGAGCCGGCGCTGAAGCTGGCGCGCCTCCTCGCCGAGCACTCCGATTTCCAGCGCACCTTCTTCACGAACTCGGGGGCGGAGGCGAACGAGGGCGCCATCAAGCTGGCCCGCAAGTGGGGCCGCCGCTTCAAGGGCGGCGCCCATGAGATCATCACCTTCGACCACGGCTTCCACGGCCGCACGCTGGCCACCATGTCCGCCAGCGGCAAGCCGGGCTGGGACACCATGTTCGCGCCCCAGGTCCCCGGCTTTCCCAAGGCCACGCTGAACGACCTCGCCTCGGTGGAGGCCCTCATCGGCGAGCGGACGGCGGCGGTGATGCTGGAGCCGGTGCAGGGAGAGAGCGGCGTGGTGCCGGCCACGGTGGAGTTCCTCCGCGAGCTCCGGGCGCTCACCCGTCGCCACCGGTGTCTCCTCATCGTGGATGAGGTGCAGACGGGGGTCGGACGCACCGGGCGCCTGTTCGCTTACCAGCACTTCGCGCGGAGCGGCGAGGAGGCGCCGGACATCATGACCCTGGGCAAGGGCCTGGGTGCGGGAGTCCCCCTCGCCGCGCTCTGCGCCACCGAGGCGGTGTCGGTCTTCGAGCACGGCGAGCAGGGGGGCACCTTCAACGGCAGCCCGCTCATGACGGCGGTGGGAGTCGCGGTGCTGGAGCGCATCCTGGCCCCGGGGTTCCTCGAGGAGGTGACGGCGTCCGGCCGCTACCTCTCGGAGCGCCTCACCGCCATGGTGGGTGAGCTCGGGCTCTCGCACGAGCGGGGCTGGGGTCTCTTGCGGGCGGTGGACCTGGGCGCCGAGATCGCCCCCGCGGTGGTGGCCTATGCGCGCGACCGGATGGAGAAGCACCCGGGCTGGGAGAATGCCGGGCTCCTGCTCAATGCCCCGCGGCCCGAGCTCATCCGCTTCATGCCGGCCCTCAACGTCACTCGCGACGAGATGGACCGGATGCTGGGCGGGCTGCGCCTGGCCATCGAGGCGGTGCGCTAGAGCTCCTTCTCTTTTCGCTGGAGCGTGCGTACCGACACGCCGAGGATCTTGGCCGCCGCCTGCTTGTCGCCCTGCACCTCATCGAGCACCCGCCGGATGTACTGGCGCTCGAGCTCGTCGAGGGTGGGACGCAGGGCGGAGACCGCCGGCTCCACGCTGAACTCGGTGCGCACGTCGGCGAGGGTCACGATGGGGCCGGCGGCGAGCACCGCCGCGCGCTCGACCACGTTCTCCAGCTCCCGCACGTTGCCCGGCCAGCGATACTCCCGCATCCACTCGAGCGCATCGGCGGCGAACCCGGCCAGACGCTTGCCCAGGCGCTCCGAGGCGTCGCGGAGGAAGTGCTCGCCGAGCAGCGGAATGTCCTCCGGGCGCTCGCGCAGAGCGGGGAGCCGGATGGGGATGACGGCGAGCCGGTAGTAGAGGTCCTCGCGGAACTTGCCCTCCGGCACCAGGGCGGCGAGATCGCGATTGGTGGCGGTGACCAGCCGCAGGTCGAGCTGCAAGGTCTCGGCGCCGCCCACCGGGCGCACCGCCTTTTCCTGGATGGCGCGCAGGAGCTTGGCCTGCATGGCGAGCGGCAGGTCGCCCACCTCGTCGAGAAAGAGGGTGCCGCCGTGCGCGGCGGCGAAGAGCCCGACGTGCTTCCGGTCGGCGCCGGTGAAGGCGCCTTTCTCGTGACCGAAGAGCTCGGACTCCAGGAGGGACTCGGGCACCGCGGCGCAGTTCACCGCCACGAAGGGTCCGCTGCGCCGGCTGCTCGACCAGTGCAGGGCCCGCGCCACCAGCTCCTTGCCGGTCCCGCTCTCGCCGAGGAGGAGCACGGAGGCGTCGCTGTCCGCCACCGCTCGCACCTGCTCCAGCAGGGACTGGATGGCGCGCGAGCGGCCCACCACGCGCTCGAAGCCGAGCTGCCGCTCCACCTCGGCGCGGAGCCGCGCGTTCTCGGCGCGCAGCCGCTGATCGTCCAGCGCGCGGCGGATGGCGAGGGTGACTTCGGCGAGCTTGAACGGCTTGGTGAGATAGTCGTAAGCGCCCTGCCGCATGGCCTCGATGGCGGTCTCGAGGCTGCCGAACGCGGTCATGAGCAGGACGCGCGGGGTGGGCGTGCGCCCCTGGGCGGCAGCGAGAACCTCGAGCCCGCCCACGTCGTCCATGATGAGATCGGTGAGGATGACATCGTAGTCCGCGCGCTCGATGACGGCGAGGGCCTCGCGGCCG
>DASRWT010000043.1:0-5905 GCA_035654455.1 Candidatus Nitrosocosmicus sp. | reverse complement strand
GGCGGCGGCTGGCCGCTGCTCGATGCGGTGCTGGCGCGGCTGGAAGCCCTGCCGGCCGGCGCGTCGCGGACGCTGCGGCTCGAGGCGCTCGGACAGCTGGCGGGCGTGTGCCGCGCGGACGCCCCGCTCCCGTCGCCGTCGAGCTTTCTTCCCGGCGGCGCCCCCTTCGCCGCATGACCGCGGTCGGCGCGCCGCCATTCCTCACCTCCGCCCTCCTCGAGCGCGCGGGATTGCCGCATCTGTTCACCACGCGGCATTTCCCCGGCGTGGCGAGCACGGCCGATGGGGGCGAGCCCTTCACCGCCGCGGCCCGGCCGCTGCTCGCCGAGCGGGGGCTCGCGGCGGCCCCCGCCTATGCGCGCCAGATCCACGGGTCCCAGGTGCTGGTGGCGGAGCGAGAGGGGCGGCTGGGTGAGGCCGACGCCCTCCTCACCGAGCGCGCGCGGCTGCCGCTGGCGATCTTCACCGCCGACTGTCTGCCGCTGGTCATCTACGACCCGGCGGGGCGGCGCCTCGCCGCCGTCCATGCGGGCTGGCGCGGCACCGTGCAGTCGGTGACCCGCGCCGCGGTGGACCGCCTGGTGGAAGCCGGCTCCCCCGCGGACGGTCTCGTGGTGGCCATCGGCCCCTCCATCGGCCCCTGTTGCTACGAGGTGGACGGGCCCGTGATCGAGCAGCTGAGCGCCGCGTTCCCCGGGGGCTGGCAGCGATGGACCACACCGGCGGGGCCCGGGAAGTGGATGCTTGATCTCTGGCAGGCCAACGAGGACCAGCTCACGGCGGCCGACGTGGACCGCACCATGATCGAGAACCTGCGGCTGTGCACCGCCTGCAACCTGGATCGCTTCTTTTCCTATCGCCGCGAAGGCTCGACGCGGCTGGGTCGCAGCGGGCGCCTGGTGACCCTGGCCGCCATTCCGGGCTGAGCCCAAGCTCCCGCTCGTGCTAGAATCGCCCAGCGGGACAAGGGTTTAGCTGTCTCCGGCCGCCGGGTAGAGGGCAAGAGCACACGTGGACATCAAGGCCAATCTCGAAGCGGTGCAGGAAGTCATCGGGCGCGCTTGCCGGAAGGCGGGCCGCGCCCCGGGCGAGGTGCTGCTCATCGCGGTGTCGAAGACGGTGGACCTCGAGCGCATCCAGGCCGCCGTGGCGGCGGGTGCGGCGGCGCTGGGCGAGAACCGGGTGCAGGAGGCCAAGGACAAGGTGGCCGCGCTGGGCCGGCCGGTCCCCTGGCACCTCATCGGGTCGCTGCAGACCAACAAGGCGCGCGACGCCGTCATGCTCTTCGACTGGATCCACTCCGTGGACCGGCTCGAGCTGGCGCGGGAGCTGGACCGGCGCGCCCACGCGGCGGGGCGGAAGGTGAAGGGGCTCCTCCAGGTGAATCTCGGCGACGAGCCGCAAAAGGGCGGGGCGGCGCCGGGCGAGGTGAAGGCGCTGCTGGACGAGCTGCGCGGCCTCACCCATCTCGACATCCGCGGCCTCATGGCCATCCCGCCGCAGGTGGCGGATGCCGAGGCGGCGCGGCCGTATTTTCGCCGGCTGCGCGAGCTGCGCGACGCCGCCGGCCTCGAGCATCTCTCGATGGGGATGAGCGCCGACTTTGCTCAGGCCATCGAGGAAGGCGCGACCATGGTGCGGGTGGGGACCTCGATCTTTGGGGCACGGGAGAAGCGCGCGTGAGCATCAAGGGCAAGCGGGTGGGATTTCTCGGCTCGGGGAACATGGGCGAAGCCTTGATCCGCGGCATGCTCCAGTCCGGGCTGGTGCCCAAGGAGAAGATTCTCGCCGCGGACGCTCTGCCGCCGCGCCTGGCCCACATCACGGGGCAGTACGGCATCCGCGGCGTGACCGGCAACCCCGAGCTCGTGCGCGAGTCGGACGTGATCGTGCTCGCGGTGAAGCCGCAGATCATGGGCGCGGTGCTGGGCGAGGTCGCCTCCGTCACCGACGGCACGAAGCTCTTCATCTCGGTGGCGGCGGGGGTGGCCACCGCCACCATTCGCTCCCACCTGGGCCGGGCCGCGCGCCTCATCCGCGTCATGCCCAATACGCCGGCGCTGGTGCTGGAAGGCGCCACCGCCATCGCGCGCGCGGAGGGGCTGGAGCCGGGCGATCTGGAAGCGGCCCAGGAGCTGTTCGGGGCGGTGGGCCGGGTCGTGCTCCTCGACGAGGACGCGCTCGACGCGGTGACGGGGCTCTCGGGCTCCGGGCCCGCGTATGTGGCCATCGTGATCGAGTCACTCGCCGACGGCGGCGTGAAGATGGGCCTCGACCGCGCCACCGCCCTGCTCCTCGCCGCGCAGACCGTGCTGGGCTCGGCCAAGCTCATCCTCGAAACCGGCGCCCATCCGGCCCAGCTGAAGGACATGGTCTCCTCGCCCGGCGGCACCACCATCGCCGGGATCGCCGCCCTCGAGGAGGGCGGGGTGCGGCGCACCTTCATCACGGCGGTGGAGCGCGCGACCCAGCGTTCCCGCGAGCTGGGGAAACCACGCTGACATGCTGCCTTATAGCGTCGTCAACTTCATCGGCTGGCTGCTGAACCTGTACTCCTGGGTGATCATTGCCGCCGCGCTCATCACCTGGGTGAGCCCGGATCCCCGCAACCCCATCGTCCAGTTCCTGCACAAGGCCACCGAGCCCGTGCTCCGCCCCATTCGCAACCTGCTGCCGCCCTGGAAGACGGGCGGGCTGGATCTGTCGCCGCTCATCGTGCTCGTCGTCATCCAGTTCGTCGAGCGGGTCGTCCTGCCGTCGCTGTACTGAGGAGGGAACCGTGCGCATCACTCCCATGGACATTCGGCAGCAACAGTTCACCGTGCGAATGTTCCGCGGCTTCGACGTCCAGGAGGTGGACACCTTCCTCGAGGACGTGGCCCAGGACTACGAGGCGCTGATCAAGGAGAACGCGCTGCTGAAGGAGCAGCTCCAGGTGCTGGAGGACCGCACGCGCGGCCTCGAGGACCGGGAGAAGGTGCTCCAGCAGACGCTCGTCACCACCCAGCAGCTCACCGAGGAGATGAAGGAAGGGGCGCGCCGCGAGGCGGCGCTCATCCTGCGCGAGGCCGAGCTGGAGGGGGAGAAGCTGCTCGAGTCCAACCGGACGGAAGAAGCCATGCTCCGCAACGAGATCCTCCAGCTCAAGCGTCAGCGGCGCCAGGTGGCGGAGGGGCTCCGCGCCACCCTGGACATGTATCAGCGCATGCTCGACCAGGACATCAAGGACGATCCGGCCGCGGGCTCGGAGGGCTGACGGAGAGGATGGCGGAGCTGCTGCGCGTCCGCGTGCAACCGGGCGCCGCGCGCGACGAGGTGGTGGGGTGGCGGGACGAGGCGCTGCGCGTCCGGGTGGCCGCGCCTCCCCATGACGGGCGCGCCAACCTGGCGGTGACGCGGCTCCTCGCCGCCGCCCTCGGGGTGGCGCCCTCCACGGTGGAGCTGGTCCGCGGCGCCGCCGCGCGCGACAAGCTCTTTCGCATCCGCTCGCTCGACGCCGGCGCGGTGCGCCTGCGGCTGGGCGCGCCCGCGGGGCCGGGGCCCGCGGGCCCCGTGAACGTCTCGACGCGGCGGCGCCGGTGATCACGCCCCTCCGCTGGGCCGGCGACCGGCTGGTCCTCGTGGACCAGACCCGGCTCCCCGTCGAGGAGGTCGAGCGGAGCTGCGCCACCTGGGCGGAAGTGGCCGACTGCATCCGCTCCCTCGTGGTCCGCGGCGCGCCCGCCATCGGCGTGGCGGCCGCCTTCGGCGTGGCGCTCGCGGCACGGCAGAGCGGCGCGCGTGACTACGAGGGGCTTCTCGCCGACCTCGAGGAGGCGATCAAGGGGCTCGGCGCCACGCGCCCCACCGCGGTCAACCTCTTCTGGGCCCTGGAGCGCATGCGGCGGCTCATCCTCGCGGGCCGCGGGCGGCCGCTGGACGAGATCCGCGCGGGCCTCCTCGCGGAGGCGCAGGCCATCCTCGACGAGGATCTCGCCGCCAACCGGGCCATGGGCGCGCACGGCGCGGCGCTGGTCCCCGCCGGCGCGCGCATCCTCACCCACTGCAATGCGGGCGCTCTGGCCACCGCGGGCTATGGCACCGCGGTGGGCGTGATCCGCGCCGCGCATGCGCAGGGCAAGGTCGCGCTCGTCTGGGTGGACGAGACCCGTCCCGTCCTGCAGGGGTCACGCCTCACCGCGTGGGAGATGGTGAAGGAGGGCATCCCCCATCGCCTCATCTCGGACGTGGCCGCGGCCTCGGTGATGCAGAGCGGCCAGGTGGACCTGGTGGTCACCGGCGCCGACCGCATCGCCGCCAACGGCGACACCGCGAACAAGATCGGCACCTACGGCGTGGCGGTGCTGGCCCGCCACCACGGCATCCCGTTCTACGTGGCGGCGCCCTTCTCGACCATCGACCCCGCCATTGCGTCGGGCGCCTCCATCGTGATCGAGGAGCGCGACCCCGCCGAGGTGCGCTCACTCGGCGGGCGGCAGACCGCGCCCGCCGAGTCGCCGGTCTTCAATCCCGCCTTCGACGTGACGCCGGCCGAGCTCATCGCCGCCATCATCACCGAGCGCGGCGTGTACCGCCCGCCGTACTCCTTCTAGCCGGCCGCCGATGAGGGCCCATCGGCTTCGTTGCCGCCCTCGACCGGGCGCTCAACGTACAGAGAGTACGCCTCGCACCCGATCTTCGGGCGGCGCCTCGCCGCTGGACCCTCCTCGCCGCCCGGCGTGCTGGCTGTCGCGGTGAACCGCGCGATCGAGTCGGCGCGCGCGTACCACGACGGCACCGCGCACTCGCCCGAGTCCGTGCGCGCGAGCGCGCACCGGCTCGAGTGGGACATCCAGCCCTCGCCGTTCAAGATCTATCCCGATCTGCCGCCGATTCCGCTGCCGCGGGACCTGCCCGCCCTGGAGCTGGACGCCCTTGCGGCGCTGGGGGGCGCGGGCGAGGGGCGCGCGCGGCTCGACCTGGCTGGCCTCTCCGCGCTCCTCTTCTTCTCCGCCGGCATCACCAAGACCAAGACCTATCCCGGCGGTGGCCGCCAGTTCTTCCGCGCCGCGCCCTCCACGGGGGCGCTCTACCAGACCGAGGTCTACGTGGTCGCGGGCGATGTGGCGGGCCTGGACGCCGGCGTCTATCACTACTCCCCGGGAGACTTCGCCCTCCGCCGGCTCCGCGCCGGCGACTTCCGCGGCGCCCTGGCGGTGGCCGCCGCGGACGACGGCATCGCGATGCGCCAGGCCACGGTGATCCTCACCGCCATCTACTGGCGGAACACGTGGAAGTACCAGGCGCGCGGCTACCGGCACCTCTTCTGGGACTCGGGGAGCCTCCTGGCCAATCTTCTCTCCTGCGCCGCCGCGCTGGACACGCCCGCGCGGCTCGTCACCGGCTTCGTCGAGCGCGACGTCAACGGCCTCCTCGGCATCGACGTCGAGAAGGAAGGCGCGCTCGTGCTTGCCCCCGTGGGCGTCGAGGGCCCCACCGCCGGCATCGCCCCCCTGGTCGGCCTCCTCGACCACGCGGTGGTGCCCCTCTCATCGGCCGACGTGGACTACCCCGTCCTCCGCGACGCCTACTACAACTCCAGCTTCGACTCCGAAGCGGAGGTGCAGGACTGGCGCGAAGCACCAGCCGGCCCACCTCCAACCACGCCCGCGCCCGAGCTCACCCGTATCTCCCTCCCGCCGCCGAAACTCGCGGCCGGCCGCTCGCTCACGGCCACCGTCATGCGCCGCGGGTCCACGCGCCAGTTCTCGGGCGAGCCGATCAGCGGCGTCGAATTCTCCACCGCGCTCTTTCACGCCACGCGCGGCTGGCCGGCCGATGTGCCCGCGGGTTTGGTGGAGCTCTTCGTCAACGTGCATGCGGTGGACGGCGTGGAGCCGGGGGCCTACCACTACGATCGGGCGGG
>DASRWT010000042.1:0-3532 GCA_035654455.1 Candidatus Nitrosocosmicus sp. | reverse complement strand
CGCTTCCCCAACGGGCCGGAGCAGAAGTCGCCCACCGACTTCTCGATCCTGCCCGACCTGGCCGAGAAGTGGACGGTCTCCAAGGACGGCAAGACGTACACGTTCAACCTTCGTAAAGGTGTCAAGTTCCACAACAAGCCGCCGGTGAACGGCCGCGAGGTGACGGCGGACGACGTGAAGTACTCGCTCGAGCGCTTCATGGCCAAGTCCGGCTTCCGCGACCGCTTCGAGCCGGTGACCGGCATCGAGGTGGTGGACCGCCACACGGTCAAGATCACGCTCAAGGAGCCCTACGCGCCCTTCCTGAACCACCTGGCGAACCCGAGCTACTGCGCCATCCTGCCGCGCGAGGCGGAGGAGAAGTTCAAGGACTTCAACAACCCGGACGCGGTCATCGGCACCGGCCCCTTCGTGCTGAAGTCGTACGAGAAGGGCGTGCGCGTCGTCTTCGAGCGCAACCCGAATTACTTCATGAAGGGCCTGCCCTATCTGGACGGCGCCACCATCGACATCACGCCCGACGCGGCGGCGCGCCTGGCCGTGCTGCGCGCGGGCAAGGCGGAGCTGCCGCACATCTGGGGCTGGATCAGCCCGGAGGAGGCGCGGACGCTCAAGCAGACCAACCCCGAGATGTCGATCACGCCCTACAAGGTGATCGGCCAGGGCTTCATCTACCTGCGCACCGACCAGCCGCCGTTCAACGACGTGCGGGTGCGGCGCGCGGTGTCGCTGGCCATCGACCGCAAGTCGTGGAACGACGCCCTGCTCTTCGGCGAGGGCTGCGTGGACGCGGGCCCGGTCCCCTGCGCGCTGACCGACTGGAAGCTCGACGCCGCCAAGATGGACCCGGCCAAGGCCAGGTACGTCGTCGGCTACGACCCGGCGGAGGCCAAGCGCCTGCTCGCGGAGGCGGGCTACGCCAAGGGCTTCACGATGCCCATCTACCACTGGCCGGGCTACGTGGTGCCGTGGCGCAACTACTACGAGCTGGCCGCCGAGGACCTGGGCAAGGTGGGCATCCAGGTGGAGCTGAAGCCGGAGGAGTACGGCAAGTACATCTCCACGACCGCGCTCGGCAAGTACGACAAGGCCGCGATGGGCCCCTCCACACCCTTCACCGAGGTGGACGACTTCCTCTTCGGTCGCTTCTACCCCGAGCTGCCCACCAACCAGAGCCACGTGGCCGACGGCGAGCTGACCAAGATGCTGGTGGCCCAGCGGCGCGAGATGGATCCGAAGAAGCGCAAGCAGATCGTGGACGACATCCAGCGCTACCTGGCCGACAAGGCCTACTACGTCTACGTGCCGCAGTGGCCGCAGTACGTGGCGCACCCACCCTACGTGAAGGGCTTCCGGCACCACGACGGCTACGGGCTGGGGATGCGCCTGCTCTACACCTGGCTCGACAAGTAGCGCGGGGGCCCTGGAGGGCGCGGTGATCCCGCGGTGAAGCGCTACCTCATCCGCCGCCTGCTGCTGGCGGTGCCGACGCTCTTCCTGGTGAGCGTGCTGGTCTTCGCGCTCATGCGCTTCATGCCGGGCGACGTGGCCACCCGCATGGTGGAAGGCCACGCCTACGCGCCCACCCTGGCCGCCCTGCGCCACGACCTGGGCCTGGACCGGCCGGTGCACGTGCAGTACCTCGACTGGATCGGCGGCATCGTCCTGCGGGGCGACTTCGGCACCTCCTACTGGACGCGCCAGCCCATCCTGAACGAGTTCGCCCGGCGCTTCCCCGTCACCCTCGAGCTGGCGCTGCTGACCATCCTGGTCTCGGTGGTGCTGGGCGTGCTCATCGGCATCCTCTCCGCCGCCCGGCAGGACAGCGCCGCCGACTACCTGGGCCGGGTGCTGGCCATCCTCGCCCTCTCGGTCCCCTACTTCGGCCTGGCCGTGCTGGTGGTGGTGCTGCCGTCCATCTACTTCAAGTGGACGCCGGTGTGGACCTACGTGCCGTTCACCGTCGACCCCGTCGAGAACCTGAAGATCATGCTCGTGCCCGCGGCCGTGTTCGGCGTCACGCGCGCCGGCCCGGTGATGCGCATCATGCGCTCCGCCCTGCTGGACGTGCTGCGCCAGGACTACATCCGCACCGCGTGGTCGAAGGGCCTGGCCGAGCGGCCCATCATCCTGCGGCACGCGCTGAAGAACGCGATGATCCCGGTGATCAGCCTGGTGGGGCTGCAGATCCCGCTCTACATCGGCGGCTCGGTCATCGTCGAGTCCATCTTTCGCCTGCCCGGCGTGGGCCTCTTCTTCTTCGAGGCCCTCACCCGGCTGGACTACCCGGTGGTGCAGTCGGTGAACCTGATCATCGCGGCGATGGTGGTGGCGCTGAACCTGATCATCGATCTGTCTTACGCGTTCCTGGACCCGCGGATCCGGTACTAGGCTCGTGCGCTCCCGCTGGGCCCGCGCGTTCGGCATTCGGTGGCTGGCGCTGGCCCGCTTCGCCCCCGAGGCCGGCGGCGCCGCGGCCGGCGCGCTGAGCCTGCCCGCCCAGGGCGAGGCCCGGTCGCGCCCGTGGTGGCTCGACGTGTGGGTGCGCATGCTCGTCAGCAAGCCCCTCGGCGCTGTCGGCGGCGTCATCGTGCTGGTGATGCTGGCCGCCGCGGTGGCCGCCGACTGGATCGCCCCCTACGGCTTCGCCCAGACCAGCCTCCGCGAGCGGTTCATCACCATGAGCACCTCGCACTGGCTCGGCACCGACGAGCTGGGGCGCGATCTCCTGACCCGGCTGATCTATGGCGCGCGCATCTCGCTCTACGTGGGCTTCGGCGCCATCGCCATCGGCAGCGCGCTGGCCACCGCCATCGGCGTGGTCTCGGGCTACCTGGGCGGCCGCTTCGACCTGCTGGTGCAGCGGGGGGTGGACGCGTGGATGGCCTTCCCGCCGCTGCTCCTGCTGCTGTCCATCATGTCGCTGCTGGGGCCCAGCGTGTGGAACATCACCATCGTCCTGGGCGTGGCCTTCGGCATCCAGAACTCACGCGTGGTGCGCGGGGTGGCCCTGCTGGTGAAGGAGCACACCTTCGTGGAGAGCGCGCGGGCGCTGGGGGCGGGGCACCTGCGGACCACGCTGAGGCACATCCTGCCGAACGTGGTGCCGACGATCATCGTGGTGGCCACCACCGGGCTCTCTACCGTGATCCTGACGGAGGCGAGTCTCTCGTTTTTGGGTCTAGGCGTGCCGCCGCCCTATCCGACGTGGGGCGGGATGCTGTCCCTGGCGGGGCTGGACCACATGTATCGGGCGCCGTGGCTGGCGATCTGGCCGGCGACGGCGCTATCGCTGGCGGTGTTCGGGTTCAACATGCTGGGGGACGCGTTGCGGGATCTGCTTGATCCCCGCCTGAAAGGTGGCTAGCCGGGCGACGCGTGTCGGACCCGCGTAATAGTTCGAGCTCTCCTGATCGTCGCCGCCATCACGTCCACCCGGAGCTGCTTGCCCGGCACGTACTTCGTCCCGGAGGCGCCGACGCCGCCGGCCAGGCCGAAGGTGGCCCCGTTCTTGGCCACCCAGCGCGGCCCG
>DASRWT010000041.1:0-64208 GCA_035654455.1 Candidatus Nitrosocosmicus sp. | reverse complement strand
CACTTCCTTGTTGTAGCCCTCGATATTGCGCACCGCCTTCGCCTGAAGCTGCTTGTAGCGATCGTCCATCTTTCCCACGATCCACTTGAGCCGCATGGCGGCTTCCTTGGCGTCGGTGACGACCGGCGCGAGGAGGTGCGGAATGCCCTCGTAGATGCCCAGCTCGAGGCGTTTCGGATCGATCAGCAAGAACCGGACGTCGGCGGGCGTGGCCTTGTAGAGCAGCGAGCAGATCATGGTGTTGAGCCCCACGCTCTTGCCGCTGCCGGTGGAGCCCGCGATGAGAAGGTGCGGCATGCTGGCGAGGTCCGACACCATGGCATTGCCCGTCGTGTCCTTGCCCAGCGCGAGCGGGAGGCGGCCCTTGGCCTCCACGAACTCGGGCGAGACCAGGATCTCGCGCAGGTACACGGTCGCCGACTCGGGATTCGGGACCTCGACCGCCACCGTGCCGCGCCCGGGAATGGGCCCGATGATGCGCACCGCCGCCGCTTTCATGGCCAGCGCGAGGTCGTCGGAGAGGTTCACCACCTGGCTGACCTTCACCCCCGCGGCGGGCTCGAACTCGTAGGAGGTGATGACGGGGCCGGGGCTGGCCTGCACGATATGCCCGTCCACGCCGAAGTCGGCGAGCTTCTTCTTCAGCGTGGCGGCATTGGCTTCCAGCTCCTCGCGCGTTCGGGCCAGCGCGGAGGCGGGGGGCGCCTGGAGGAGCCCCACCGCGGGCAGCTGGAACGCCTTGGCGCCGCCGGAGCCGAAGTCGAATGTCTCCTGCCAGGCCAGGCCCTTCTCGGCGAGCCCGGACTTGGGCTTGGGCGGCTCCTTCACGATCAAGGGCGGCGGGGTGAAGGGCTTCTCGGGTCTCTCGGGCGGCGCGGGCCGCATCGTGTCCGCCGCCGACCGGGCGCCGGTTCCCGGCGCCGCGTCGCGACGAGCACGCCACGCGGCGAGGCGCGCGCGGAGGAGACGCGACACGCCGCCCAGCGACGCCTGGGTGATGAAGAGCGCGGCCACGGGCAGGATCGCGAGAAGGATGATCCACGAGCCCACACTGCCCACCGTGGTGGCCAGGGCCTCGCCGACGGCCCAGCCGAGCATGCCGCCCTTGTGGATCCGGATCTCCGCCAGC
This sequence comes from Candidatus Nitrosocosmicus sp., assembly GCA_035654455.1. Taxonomy (GTDB): domain Bacteria; phylum Methylomirabilota; class Methylomirabilia; order Rokubacteriales; family CSP1-6; genus DASRWT01. The sequence goes on along the minus strand of DASRWT010000041.1, from coordinate 63,079 downwards.
GTGTCGGACCTGCGCGCGAGGATGCCGGTGACGCTGATGAGCAGGAGCGCGAGGCCCGCGAGCCCCGGCCACCCGCGCGCGAGGGGCGCGCGGACGAAGGCCCCCGCGCCGTAGACGATGAGCAGCAGCGGAAACACGTAGCCGGCATAGCCGAAGGCCCAGAAGGCGGCCCAGCCCAGCCAGAGGCCCACCGGCCCCACCGGGCTCGATTGGTCCAGCGGATGCCGGGTGGGGTCGAAGGCATAGAGCGCCACCAGCCCGAATCCGGCCAGCGCCAGCGCCAGGATGCCCTTGACCTCCCGCACCCAGCGCCCGTCGCCGCCGGGCCGGCGCGCGCGGGCACGGCGCCGGCGCGAGTCTCCCGACGTCGTCTGCCGCCCGGATGCCTCGGGCGCCTGCGCATCCACGATCTTGCCCGCCGCCATGGGAGCTCCCTCCGCCTCAGATTTCCAGGATCACGGGAATCACGATGGGCTTGCGCTGGAAGCGCTGATTGATGAAGCGGCGCACCGCGCTGCGGACCCGTGCGCCGAACAGCTCACGGTCCAGGACCTCGGGGTCCTCGCGATAGGCCATGGCCTCCCGCACCGCCTCCTTCACCTCGTCCATGAGCTCCTCGGACTCCTTCATGTAGACGAAGCCGCGAGAGGCGATCTCGGGGCCCGCCACGATGGAGCCCGTGGCCTTGTCGATGGTGAGCGCCACCACCACCATGCCCGCCTCGGCCAGGAGCTGCCGGTCGCGGAGGACCACCGAGCCCACGTCGCCGATGCCCTTGCCGTCCACGAAGACGCGCCCCGCCGGATACGGCCCGAGCACGCGCGCCCCCGACTTGGTCAGCTCCAGGCCCACCCCGTCCTCCATCAGGAACACCCGCTCCGCCGGCACGCCGGCCTCCGTGGCCAGCTGCGCGTGCTGGAGGAGGTGGCGATACTCGCCGTGCACGGGCAGGAAGTATCGCGGCCGGGTCAGGGCCAGCATGTGCTTGAGGTCCTCCTGGCTTGCGTGCCCGGAGACGTGGACGAAGGCCACGTCCTCCCACAGCACCTCGGCGCCGCGGCGCAGGAGCGCGTTGATGAGCCGGCCGATCACCCGCTCATTCCCCGGAATCACGCGCGACGAGAAGATGACCAGGTCCCCGTCGCCCACCGTGAAGTGCTTGTGCTCGCCCGCCGCCATCAGCGACAGGGCGGAGTTCTGCTCGCCCTGGCTGCCGGTGGACAGGATCACCTGGTGGTCCGCGGGAAGATCCGCCAGCTCCTCGAGCGGCAGCAGCACGCCCTCCGGCACGTGGAGATAGCCCAGCTCCGCCGCCACCGCCACGTTCGCCGCCATGCTGCGCCCCAGCAGCCCCAGCTTGCGCGAGCACGCGGCGGTGAGATCCATGACCTGCTGGATGCGGTGGATGTGCGAGGCGAAGGTGGCCACGATGATGCGCCCGGTGGCCGTGTCGAAGCGCCCGCGCAGCGCGGCGCCGACCTCGGTCTCCGACCCGGTGCGGCCCGGCCGCCCCACATTGGTGGAGTCGGAGCAGAGGCAGAGCACCCCGCGCTCGCCCAGCGCGGTGAAGCGCGCGTAGTCGGGCTGCTCGCGGTCCACGGGATGCGGGTCGAGCTTGAAGTCCCCCGTGTGGACGACCGTGCCCACCGGGGTCTGGATGGCGAGCCCGATGCCGTCGGCGATGGAGTGCGTCACCCGGATGGGCTCGATCTGGAAGCACCCGATGGTGATCTCGTCCCCCGGCCGGTAGGGACGCAGGTCCGCCTGGTCGAGCAGCCCGTGCTCGGCGAGCCGGTGTCGCGCGATGGCCAGGGTGAGGGGTGTTCCGTACACGGGCACGTCGAAGTCGCGCAGCAGGTACGAGAGCGCGCCCACGTGATCCTCGTGCCCATGGGTCAGCACCACCGCGCGGAAGGCCTCGCGATGCTCGTGCAGGTAGCTGAAGTCCGGGATGACATAGTCCACTCCCGGCATCTCGTCGTCGGGGAACAGCAGCCCGCAGTCCACCGCCACGATGTCGTCCCCGGACTCGATCAGCATCATGTTCAGGCCGATCTCCCCCAGCCCCCCCAGCGGGATCAGCCGGACCGCGGGCTCGGCGGGCATGTCGATCGGGACGGGCTCTCGGCGGTACGGGATGCTCACGGCGGTGCAGCCAGGGTATCACCCGGGTCCGATGCGGCCAAAAACCGCCCGGCCCGTACTCTTGTGTCTCGCCGGACCGTCGTGTATCTTTCCCCCACCCTGCGCACCGATGCGCGGAGAGCCCAGAGGAGGGTGTCCCATGTCCGACGCGAAAAACTCCGGCCGCCCGAAGAACCCCGTCAGCCGCCGCGCCTTCCTCCGCACCGCGGGAATGGCCGGCGGCGCCGCCGCCCTCGGCCCCGCCGTGCTGCGCGGGCGGGCAGAGGCGCAGGAGACACCGTCCCCGGTCCGACCCGACCCGGCCGCCAAGCGGGGCGGCACCCTCCGTTACGCCGTACACAATGCGCCCGCCCACTTCGACGTCCATCAGTCGGGCACGGTGGCCAATATCGGGCCGCAGAGCCCGATGTACGACACCCTGCTCCGCCGCAGCCCGAAGGACGGGCAGACCATCATCCCGGACCTGGCCTGGAAGTACGACATCACACCGGACGGGAAGCGCTACACCTTCCATCTCCGGAAGGGCGTGAAGTTTCACGACGGAGCCGACTTCACCGCCGAGGACGTCAAGGCCACCTACGACCGCATCGCGCATCCGCCCAAGGGCGTGGTCATCCCGCGCACGCCGCTCTTCGCCACCGTGGGCGACATCGTGGTGCTGGATCCGCACAAGATCGAGTTCCGGCTCACCGAGGCGCGGCCGAAATCCTACATGCTGGGCGCCTTCGCGAGCGGCTGGAACATCATCGTGCGGAAGAAGACCCTCGACGAGAACCAGGGCAACCTCCGGCAGGTGATGAACTACCCCGGGACGGGTCCGTTCCGTCATGTCTCGCGAAGAGACAAGGAGATCTGGATCCAGGAGCGGAACCCCGATTACTGGAACAAGGGGCTCCCGCTCGTGGACAAGCTGGAGATCTACCACTTCCTGCCCTTCACGCCGGAGCTGGGCGCTACCTTCCTGTCCGGGCGGGTCGACTACGCCCGGCTGCTCGATCCCGTCACCTGGCGCAAGGCCAAGGAGATGCCCGGCGTGACGGCGGCGAACTTCAACCAGTCGGTCATCCAGGCCTTCTGGATGAACATGGAGAAGAACAAGGCGCTGGCCGACAAGCGGGTGCGGCGGGCCATTCATCTCGCCATGGACCGCCCCACCCTGATCGAGGTGGTGAAGGACGCCGCCCCCATGCAGGTGGGCGGCTTCGTCTATCCCTTCCATGAGATGTCCACGCCGCGGGCAGAACTCGAGAAGAAGCTCGGCTACCAGAAGGACGTCAAGCCCGCGGTGCAGGAAGCCCGGAAGCTCATGCAGGCAGCGGGCTACGGCCAAGGGCTCAAGAACCTCGACTTCTGCGTGCGCGATATCCCGACCTTCAAGCTCTGGGCGGTGGCCATCCAGGCCATGCTCAAGGAGCACCTCAACATCGAGTCCAATCTCCGCGTGGTGCAGACCTCGGTGTGGTTCGACGAGGCCCAGGCGGGCAACTTCGACCTCGCCATCAGCGCCATCGTGTCTACCCTGATGGACCCGTCCGACATCTTCAGCGCCTGGTATGGCAAGGGCGGCCCGCAGAACTACTCACGGTGGACGAACCCGGCCTTCCACGATCTGGCGGCCCAGGTGGATCGCGAGCTCGACGACAACCGGCGCAAGACCTTGGTACGCAAGGCGGAAGAGATTCTCGAGGACGACCCGCCGTTGATCCCGGTGGCGTACGAACAGATCTACGACGCCTATTACAATCGGGTGCGCGGACAGAACCCGTCCACGTTCTTCGGGATCTACGACGTGGTCCGCTGGGACAACGTCTGGATGGCTCAGGGCTAACCGAGGGGGTCACCGCCCGCCGGACGAGCGCGCCGAGAGCGACGGCCCAGACCCATGCAGAAATACCTCGCCCGGCGGGCGCTCTTCGCCCTGGGGACCTTCATCGGGGTCTCCGTCATCATCTTCGTGGTCCTCCGGGTCATCCCAGGGGACCCGCTGGTGGCCATCCTCGGTGTCGAAGGCCATGCGCAGATGAAGCCAGAGGATCGCGTGCGCATCATGGCCGATCTCGGGCTGAGCGCGCCCCTGCCGGTCCAGTACGGCCGATGGCTCGTCGATATCGGAGCGGGCCGGCTCGGCAAGTCCTTCTTCCGCGGCGACACCGTGGCCGACCTCATCCTCCACCGCGGGCCGCTCAGTGCCGAGATCGCGCTGCTGTCCTTCATCATCTCCTGGCTGGTCGGCCTCCCGGTCGGGATCCTCAGCGCGTTCAAGCCCAATAGCCTGCCCGACAGCCTGGCGCGCGCGCTGTCGGTCCTCTTCATAGCCATCCCGGGGTTCTGGCTCGGCATGCTCGTCGTCCTCGCGCTGCTCTTCTGGTTCGGCTACAAGGCGCCCATCCTGGTCGTCCACTTCTGGCAGGATCCCTGGCAGAACCTGCAGATCGTGATCGGCCCTGCCATGGTGCTCGGCCTCGCGCAGGGCGCCTATATCGCGCGCATGTCGCGCTCCTGCCTCCTCGAGGTCATCGGGGAGGACTTCGTGCGCACCGCGCGCGCCAAGGGGCTGCGGGAGCGTCTCGTGGTCCTCCGCCACGCGCTCCCCAACGCGCTGCTCCCCGTGGTCACCATCTCGGGAGTGCTGCTGGGCTTCGTGCTGGGCGGCTCGGTGGCGGTGGAGCAGGCCTTCGGCGTGCCCGGGCTGGGGCGCGCGCTCGTCGTCGCGGTGATCGAGCGCGACATCATCGTCGTGCAGAACCTCGTGCTGCTCTACGCGGTGATCTTCGTGGCGGTCAACGTCCTCGTGGACCTCAGCTACGCGTGGCTCGACCCGCGCATACGATACGGCTGATGCGCGCGATCCTGCGGGAGCTGGGCCGGTTCACCCGGCGCAATACGCTGTCCGCCATCGGGGGGATGGTGGGACTCCTCATCATCGTCGTGGCCCTGGCCGCGCCCGTTCTGGCCCCCCGCGATCCGCTCAAGGCGGACTTCCGGCGCATGAACAAGCCGCCCGATGCCCAGAGCCTCCTCGGCACCGATCAGGTCGGCCGCGACACCCTCAGCCGGGTGATCTATGGAGCGCGGACGTCGCTCTTCGTCGCGTTCTCCGCGGTGCTGCTCGGGACCACGGTCGGCTCGCTCTGGGGCGTGGCATGTGGCTACCTGCGGGGCCGCTTCGATCTCGTGAGCCAGCGCATCATGGAAGTCCTTCAATCCTTCCCGGACCTGATCCTTGCCATGGCCATCTCCATGGCCATCGGGACCGGGCTTCAGGCCGTCATCGTCGCCATCGCCATCACGCGCATCCCCTTCGGCGGCCGCGTCATTCGCTCGGTGGCGCTTTCCGTGCGCGAGATGCCCTTCGTGGAGGCGGGGCGCGCCAACGGCGGCTCCGCGCTGCGGGTGATGGCCATTCACGTGCTACCCCAGTGCGTGGCCCCGTATCTCGTGCTGGCCACCACCCACCTGGGCGTGGCCATCGTCATCGAGGCCGCGCTGGGCTTCCTCGGGGTGGGCGTGCCGCCGCCCACGCCCACCTGGGGCAATATGCTGGCGGATTCCATCACCGCCCTCGTCCCGCCGTGGTGGCTCGCCTTCTTCCCGGGGCTGGCGATCACGGTCACCGTGCTCGCCTTCAACCTCCTCGGCGACGGCATCCGCGACACCCTCGACCCGCGCCTGTCGCCCGGATTCCTCCGCCTCGTCACCGGAGCGGGACGGAGCGCGCCCGGGGCGGCCCCGACGCCGTTGACAAGTCCCGCCGCAAAGTCCTAGATGAGACGATGGCCCTCGACGCACAGCCGGCCGCGGTCGGCCAGCCGGCGCCGCTCTTTTCCCTCCCGTCGGTGCAAGGCGCCACTGTCGGACTCGAACGCTATCGCGGGCACCAGAACGTCATCGTGTGGTTCTCACGCGGCTTCACCTGCCCGTTCTGCCGCGGCTACATGCAGGGGATCATCGAGGGCTACCAGGGACTCCTCGCCGCCGAGGCCGAGGTCATCCAGGTCGCGCCCAATCTCCTGGAGGCGGCGCGAAGCTTCTTCCGGCCCGCGCCGGTTCCCTACCCCGTGGTGTGCGATCCCGACAAGCGCCTCTACGCCGTCTATGGCCTGGGAGATCGGGGCGCGCTGGTAGCGACGCGGACCGGGCTGGTGAGCTTCGCCCGGGCCTTCACCACCGGGGACGGCGGCCCCCAGATACGCGGCGCATGGCTGGACGTGGTGAACCGGAACTTCGTGCGTCGCCTTCATCACCACGCCATGACCGCGGTGGAGCAAGGGCTCTACGTCGTGGACAAGGCGGGCGTGATCCGCTATCGCACCGTGGTGGGGCCCGTCGACACCATTCCCGGCGGCGCCGCGCTGGCGGGCCTGGTGACCGCCCACTGCGACAACGGGCGGCAGGCCACGTGAGTCTCGCCGAGCGGCTCGGGCGCGTGTCCGAGCTCCTCATCGCGCTGGCCGGCTCGCCCATTCCCACTCACGTGTTCCAGACCCTCGCCGATCAGGCGGAGACGGTGATCGCCTTCGACTATCTGGCGGTGTGCCTGCGAGAGGCGGAGAGTGAGGCGTATCTCGTGCATCCCCTCGCGGGCGACTCCGAGGAGGCACACGCCGGGCGGCCCTCCCGGGCCATGGTCAGCGGTCGCGTGGTGCTCGTGGACGATCTCACCGCGGAGCCGGCCTCGATGCCTGATCTGGAAGGGCGCTGGGCGGCGCTGGGGCTTCGCGCGATCCTCATCGCGCCCGTCCGGCGCGGCCCCGAGGTGCTGGGCGCCCTCGTCTTCGCGGCGCGCGCCGCGGGCGCCTATGGCCCGGACGACGTCCAGGTCGCGTCGCTGGTGGCGGCCGGGCTGGGCGCGGGATTCGAGACCTCGCGCGTCTACCAGTCGCTGTCCGACGAGCGCAGCACGCTCGCCGCGGTGCTGGGCAGCACCCAGGACGCGGTGGTGATGGTGAATCCCGACGGGATCGTGCTGCTCGCGAACCCGGCCGTCCGCCCCATGCTGGGGCTGGAGCCGGAGGCGCTCGGCGGAGCGCCCCTGCCCGCGCTGCTCGCGGAGGGGCCGCTGCGCCCGCTCCTCGAGGCGGGCGAGCCCGCCACCGCCGAGATCCGGCTGCCCGACGGCCGCACCGCGCAGGCCAGCGTGGTCCCGGTGCGCACCGCCTATGGCGAGACGGTGGGCGTGGCCGCCATCCTCCGCGACATCACGCTCCTCAAGGATCTGGAGCAGATGAAGAACACCTTCGTGAACACGGTATCGCACGACCTCAAGAATCCCCTCGGCGCCATCGTCCTCACCGCGGAGATGATGCTGCGGTCGGGGCCGGCGGACCCCCGGTACGCGGCGCGGTGCGAGAGCATTCTCCGGGTGGCCCGGTCCATGAACACTCTCATCATCGATCTCCTCGAGATCGGCAAGATCGAGTCCGGGCTGGAGGCCCCGCGCGAGCCGATGGACCTCGTCCCGCTCGTCCACGATGTGGCCACCGCCCTGCAGGTGCAGGCGGAGGCCAAGAATATCGCGCTCGCGGTGGAGACGCCGGAGCGCGTCCCCGTCCTGGTCACGCCGGGCCGCATCACGCAGGCGCTGATGAATCTCGCGGGCAATGCCGTGAAGTACACGCCGGCCGGCGGGCGCGCCCGGATAGGGGTGACCGTGACACCGGGCGGCGAGCCGGCGAGCGCCGCCGCCCTGGTCACCGTGTGCGTGACGGACACCGGCATCGGCATTCCCGCCGCCGACCTTCCCTATGTCTTCGACAAGTTCTACCGGGTGAAGAGCAAGGCCACCCGCGACATCGAGGGCACCGGGCTCGGGCTGGCCATCACCCGGAGCGTGATCGAGGCGCACGGCGGACGCATCTGGGTGGAGAGCGAGGAAGGCAAGGGCAGCAGCTTCAGCTTCACCCTGCCGCTGGCCTGACCCGGCGTCAGCCGGCGGGCTCGAGGGTCTGCCGCGACTCCGCGTCGCGCGCGATGCCGGCCCAGCCGTAACGCATCGGCAGCAGGCGGCACTCCGCCCAGGCCTCCGCCTGATCGGCATAGTGCGGGCTTCCGGGATGGCCGGAGGCGCCGAGCGGCACGATCCAGGCGCTCCGCTCCCAGTCCCCGAGGTCGAAGACGTAGCGCGCCACCGAGGTCGAGGTGAGCCCGTAGCCGGCCGAGGCGATGAAGGACGCGGCCTGCACGGTGTCGCCGTCGCCGCCCACCGCGACGGCGGGCGGGTCGAGCCGCGCCGCGGCGGCGGGAAAGGCGGGGGAGAGCGGATGCTCGGGCCGCGTGGTGTGGACGCGCCCCCAGCGCCACGACGCCACGTCGTCGCCAAGCTGGGCCCGCAGATCGCCCATCGCGCCCGCGAAAGCGCGCGCCAGGGCGGCGGGCCAGGCCCCGCCTGCGGGCAGCAAGGCGCGATCGTCGCGGCGGATCATGGAAGTGAGCAGCGCGCGCAGCCGCGCCATGTGGCCCACGGCGCCGCGGGGCGTGCCGGCGAAGGCCTCGGCGGACAGCGGGCCCAGGATGGGCTCCATGAGGTCGCGCAGCAGCCGCTCGCGGAACGCGCTGTAGATGGTGGGCGGGACCGCCGTCCCCTCCATGACGCCGTCCCAGGCGAGGAACCGGTCCAGCGCGTCACGCAGCACGGCGTCGCTCGTCAGCGCCGGCAGCGCCGCCCGTATCGCCGGCAGCTGGGCGGTGACAATCTCGACCAGCTCTCGCGCCGGAATGGACACGCGATCCGCGTGGATGGCCGCCATGTCGGCCACGGTGGCTCGCGTGAGGGGCCGGAGCCGATCGACCACGCGGCGGGTGCGGAAATCGGGAGTCCAGTCGAGGCTCAGATAGTGCGGGTACTCGTGGCCCTCGATGCGGCTATTGGCGGTGGCGATGAAGCCCGCCTCGGGATCGCGCAGCGCGGGCATGTGCTCGAAGGGCACCGCCCCCTGCCATTCATGCGCGCCGTCCCAGCCCGGCACCGGCAGCCACGCGTTCGCGCGGGCGCGCACGGGGATCTCCCCCCGCGTTCGGTACCCGATGGCGCCGTGGACGTCGGCGTAGACGAGATTGTTGGCGGGATCCACCCAGGGGCGCTGCGCCTCCTCGAACTCGTCCGCGGTGCGGGACCGCAGCATGGGCAAGAGGGCCTCGAACGTCCGGTTGGGGCGGGCGGTGGCGGTGTAGCGGAACGCGATGCCGGCGCCGCGGCGCGGCTCGCCCAGCACGATGGGCCCGTGATGCGTCACCGTGATCTCGATCGCCACCGCCGCCCCGCCGCGCACGGTGACCGTCTCGCGGGTCACCTTCGCCGGGCGCCAGCCGCCCTCGAACGCGTAGCGGCCCGGGTCGGCGGGATCGAAGCGCTCGACGTAGAGGTCCTGGTAGTCGGCCTGGGCATGAGTGACGCACCAGGCGACATGCGCATTGTGGCCAAAGTGCGGCAGGCCCGGCACCCCGGCGAAGGAGAGCCCGATGGCGTCCCACTGGGGACAGGCGAGGTGATTCTGGTAATAGACGGACGGCACGTCGAGCGGCCGATGCGGATCGCCCGCGACCAGCGGCTTGCCGGACGCGGTGCGCCGTCCCGACACCGCCCAGTTATTGCTGCCCACTTCCCATTCGGGCAGGGCCGGCAGCGCGGCCTCGCCGGCGCTCAGCTCCGCGAGCCCCGCCCGGGCGGCATGATCACCCGGCCCCGTGTACTCGACGCCGGGCGGGATGATCAGCAGCGGATTGTCCTGCGTGCCGGGGCAGAGGGCGGCGGCGCGCGCGGCGCCCAGATGGCGGACCAGCCGCGCGCGCCACGCCTTCACCTGCCAGATGCCCATCAGGATATGGCGCACCTTGAAGACGGCCGAGCTGTCCCACGGCTGCCAGGGCTCGGGCCGCGCGCCGACCAGGCCGAACTCCACCGGCAGCGCCCGCGCGCTCGCCATGAGCGCGTTGACGCCCGCCGCGTACGCGTCGAGCATGGCGCGCGTGTCCGCGCTCGCGGCGGAATAGTCGGCGCGCGCGCTGGCCTCCAGGCGAAAGCGCCGCATCTGGACGTCCTGGGCGAGCCCGGCGGGACCGGCCAGCTCGGCCCAGCGGCCGTACGCGCGGCGCCGGTCGTACTCCATCTGCCAGAGCCGATCCTGCGCATGCACCCATCCCTGGGCAAAGAACGCATCGGCTTCCGAGGCCGCGCGCACGTGCGGAATGCCCTGCGGATCGCGCCAGACCTCGGCACGGGCCCCGAGCCCGCGGACCCGCGCGGTGGACGAGGTGTCGGGAAGGGAGCCGTCGAGGTCGAGGTCGTTCATGCGGTCTCCAGGGCGGCGGCCAGGCGCGCGAACTCCGCGAGCGAGAGGGTCTCCGCGCGGCGGGTGGGATCGATGCCGAGATCGGCGAGCACCACGCGCGCCCGCTCGGCCGGGAGTCCGAGGCCGCCCGCGAGCGCGTTGGCGAGGCTCTTCCGGCGCTGCGCGAAGGCCGCGCGCACCACCGCGCGCAGCCGGCGCGAGTCGGCCACCGGCACCGGCGGCGCCGTGCGCGCGCGGAGATGCAGCACCGCCGAGTCCACCAGGGGCGGGGGGCGGAAGGCGCCCGGGGGCACGGTGAAGGCCAGCCGCACCTCGAAGACGAGCTGGCTCAGCACCGAGAGGCTGCCATAGGTCCGTCCCCCCGGCTCCGCGGCCACGCGCTCCGCGACTTCCTTCTGCAGCATGAGCGCGAGCTCGGTGGGGGCGGCGGCGGCCAGCGTGGGGGCGGCGCCGGCCAGCGCCATCAAGATGGGCTTGCCCACGCTATACGGCAGATTGCCCACGATGAGGATGCGCCCCTCCGGATCCGGACGCCGCGAGGGCAACCCCGCCCAGTCGAACGCCAGCGCGTCGGCGCGCAGGATCTCCGCGCCGGCGCCGGCGAAGCGGGCGGTGAGCCGCGCCGCCAGCTCCGCGTCCACCTCCACCGCCACCAGCCGCCCCGCCGTGCGCGCGAGATGCAGGGTGAGCGCGCCCTCGCCGGGCCCGATCTCGACCACCAGATCGCGCGCGGTGGGCGACACCAGCGCCACGATGCGCGCCGCCGCCGCCTCGTCGCGGAGGAAATGCTGGCCGAGGGCGCGCCGCTTGCCCGAGGTGGGGCCGCTCGCTCCACGATGGCCGGCGGGGCGAGTGCCCGCGCGCGCGTTCCGACGCGGGCTCATGAGCGCGCGGGTCTCATCGGGGGGCGCCGACGCGGGCGGCGAGGTCGCCGAGGAGCGCGCGATACACCTCCCGCACCTGGCGCTCCGTCTCGCCACGCGGGCCCGAGTTGTCGATCACGTAGTCGGCCTGCCGCGCCTTGTCCACCACCGGCATCTGGCTCGCGATGCGCGCGCGCGCCTCCGCTTCCGTGCACGTGTCCCGGGCGAGGAGCCGGGCCAGCTGCACCTCGGGCTCGGCGAAGACGACCACCATCTTGTCCATCAGGCGCGCGCCGCCGGTCTCGTAGAGCAGCGCCGCGTCCCAGAATACGAGGCCCGCGAACTCCTCCTCGTCGTAGACGGAGAGGATGCGATCCCAGCGGGTCCGGATGGCCGGATGGGTGATCGCCTCCAGCCGCTTGCGCTTCTCGGCGTCCGCGAAGACCACCGCGCCGAGCCGCTTCCGGTCGAGGTAGCCGTCGGGCTGCAGCACCTCGGGGCCGAACTCCGCCACGATGGCGCCATGCGCGGGCTGGCCCGGCGCCACCACGTCGCGCGCGAGCTGATCGGCGTCGGTGACGCGGGCTCCCAGGTGGGTGAACATCGCGCTCACCGTGCTCTTGCCGGTGGCGATGCCGCCGGTGAGGCCGGCGAGGAGGAAGGTCCGGGGCGCGCTCACACCTCCGCCCAGTCCGCCCCCGCCTTGACGTCCACCTTGAGGGGAACGTCCAGCGTCATGGCGCCTTCCATGATCTCGGCGGCGAGCGCCTCGAGCCGCTTCTCCTCGCCCGGCGGCGCCTCGAAGAGCAACTCGTCGTGCACCTGGAGGAGCATGCGGCTCTCCAGCCGCTCGTCGTCCAGCGCCCGCGCCATCCGGATCATGGCGAGCTTGATGAGGTCGGCGGCGGTGCCCTGGATGGGCGCGTTCGTCGCCATCCGCTCCGCGAAGCCGCGGAGATTGGGGTTGCCGCTCCGCAGCTCCGGAAGATAGCGGCGCCGGCCGAAGAGCGTCTGCACGAAGCCCTTGCTGCGCCCTTCCTTGACGGTGGCGTCGAGATACGCCCGCACCCTGGGGTGCCGCGTGAAGAAGCGGTCGAGGAATTCCTGCGCCTCGCGAGAGGAGATTCCCAGGCCGCGCGCGAGCCCGAAGGCGGTGACGCCGTAGATCACGGAGAAGTTGGTGGTCTTGGCCGCGTCGCGCTGGGCCGGCGTCACTTCCGCCAGCGGCACCCCGAAGACCTCGGAGGCGGTGCGCCGGTGAATGTCCTCCCCGTTCCGGAAGGCCTCCACCAGGCTCTCCTCGCCGGAGACGTGCGCGAGCAGGCGCAGCTCGATCTGCGAATAGTCGGCGGCCACGAAGCGCCAGCCCGGCGCGGGCACGAAGGCGGCGCGGATGCGCCGGCCCAGCTCGGTGCGCACGGGTATGTTCTGAAGATTGGGCAGGGCGGAATTGTGCACGACAATGCCGTGCGCCATGTATTGCTCGCGTGAGACGGCGATGTCGTACATCGGGACCGGAGCCTCGAACTCGACACGCTCGACGTGAACCTCGAAGTACTGACCGCCGACGATCTCGGCGAGATAGGCCGGTGGAGTCGATACTCGTAGCCGGATTGCTCGTCTGATCTGCTCGGCGCGGCCAAGCGTGATCGTCGTGCGCCCGCGCGCGAACTTGTGGGCAAACACGTAAAGCGCTTGCGACACGTGCCCCTCCGTGGACCGTGCCGCTTCGTAGAGGACCGGCTTGATCTCCAGAACGTCGCCAGGGCGTCGCAGCGTCAGGAGCTCACTCGTACTTCTCTCCTTCGGCCGATTCACGGACGCAGACAGCCGCTCGACTTTTCTCGGCGTCAAGAAGCCGATGTTCCGGAGGAAGTTCCGCTTCGACCGATCTCCCAGAACGTAGAGCGTATGGCGTGGAGCGTATCCTCGGGGATCGACGCTGCCCTCGACGATGCCGCTCGGGATACCGAACAGGGTAAGAAGGAAGTGGACATCCTCCAGCATCCCCCGCGAGACGGATCGTACACTCAGCGGATCGGCGCTCCCGTCTCCCTCGAAGTAGCCCCGGAGAAATGCCGCGACCACGCCCTTGGGAGCCTGGAACAACGACGGCGGCACCCTCACCGCACCCGACAGTCCTCCCGCCCCGATCTGTTCGATGAAGCCACCGATATTCACCCCCGAGACATCGACGGTAGGGCAGCTGCGAGTGATCCGGAAGGTAGGCTCCTTGCCGAACAGCCTGACGATGTGGCGGGCCATCCGCTGCTCGAGCGCATCCTCATCCCAGCCGAATGCTAGAACGAGCTTCGCGGGCTTGCCGTTGTAGTTGCTCCGGGCGATGTGGCCGTCCGCCATCGCATAGCCGACCAGCTCGGCCAGCTCCACCGACCATTCCGCCGGAAGCCGAGGAGATCTCCGCGTCTCATAGTCGGCGGTCGGCGCCACGTCGAGCCGGAGCCGATCGCCGAACATGCCTTCACGGAACGTCATGTAGAGCGGGTCTCCGGCCCGGATCTCCTCGGCGGTCCTCCAGACCCCCTTGCTCCGGAGCCGGTGTTCCGGGCTGCATCGAAAGACCGTCCCGTTGGACAGGCGGAGGGCGACCACCGGCTTCACTCCCGTGCACTCCGAGGCCTCCACGATCTGCATGCCGCGTGAGGTATGGATGTGCTCACCGGGTCGCACCGTCTCGATTCCGACCAGTCCCCTGCGCGTATTGACCAGCGTGCCCGCGGGAAGACAGGAGAGCCGCCCCGTCGCCGCCACGAGCTGATTCAGCGACGTGTGGATGCGCCCGGTCTCGGCGTTGATCATGAGGGGCAGCGCGTCCGCGTAGGTGGACTTGAGCTTGGCGAGGGTGCGGTGCTCGATGATCTTGGCCGGCAGCGCGTGGCCCAAGGCGAGCTGCTCGAGCACGTCGGCGTCGGTGGAGTAGCCGGTCTTGGTCTTCCGCACCGGCGGCAGACCGAGCTTCTCGAACAGGATGGTGGCGAGCTGCTTGGGCGAGCCCAGGTTGAACTCCTCGCCCGCGAGCGCGTAGATCTCGCCGGTCAGGTTGCCCAGGCTCCGGTCCAGCTCCTTGGAGAACTCGGCGAGCCGCGCCGGATCCACGGTGACGCCATGGCGCTCCATGCCGGCCAGCACCGGGATGAGCGGGCGCTCGATGTCATCGTAGAGCGAGCGCAGCGTCGCCTCGCGCAGCTCGCGCGCTTCCTGCTCCCAGAGCTGCCACACCCAGCGCGCCCGCTCGCCGGGGCGCGCCAGCCCCGGCCCCTCGCCGAGGTGCTCGGCGCATACCTCCTCGAGCTTGTAGTTGCTCCGCGCCGAGTTGAGGAGATACGCGGCCACCGCGGTGTCCTCCACCGGCGGCGCGGGCTCCCCGCGTGCGAGCCACCACTCGAGCAGCGCCTTCACGTCGTGCCCGATCAAAGTGCGGCCGTCCAGCGTACCCAGCGTCTCCCCGGCCACGAGCACGTCGCCCGCGGCTGGGTGATGCAGGCCCACGCGCGCGACCCGGGGACCCGGCGGCCCGCCCTCGCCCGCCCAGTCCACCGCGAGCGGCTCGCCCGCGGGGACCCTGGCGAGGAAGGCGGCGAGCGCCTCGGCGCTCTCGGTGGGCGCCTCGTCCGGCACCGCCACCGGCGCGCCGGGCTGCTCCGGAAGCTGGCGCAGCAGCGTGCGCAGCTCGAGCTCGGTCCACAGCGCGCGCAGCCGCTCCCAGTCCGGCTCCTGACGCCGCAGGGCCTCGAGGTCCTCCGGAATGGGCACCCGGGTGCTCACGGTGGCGAGCTCGCGCGAGAGCAGCGCTTGCTTGCGGTTGGCGGCCAGCGTCTCGCGCAGCTTGCCGGGCACGAGGGTGAGATGCTCGTAGAGCCCGTCCACCGAGCCGAACTGGCCGATGAGCTTGACCGCGGTCTTGTGGCCCACCCCGGGCACGCCGGGAATATTGTCGATGGAGTCGCCCATGAGCGCGAGGAGATCGGGAATCTGCTCCGGCCCCACGCCCCACTTCTCGCGCACCTTGTCCGGGTCGTAGAGAACCTGCTCGCCCGCGCGCGCGCCCGGCGCGAGCACGCGCACGCGCGGCCCGACGAGCTGGAGCATGTCCTTGTCGCTGGTGACGAGCACCACGTCGAGGTCCTGGCTGCGGGCCCGATCCACCACGGTGCCCAGCACGTCGTCGGCCTCGAAGCCGGCCACCTCGAGCAGGGGCAGCCTGAGAGCCTCGAACACCTGCATCACCACCGGGATCTGACGCCGCAGGTCATCCGGCGTGGCCGCGCGTGTCTCCTTGTAGGCGGCGAATTTCTCGTCTCGAAAGGTCGGGCCGGGCGGGTCCCACGCCACCGCGAAGTAGTCCGGCTGCTCCTCGCGCAGCAGCTTCCAGAGCATGGTGGACATGCCGAGCACCGCGTTCACCGGCATGCCGCGCGACGTGGAAAGGTACGGCAGCGCGTGATAGGCGCGGAAGAGGAAGCCGGGCCCGTCGAGGATGAAGAGGCGCGGGCTCATGCCGGCACCACGCGGTTCCACAGCGCGCGCACCCAGGCGGTGCGCTTCCGGTAATCCTCGAGGAAATCCTTCCGCGCGGGATAGTCGAGGCTCTTCGCCACCCGCGAGGGAAACGGGCCCGCCAGCTCCAGCGTGTCCGACGGGCGCACGCCGAAGAGCCGCAGGCTCGCCGACACGCGGCGCAGGAAGCGGTACTGCTCCGCCAGGGCGGCCGCGTCCTCGGCGGGCAGGAGCCCGGCGGCGCCGATGGCGCGGACGGCCTGCAGCGTGTTGGGCCGGCGGATGCCCGGATGGCGGCGCCCATGGACGAGCTGGATGGCCTGGGTGATGAACTCCACGTCCACCAGTCCCCCGCGGCCGAACTTCACGTGGTAGAGGCCGGGGTTCTCCCTGCCCAGCTCCTTTTCCATCCGCTCGCGCAGCATGCGCATCTCCTTGAGATCGGCGGGCTCCGCCGTCGGCCCGTAGAGCAGCTCGGTGACGAGGCGGCGCACCCGGCGGCCCACGCCCGGGTCCCCCGCGACCAGCCGGGCCCGCGTGAGCGTCTGTCGCTCCCAGGGGTCGGCCCACTCGCGATAGTACTGCGCCATGGAGTCGACGCTGGCCGCGAAGGTGCTGCCCTTGGAGCCGGGCCGGAGCCGGAGGTCCACCGGGTAGACCACCCCCGCGGAGGTGATGTCGCCCAGGATGGACTGCAGCGCCTCCACCGCCTGGTGGTAGAAGACCGCCGCCTCGACGGGCGTTTCCCCGTCCGTCAGCCCGTCCCGGTCGAAGATCACGAAGAGATCGAGGTCGGATCCGGTGGTAAGCTCCCGGCCTCCGAGCTTTCCCACCCCCACGATCACCGCGTCGATGAAGCGGCCGGCGGCGTCCCGGGGAATCCCATGACGCGCCGCCTGGCCCATCACCGCCATGATCCACGCGGTGGCCAGCGCGGCCTGAGCGAGCGCGGTGAGCTCGGTCGAGAACCGCTCGGCGTCGGTCACGCCGAGCAGTGTGCGCCAGGTCGCCCGCAGCTCCTCCGCCCCCTTGAGGCGGCGCAGGAGATCCTTTTGCTCGGGCGCCGTCGCGGGCGCGAGCACCGGAGCCAGCGCGACCCGGAACTCCCGCCCGCTCTTGTGCGAGGCGAAGGTGGCGGGGTCGGCGAGGCTCCCGAGCAGCTCGGGCTGGGTGAGGAGCATCTGGGTGACCAGCTCACCCCGCGCGCAGAGCCGGACGAGGTTGGCGAGCAGCGGAGGCTGGGCGGCGAGAAGCTCCAGCCAGGCGGTGCGCGGCCCCGCCGCGGACACGAAGCGCTCGAACTGGTTGAGGGCCTCGTCCGGATCCGGACTCTGCCAGAGCGCGTCGAGCAGCACCGGCAGCATCCGGGCCAGGGCCGCGCTCGCCCGCGCGGGGTACGGCAGGAGCGGCCGCCCCTCCAGCACCAGGCGAAGGTTCTGCCGCGCGCGGTCGGGATCGGCGAAGCCGGTGGCCTTGAGCGCGGTGAAGGACGGGATGCGGGGCGGCGTGATCCCACGCGGCTCGGG
Source organism: Candidatus Nitrosocosmicus sp. (assembly GCA_035654455.1). Taxonomy (GTDB): domain Bacteria; phylum Methylomirabilota; class Methylomirabilia; order Rokubacteriales; family CSP1-6; genus DASRWT01. Next base: position 45,739 of record DASRWT010000041.1, on the reverse strand, counting down.
GCGCGTGTCGAAGAATTCGCGGAAGGCCGCGTGCACGTCGTCGGTGACGCGCCGGTACTCGGCGAGGAAGCGCCGCCGGGCCGCATCGGGCGGCAGGGCGATCCCCATGCGGCGGGCGAGCAGGCCCAGGGCGCGCGGATCCTCGGGCAAGGTATGCGTCTGGAACTCGTGGAGGATCTGCAGCCGATGCTCGACATTTCTCAGAAAAACCAGGCCGTCTCCCAGCATGCGGCCCAGCCCGGGCGACAGGTAGCCGCGCTCGGTGAGCCGGAACAGCGCGCGGAGCGTGTTCCCGCCACGCAGCCACGGATCGTCGCCCGCGTAGAGAAGCTGGAGCGCCTGGGCGAGGAATTCCACCTCGCGGATGCCGCCGCGCCCGAGCTTCACGTTGCGCCGCTCGGCGCCCTTGGCCCGCTGCGCCCGGTCGATCTCCTGCTTCATGTGGCGGACGTCGGCCACGATGGCCTCGTCGAGGCCGGGCCGGAACACGAAGGGCCGGACCAGCTCGAAGAAGCGGGCCGCCACCGCGCCGTCCCCCGCGCAGTGCCGCGCCTTGATGAGCGCCTGACGCTCCCAGAGCTCGGCGCGGTCGGCGAAGTAGGCGCGATAGCCCTCCAGCGACAGGATGAGGGCGCCCGAGCGACCCTCGGGGCGAAGGCGCAAGTCCACGCGAAAGGCATAGCCCTCGTCGGTCATCGACTCCAGCGCCGCCACCACCGCCTTGGCCGCTTCCGCAAAGTAGCGCCCGTTGGAAACCGGGCCCTCGCTCCCGCCGGTCGTATCGCCGTCGTCGCCGTAGACGAAGATGAGATCGATGTCGGAGGAATAGTTGAGCTCGTCGCCCCCGAGCTTGCCCATGCCGATCACGGCGAATCCCGCGCGGGTGCCGTCGGGCGCGGTGGGGGTGCCGTACCGGGGCTCGAGCGCCTCCTCGGCCCAGCGGCAGGCGGCGGCCAGACAGACGTCGGCGAGCCGCGAGAGCTCCTCGGTGGTGACGGTGAGATCGGCGTCGCCCAGGATGTCGCGGCTGCCGATGCGCAGGAGCTGCCGGTACTTGAAGCGCCGGAGCGCGTGCCAGCGGGCCTCCTGGCGTGTGAAGGGGGCGAGGCTGGCATCGAGCTCCGCCTCGAGCTCGTCGCCGAGCCACTGCCGCATGACACTGGGCTCCAGCAGCCAGGCGAGGAGCTGCGGATATCGCCGCAGGGTGTCGGCGAGGAACTGGCTGGTTCCGCCGAGCCGCGCGAGCAGGTGAGCGGCGCCGGGGTGACCGCGGAGGGTGCGGAGGAGGGCCGCGCGGTCGCCCTGGGCGGCGAGGCGCTCGAGGTTGTTCAGCGCCATGTCGGGGTCCGGCGCCGCCGCCAGCTCCGCGAGCAGCCGCGGCAGGAGGGGCTCCAGGAGAGCGCCCTCGGTGGGGGTGGGCGCCAGCTCGTGCAGGTTCGCCAGCGCGGTGGCCGGCTCCGCAAAGCCCCGCCGCCGGAGCTCGGCGAGCGCCTTCCGATCTCGCGCCGCCGCTCGCAGCAAGTCAATCATGGCGGGTCGTCGTAACCGATTGGACCACGGTCAACATGCCAAAGGCATGTTGATGATGATACTCGTCAATCAGATGGCGGCGCCGCCCTTCTCGCCGGTGCGAATGCGGATGGCCTCCCCCAGAGGGAGCACGAAGACCTTGCCGTCGCCGATGGAACCCGTCTTGGCGGCGGCGCAGATGAGCGCGACCACCTTGTCCACCATGTCGTCGGCCACCACCACCTCCACCTTCACCTTGGGCAGAAAGTCGATGGTGTACTCCGAGCCGCGATACAGCTCGGTGTGGCCCTTCTGCCGGCCGAAGCCGCGCACCTCGGTCACGGTCATCCCGACCACGCCCAGCTCGGTGAGGGATTCCTTGACGTCGTCGAGCTTGAACGGCTTGATGACGGCCTCGATCTTTTTCATGCGGCTCCCGGCTATCGGCTGGCGCGCGCCTTCAGCGCCTTGCGGTAAAGGGTGACGTACTCGCGGGCCGAGGCGTCCCATGAAAAGTCCTCGGCCATGGCGTTGCGCACGATGGCGCTCCAGAGCGCGGGAATCCGGTGGGCGACGGCGGCCCGGCCCACCGCCTCCACCAGCGGCTCCGCCGCGAAGGCGTCGAAGAGAAAGCCGGTGCCGGCGCGCCGGCCGGGATCGACCTCCCGCACCGTGTCGGCGAGGCCGCCGGTCCGCCGCACGATGGGCACCGTTCCGTAGCGCAGCGCGATGAGCTGACCGAGCCCGCACGGCTCGTAGCGCGACGGCATGAGAAAAGCGTCGGCGCCTCCGTAGATGCGCCGCGCGAGCTCGTCGTCGTACCCGATGCGGACCCCCACCCGGCCGGGATTCGCGTCCGCGGCGGCGGTGAAGGCTTCCTCGAGAGGCGCCTCCCCCGAGCCCAGCAGCACGAGCTGGGCGCCGGTGGCGAGAATGCCGGGCAGCGCGTCCAGCGTGAGGTCGAGGCCTTTCTGTCCGGCCAGCCGCGTGACCATGCCGATGACGGGACCCGGGCCCGCCACCAGCCCCATCTCCTCGCGGAGCGCCGCCCGGCAGATGGCCTTGCCCTCGAGGTCCCCCGCCCCGTAGCGCTTGGCCAGGGCCGCGTCCGTCTCCGGATTCCACAGCTCGTAGTCGATGCCGTTGATCACGCCGTGCAGATCCTCGCTGCGCTCCTCCAGCACTCCCTCGAGACCGTTGCCGAAGGCCGCGGTGCGAATCTCCTGGGCGTAGGTGCGGCTCACCGTGGTCAGGAGATCCGAGAACACCAGGCCGCCCTTGAGGAAGTTCAGCCGTCCGTAGAACTCGAGGGCGGCGGGCGTGAAGAGGTCCCAGCCGAGCCCCGTCATCGGCATGTCGTAGTGCCAGAACACGCCCTGGTACGCGAGGTTGTGGATGGTGAACAGCGTGGCCAGCGGGCCCAGCACGGGGTGGTCGCGATACTCGGTCTCGAGATACACCGGGACCAGGCCGGTCTGCCAGTCATTGACGTGGATCACCTGCGGGCGCCAGCCCGCCTTGCCCAGCGCCGCCACCGCTTCGAGTCCGCCCCGGCAGAAGAAGATGAAGCGCTCGCAATTGTCCCAGTAGTCGCCGTCCGCGGTCCCGTAGAGCCCGTCGCGATCGTAGTAGTGGTCGTGGGCCAGGAAATACACGGTGACGCCGCCGCGGCTCTTGGCCTCGAACAGCGCTCCCTCGACGGCGCGGTCGCCCAGAGGCACACGGAGATTGCTGGCCACCAGGGTCAGCGGCCCCGCCTGCGCCTCCACCCCGCGGTACTTGGGCATGAGCACGCGCACGTCGTGCCCCAGCGCGGCGAGCGCCCGCGGGAGCGCGCCCACCACGTCGGCGAGCCCGCCCGTCTTGGCGAAGGGCGCCGCCTCGGAGGCCATCATCAAGATCCGCAGCCGCTCGCGCGCCATCGCCGCCTAGACCTCCTCGAGGATGGGGAAGACGAGCGCGGTGACGTGCGACGAGATCCGCTTGAGATTGGTGAGGACGTCGAGATGGATCTCCGAGGTCTCCAGCGACTCCGCGAGCCCGCGCCGCAGCCGGGAGAGATGGGACTCGCGCAGCTCGCGCTCCCGCTGGCGGATGATGGGCCGCTGGTCGAGCACCTCCTGGGCCAGCGCGCGGTCGGCGGCGGCGAAGGCGGCGATGGCGCGCTCCAGGTTCTTGGACACCATGGCGTGGAACTCGGCGAGCTCGAGCTCGCCGGCCTCCGAGAAGCGCCGGCCCTGGTAGAGCTTCTTCCGCGCCAGCTCCATCAGGTTCTTGTCCACGATGTCGCCCACGTTCTCCAGATTCCCGATGAAGGAGATGAGCGCGATCTCGCGGCCGGCCATGTCCGGGCTCATGGTCTCGCGGCCGAGCCGGGACAGGAAGATCTTGATCTGGCGCTCAAGATAGTCGAGCTGATCGTCGCGCCGCTCGACCTCCTCGAGCAGCTCCGGGTCGTCGCGGCGGAGGACGACGAGGGCGTCGCGCAGCATGCTCTGGGCCACGTCCCCCATGCGAAGGGCCTCGCGCGTGGCCTGGCCGAGCGCGAGGGACGGCTGATCGAGGTACCGGTCGTCCAGGTAGCGCGTCTTGAACGGGTTGTCCCCGCGCTCCTGCTCGGGCACCAGCGCGGTGATGGCGCGCGCGGCCAGGGGCGCAAAAGGCAGGAAGAGCGCGCTGATGGCCACGTTGAAGAGCGTGTGCGCGTTGGCGATCTGCCGGGCGGGGTCGGCCGCCGTCTGCGCCACCAGCGCGGTCAGGGGCTGGATGAAGGGAAAGACGAGCGCCACCCCCAGCACCTTGAAAGCGATGTGGGCCACCGCCACCCGTCGCGCGTCCGAGGTCGAGCGCAGGCTCGCCGCCAGCGCGATCGCGCAGGTTCCGATATTGGCGCCCAGCACCACCGGCAACGCGCCGTCCAGGGGGAGCAATCCCTGATGCGCGAGGGAGAGGAGCACCCCGATGGTGGCCGCGGAGGAGGCCATGCCCGCGCTGAGCAGCGCGCCCACCAGCGCGCCCACCGCCGGATTCGCCGCGAAGGCCACCAGCACCTGGCGGGCCAGCGGGTGCTCCGCCATGGGGGCGATGCCGTCGGTCATGAGCCGCATGCCCAGGAAGAGGACGCCGAAGCCCATCACGGCCTGGCCGACATTCTTCACCAGGCCTCGCCGCCCGAAGAAGGACATGGAGAAGCCGGCCGCGATCAGGAGGAGGGCGAGGTCGCGGATATTGAAGGCCAGCAGCTGGACGGTGAGGGTGGTGCCGATGTCGGCGCCGAGGATGATGCCGAGGGACTGGCGGAAGGTCATCAGCCCCGCCGACACGAAGCCGATCAGCATCAAGGTGGTCGCCGAGGAGGACTGGATGAGAGCGGTCACCAGGGCTCCCGCGCCCACCGCGGAGAGACGCGTCCGCGTCATGCTGGTGAGGAGGTGCCGCAGGTGACCGCCGGCGGCGCGCTGCAGCCCCTCGCCGGAGAGCTGCATGCCGTAGAGGAGCAGCGCGATCCCGCCCAGCAGCGAGAGCAGCGTCATGGAGACAAGGTCGGGAAACCGCTCGGCGGCACCGCGATCCCGGTCAGGTGCGTGGTGACGTTCATCGAGAGCAGCCGGGGCGGCGCCAGCTCGGTGATCGAGCAATTCGAGACCGTGAGACGCCAGATGGACGACAGCGGCAGGCCCAGGCAGTGCGCGAGATAGGCGCTGATGACCCCGCCGTGGCAGACCACCAGCACGTCGTCCCCGTTGGGATGCGCGCGCTCGATGTCGGCGAGGGCGCGGACCATCCGCCCCTGCACGTCGGCCAGCGGCTCCCCGCCGGGCGGGAGCGATCCTACGGGGTCGCGCACCCAGCATGCATAGGGATTGCCCGGCCGGGCCTCGACCTCCTCCACCGTGCAGCCTTCCCACTCGCCGAGCGACAGCTCGCGCAGATCGTCCACGCTCCGGAGGGGCGCCTGCACGGCGGCGGCCACCAGCTCCGCGGTATGCCGGGCGCGCTGGAGCGGGCTCGAGTAGACGGCGGCGATGCGGCGCTGCCCGAACGCGCCCGCGAGCGCCTCCGCCTGCCGCCGGCCCAGCTCGGACAGCGGCACGTCCTGCACGCCCTGGAATCGCCGCACCGCGTTCGACACGGACTGGCCGTGACGGGCGAGGAGCAGCCGCCTCACCGGCGCGACTCCGCGGCCGCCTGAGCCGCGCGCAGCCGTCGCAGCGCCTCATCACGCCCCACCAGCGCCACCACCTCGAAGATGGGCGGGCTGGCCGCGCGGCCGGTCAGCGCGATGCGCGTGAGCTGGGCAAGGTCCACCAGCTTGAGGCCGAGCTCGGCGGTGAGCCCCCGGTACAGCGCTTCGAGATCGGGCGCGTCGAGGAGCGCCGCGGCCTCCAGGCGCTTGATCAGGTGCGTGTAGCGCGCGGGGGCCTCCGGGGTCCAGAACTTGGCCGCCGCGGCGGGATCGTAGGCGGCCGGCGCCTCGAAGTAGAAGCGCGCGGACTCCGCCATCTCCACCAGGGTCCGGGCCCGCTCACGCAGCGTGACCACGACACGAGCCAGCCAGGCGCGGTCCGCGGGCGCCGGCAGGCCCGCGCGCTCGAGGTACGGGACCAGCCGCTCGGCCACCTGCTCCGGCGGCAGCGTCTTGATCCAGTGCTGGTTGAGCCATTCCAGCTTGGCGCGGTCGAAGACGGCCGCCGCCTGTCCCACGTGGGAGAGGTCGAAGTGCGCGGCGACGTCCTCGCGCGAGAAGACTTCCTGGTCCCCGTGCGACCAGCCCAGGCGCGCCAGATAGTTGAACAGCGCCTCGGGGAGGATCCCTTCCTCGCGGAAGGCCTGCACGCTGCTCGCGCCGTGGCGCTTCGACAGCCGGCGCTTGTCGGGGCCGAGGATGAGGGGGACGTGCGCGAAGACGGGGGTCGGGTAGCCGAGCGCCTGGTAGCACTGCACCTGTTTCGGCGTATTGGACAGGTGGTCGTCACCCCGGATCACGTGGGTGATCTTCATCGTCACATCGTCCACCACCACGCAGAAGTTGTAGGTGGGCGTCCCGTCGGTGCGCACGATGATCCACTCGTCGAGCTGGCTGTGGTCGAAGCGCACCGTGCCGTGGAGCAGGTCCTCCACCGCCGTCTGGCCGGTGTCGGCGATGCGCAGCCGGAGCGCGTGCGGCTCGCTGGCGGGCACGCCCGCGTCCCGACAGGTGCCGGGATAGCGGAAGGTCTCGCCGCGTGCCTGGGCGGCCGCGCGCAGGGAGTCGAGTAGCGCCGGCGTGCAGCGGCAGCGATAGGCCTTGCCCTCCGCGAGCAGCCGGTCGGCATGGGCGCGATAGATCTCGTTGCGCTCGCTCTGTCGATAGCCGGCCGTCGGCGGCCCCTCATCCCAGTCAAGCCCCAGCCACGTCAGGGCGTCGAGGATTCCGTCGAGCGACTCCTCGGTGGAGCGCTCGGCGTCGGTGTCCTCGATGCGGAGAATGAACACGCCGCCGTGGCGGCGCGCGAAGGCCCAGTTGAAGAGCGCGGTCCGGGCTCCGCCCACGTGCAGGTGTCCGGTAGGACTGGGCGCGAAACGGACACGGACGGGCTCCGGCATGATGTCTATTGTACTCTTGAACCATGAGGGAGACCGAAGGCCCCGTCGCGGACCATCCCATCGTTTTCTATGACGGGGACTGCGGGCTCTGCGACCGCTTCGTCCGCTGGATGCTCCGGCGGGACCGCCGGGAGCGCCGCTATCGCTTTGCCCCCCTTCAGGGCGAGACGGCGCGCCGGATGATCCACGTCGAGTCGGGTGACCCGGGCGAGTGGTCCGTGGTGCTCGTGGACCACGCGGGCGAGCATCGTCGGTCCACGGCCGCCCTGCGGGCCATCGCCGGACTTGGCGGCGTCTGGCGAGGGGCCGGGCTGCTGCTCCTGGTCCCGGCGGCGCTCCGCGATGGCGTCTATCGCGCCGTGGCCCGCCACCGCTACCGCTGGTTCGGCCGCGCGCCGGCGTGCGCGGCGCCCAGCACCGACGAGGGAGTACGCTTCCTTCCCTAGGGCCGCGGGGCCGGGCCACTCGGGCCGGAGCGGGCGCCGCGTTCGCTAGAAGCGGAGCCGCCGCAGCACGAATCGCGGGAGGGCGCGGATGGCGCACATGATCCAGCGCCAGATCCCCGGGCTATAGACCACGGGCGCTCCGGCGTCCATGGCGCGGAGCGCCGCCGCCGCCACGGTGTCCGGGTCGCCCGCGAAGGGGGGCTCGCGCAGGCCGACCGTCATCTCGGTTCGCACGAAACCGGGACGGACACAGACCACCCGGACATCGCGATCGGCATAGGCGAGGCCCAGCCCGTCCAGAAACGCGGAGAGCCCCGCCTTGGTCGCGCCGTAGAGATAGTTGGCCGGTCGCGCCCGGTCGCCCGCCACCGAGCTGAAGGCGCAGATCACGCCGCCGCCGCGCTCGGCCAGCCGTTCGGCCGCGAGCTGGCACAGGAGCGCGGTGCCGGTGAAGTTGACGCTGAAGAGCCGCTCGAGCCGGGCCGGGTCCGCCGCGAGCGCGTCCTGGACGCCGAAGAGGCCGGCGGTGATCACCAGCGTATCGAAGCGGTCCAGCGCGCCGTCGGCGGCGTCGAGCGCCCCCGCGAAGCCGCCGGGCTCGCCCAGATCCAGCGGGCCCGTCCGCACCGGAGCGCGGGCCCCGCGCGCCTCCAGGTCGCGCGCGATGACGGTGAGCCCCTCCGCGTCGCGGCCCAGGAGGTAGAGCGCGTCGGCCCGCTCGGCCATGCGCCGGGCCAGCGCCTTGCCCATGCCGCGCGTGGCGCCGACGAATACCGCTTTCATATATCCGCTCGCCTCGCCTTCGGCTGCGGCTCGCCCTCCTCGCTCCGCTCGGAAGGCTCCACCATATCCGCTCGCCTCGCCTTCGGCTGCGGCTCGCCCTCCTCGCTCCGCTCGGAAAGCTCCACCATATCCGCTCGCCTCGCCTTCGGCTGCGGCTCGCCAGTCATTCTTGGTCTCCGAAGAGGCGCACGGACATCGCGGAGCGGAAGCGCCGCGCGGGGTCCCAGCGGTCCCGGAGCGCCTGCCACTCGGCCAGGCGCGGCATCATGCGCGCGAAATCCTCCGCGCGTGTGACGGCATCCTTGGCGAGGTAGACGCGACCGCCCGCCGCCATCACGGTGGCATTGAGCTGGTGCACGAGGGCGGCGGTGGCCGGCCCGCGATTGGGCAGGTCCAGCGCCAGCGTGATTCCCTCGAGCGGGAAGGAGAGCGGCGCGGCGCCGGCGGGCCCGCAATCCTTGATCACGGCGAGAAAGGAGGCCGCCCCCGCGCGCGCGAGGCGCTCGAGCAGCTCGCGCGTGGCCGCCCGCCCCGCCGCGCGCGGCACCACGCACTGATACTGGAGAAAGCCCCGCCGGCCGTAGAGACGATTCCAGTCGCCGAGCGCGTCCAGGGGATAGAAGAACGACTCGTAGGAGACGAGACGGGACCGGGCGCCGTCGCGCCGGCCCGCCTTGAGCCGGTAGTAGAGCCCGTTGAAGGCCCGCATCGCGGGCGGGCTCAGGAGCCACTCGGGGGCGTCCAGCGGCACGCGCACGGTGCGCCGCGCGCGCGGATCGCGCCCCGGCACCTCCGCGCGGGCGGCGTGACGGCCGCGCAGCAGCACGCCGCGCCCCAGGCCGGCGCCCGACGCCAGGCAGTCGATCCAGCCCACGGTATAGGGCCAGTCCCGCCCGCTCGATTCGAGCGCGCTCACCATGCGATCCAGGTCCGGCACCCCCTCGCTCTCCATCACGATCCACCCCGACTCCACCGGCCGCAGGCGAAGGGTCACCTCGGTGATGAGGCCGGTGAGCCCCATGCCGCCCACGGTGGCGAGGAAGAGCTCGCGCTCGAGGTCGGGTCCGCACGCCACCTCCTTGCCGTCCGACGTGAGCACGGTGATCCGATCCACGAAGTGGCCGAAGGAGCCGTCCTGGTGATGGTTCTTGCCGTGCACGTCCGTGGCCACGCAGCCGCCCAGGGTCACGAACTTCGTGCCGGGGGTCACGGGGGGGAACCAGCCGCGAGGAACGAAGAGCCGCAGCACCTCCGCCAGCGACAGCCCCGCCTCGGCGGTGAGCCGCCCGGAGACGGGGTCCCAGTCGAGGATGCGGTCGGCGCGCCCGGTCTCCAGCACCAGCGTCGCCTCGCGCGCGGGCACGGCGGCATCCCCGTAGGCGCGCCCCAGGCCGCGCGGCAGCACCAGGGATTCGTCCGCGGGAAGGGCCAGCCGCTCGGGGCGGGCGACGCGTCCGGGGCGGACGGGAAAGCGGCCCCACCCCGCCACCGCCTCGCGCGAGACCGCCAGGCTCAATGTCCCCACGGGCCGTAGATCAAGAGGAGGACGGTGACCATCCACAGCGTGGTGTTCACCAGGAGCGCGCGGTCGGAAAGGACCAGGTCCGACGGATTGCCCCCCAGCTCGCGGCGGTAGAGCAGGTAGAGGTAACGGAAGATCCCGTAGAGCACGAAGGGCAGCGTGAGCGGCAGGAGCCGCGTATGGAACTTGGCCACCGTCTCCGGCGACATGGTGTACAGCGCGTAGGCGGTCACCGCCGAGGCGGTGACCACCGCGATCATCTGATCGATGAAGCCCTCGCTGTACTCGGCCAGGATGGGACGGTGCGCGGCCGCGCTCCCCTTCAGCGTGAGGTACTCGTGCCGGCGCTTGCCCAGCGCGAGGAAGAGCGCGATGAGCACGGTGCAGATGAGCAGCCAGCCCGAGATGTCGGCCCCCACCGCCACCGCGCCCGCCACCGCGCGGAGCACGAAGCCCATCGCCACCACGAGCACGTCAAGGATGACGAGGTGCTTGAGCCACACCGAGTAGGCGGTGAGAAGCGCGCCGTAGGCCACCGCGACCAGGCCGAACGGGAGCCCGAGGCTGAACGACACCGCCACGCTCGCGGCGAGCAGGGCGAGGCCGATTCCCAGGGCGAGCCCGCGGGGCAATGCCCCCGAGGCCACCGGCCGCCGACGCTTGACCGGATGCAGCCGGTCCTTGTCCGCGTCCGCCACGTCGTTGAGGAGGTAGATGGCGCCGGAGAGCGCGCAGAAGAGCCCGAAGGCGAATACCGCCCGCCACACCTGGGGCGTGAAGAGCTGCTGGGAAAAGATGACGCCGGCGAAGACGAAGAGATTCTTCGCCCACTGCCGCGGGCGCAGCGAGTTCAGGACGGAGGCGACCAGCCCCATGCGCGCCTAGCCCAGCGCGATGCGCAGGGCGGCGGCCACTTCCGCGAGCTCGGCGTCCGTCAGCTCCGGAAAGCACGGAAGGGAGAGCACCTCGCGCGCGGCGCGCGTGGACTCCGGAAAGTCGGCCGCCACCTTCGCGGCGCCGCCGGGCGGACAGAAGAGCGGCTGGGCGGGAATGGTGATGGGGTAGTGCACGGTGGTGCCGATGCCGAGCTCGGCGAGCCGGCGGGCCACCTCGTCCCGTCGAGGCACTCGCACCGTGAACTGGTGGTAGACGTGGAAGGCGGGCGGCCGCTCCACGGGCAGCTCGAGCGGCAGGCCGGCGAGGAGCTCGCGATAGCGCGCGGCCAGGCGGCGGCGGGCGGTGGTCCACTCGCCCAGCCGCCGGAGCTTGACCCGGAGGAGCGCGGCCTGCAGATCGTCGAGGCGGCTCGACTGTCCCAGCTCCACGTGCTCGTACTTCCGCGGCGAGCCGTGATCGCGAAGGCGCCTCACCCGCTGCGCCACATCCTCACGACTGGTCAGGAGCATGCCGCCGTCCCCGCAGGCGCCCAGGTTCTTGGTGGGATAGAACGACAGGCACACCGCGTCCCCCCACCCGCCCACCGGGCGGTCCCCCCACGTCGCGCCCACCGCCTGGGCGGCGTCGGCGATCACCGCGAGCCCGCGCGGCCGCGCGAGGGCCTCGAGGGCCGACATGTCGGCGAGCTGGCCGTAGAGATGCACGGGGATCAGGGCGCGGGTGCGCGGGGTGATGGCGCGGGCCACCGCGGCGGGATCGATATTGTAGGTGACGGGATCGATGTCCACGAAGACCGGGGTGGCGCCGGCGAGCGCGATGGTGGTGCCCGAGGCCACGAAGGAGAAGGCCGAGGTGATGACCTCGTCGCCGGGCCCGATGTCGAGCGCCCGGAGCGCGAGGAGCAGGGCGTCGGTCCCGGAGTTGAGGCCCACCCCGTAGCGCGCGCCGGAGGCCGCCGCCAGCTCCTCCTCCAGCGCCCGGCCTTCCGGCCCCATGATGAACCACGCCGAGGTGAGCACCCGCTCGGTCGCCTCCAGCAGCTCGGCGCGAAGGGCGGCGTGCTGGCGCTTGAGATCGATCTGCGGGACCCGGATCTCGGCCACGGGCTAGCGAATCCCCGTCCCGACGCGCGAGCCGGTCTGGCCCAGCCCGAGCAGGTTGACGGAGAAGCGAAACTCGTCCTCGTTGCGATGTCGGTCCACGTACTCCAGCAGGATAGCCCAGCACTGGAAGTGAATGTCTACTCCGAATCGATTCTCGACCTTGGTGCCGCTCGCCACGTCCCACTCGGTCGAGACCCGCGCGTTGAGATTCGCGGTGATGCGGGCCGCGATCGAGCCGTTGGCGGTGAGGTAGTTCGTGCGGATGTCGCTGAAGCGCGTGCCCACCGCGACGTTGACGTCCTTGTAGGCGCCGGTGAGGTCGGCAGTGGCGGTGCGCAGGCCCAGCCCGTAGAGGTTCCAGGCCGCCTCCCCCCGGAAGCCGAAGGTCTCGTTAGGCCGCGCGATGAGCTCGGCCTTCAGGTCCTTGAAGGGATGGTCCGCTTCCGGGAGCAGGTTGTACGTCTGGCTCACCACGAAGCGCGCGGCCTCCCAGCGCACCGGCTCCTGGTTGGGGCCGGCCACGGTCTTGCCGTTGAGCCGCTGGGTGATGGAGTAGGTGACCTCGCTGGTCTTGCCGATATTGTCGATGGCGGGGTCGTACTGGGGATTGCCCTTCTGGTTCACCCCGCGGATCTCCGTCCAGGTGGCGCGGGGCTCGATCACGTGCTGCAGCGCGGACAGGCCCCAGGTCCCGTCCACCGCCCACACCCGCGAGAGCCGGGTCTCGAGGTCGACGCCTCCCTCGACGAGGCCCCGGACATGGCTGTCGTCCACCGTCTCCTCCACCTCGAAGGCGCCTACCCGCGTCAGCCGCTTCCCCACCACGCTCTTGTCGTAGTAGGTGGCGCGCGCCCCCGCGAATGGCGTCACCGTGAAGTAGCCGCCCACCGGGACCGGATAGAACGCGCGCGGGTGGAGGTCGGCGCGCACTCCGTTGGCGCCCACGTCACGGATGAAGTTGGTGAAGGATGCCTGGGTCTCGTAGAGGAACCCGGGCAATCCGGGAATGGGCTGGCGCAGGCCCTGGAGACGGATCTCGGGCACGCGCTGGAGCTCCACCGGCCGGGTGGTGGTGAGGTCCTGGTACCAGAGGACATTCCCGACGAGGTTCCAGGTATCCCAGCGCTGGGAGACGAAGACATTGGTCTCCGCGCGCTGGGTCGAGCGCTCCTGGAGCCGGTCGCCGTACTGGCGGAAGACCCGGTCGTCCGACGTGACGTTGGCGTTCACCTTGAAGGAGAGCCCCGGCGTCACCTGCCAGGTGTGCTTGAACGAGCCGACCCCGCGCGTCTCGTCGTCCTTGAAGGCCTCATAGACGAAGAAGCCGGACAGCTGGCCGGCGGTCTCCTGCGACAGGATATAGCGGTACTCGAGGCTCGCCCCCACCCCGCGGCTGGTGAAGGTGTCCAGCGACACCGTGAGGTCCTGGCTGTCATCGATGGCCCAGTAGTACGGGATCCTGGCGAAGAACCCCTTGTTGCTGGACACGCCGAGCTGCGGGAAGAGGAACCCCGACTGACGCTCGCGCCGGATGGCGGCGGCGAACCAGGGGAACCACGGGATCAGCGGGATCTTGCCCACCCAGAATGAAGCATCCGTCCCGGACACGATGTCGTTGAGGTCGGCCACGCAGGAGCCGATCCGGAACGACCAGGCGGGATTGTCGCCCTCGCAGGTGGTGAAGACCGCGTCCTTCGCCTCGTAGACGCTCTCGCCGATCCGGTCCAGGCGGCGCCCGCTCAGCGAGTAATAGGGCGAGGAAAAGGCGGTGGCGTTGTAGACCACGCCGGTGCCGGTCTTGGTGTTGTAGTCCACCCGGTCACCGACCAGGCGGTCCTGGCCGTCGTAGAAGACGACCTTGCCCTGGGCGACCGCCTCACCGGTGTCGCGATTGAGCTCCACCCGGTCGGCGAGGAGCCGGGCGGCGCCGCGTACGATCTCGACATTCCCGACCGCGATGAGCAGGTTGGGAGGTCCGCCCACCTGCTGCATCTGATCCGCCGTCACGGTCACCTCGCCCGCCCCATCTTGCGGGATCGTCAAGGGAGGCCGCCGGGACTGGGGAAGGCCGGCTCCGGGCGAACCCAGGACCAGCGGCAGGACGAGGAGCAGGGCGCCCCAGACCGCACGCGCGCGTGTGGACGGCATTGAGCTCAGCGCACATGCTATATCAGCCGGCGTCAGCTCCGCAAAGCAGATCGAGCGTTTCCGGCTGGTCGGCCAGGAGCTGGCCGAGGAGAAACAGGGAGCCGGCGGCGCAGACGAGGCCGCTCGCGCTCGCCGCGCGCGCCCGCGCGAGGGCGTCCGCCGGCCGCGCGACGACGGTGAGGCGCTCGGCGGGCAGCGGCCCCAGATGGACCGCGAGGGCCCGGAGCGCCTCGGGCTGGGCGGCGCGCGGTGAGTCCGCCGCCGTGAAGACCGCGCGTTCGGCCAGGGGCAGGAGCGCGGAGAGCATGGCCGCCTGATCCTTGTCCGCGGAGATGCCCAGCACGAACGTGACCTTCTGCCTGGGAAAATACTGGCGAAGCGAGGCGGCCAGCGCGCGGGCGCCGCCCGGATTGTGGGCGCCGTCCAGGACCACGGTGGGCGGGCCGGGGAGCACCTGGAAGCGTCCCGGCCAGCGCACCTCCGCGAGCCCGCGCCGGATCGCCGCCTCGCCGGCCCCCGCCACGCGAGCGGCGGCGACGGCCACCAGGGCATTGCTCGGCTGATGCGGCCCCAGCAGCGCGCAGCGCGCGCCGTCGATGCGCCAGTCGGGCCCGGTCAGGTCGAGCCGCTGGCCGTCCAGGGAGGCCTCGCGCACCGAGACGGCGAGCTCCCGGCCTTCTCGGAGCAGCGGCACGCCCACTGCCGCGGCGCGGTCCACGATGGGGGCCTCGGCCTCCGGGTCCTGGCGCGCCGACACGGCCACCCCGCTCCGGATGATATGCGCCTTGTCCCAGGCGATCCGCGCGAGCGTATCGCCGAGAAGCAGCTGATGGTCAAGGTCGATCCGGGTCAGCACCGTGGCCTGGGGGCGTCCGACCGTGGTGGCGTCCAGCCGGCCCCCCAGGCCGACTTCCAGCACCGCCACTTCCACGCCGGCGCGCACGAAGTGGTCGAGGGCCAGCGCGGTGGTGGCTTCGAAGACCGAGGCGTCGAGCCGCGCGAAGAGGGTGCCGAGAGCGTCCACCCCGTCGGCCAGGTCGTCCTCGGCGATGCAGCGGCCGTCCACCCGGATGCGCTCGCGCAGGGAGCGGAGATGCGGGGACGTATAGAGTCCTGTCCGGATGCCGTCGGCCTGGAGCATGGCCGCCACCATGGCCGAGGCGGAGCCCTTGCCATTGGTGCCGCCGATCTGGACCAGCCGCATCCGGCTCTCGGGATTGCCGACGGCGTCGAGCAGGCCCTGGATCGTCTCCAGCCCCGGCCGCATGCCCGCCATCTCCCCGCCTCGCAGCGCGAGGAGCCGGGCCACGGCTTCGCGATACGTCATGGAGCCGGCTGGACGGGACCCGTTCCGAAGAAGGCGAGGATGCGGCGGAGCGTCTCGCGCAGCTCGCGGCGCTCGACGACCATGTCGAGCTGACCGTGCTCGAGGAGGAACTCCGAGCGCTGGAAGCCGTCGGGCAGCGGTTGCCGGATCGTCTCCGCAATCACCCGCGGGCCCGCGAAGCCGATGAGGGCGCGGGGCTCGGCGAGAATCACGTCGCCCAGCATGGCGAAGCTGGCGGTGACGCCACCGGTGGTGGGGTCGGTGAGGAGGGAGAGATAGGGCACGCGCTCCTCGGCCAGCCGGTTGAGCGCCGCCGAGGTCTTGGCCATCTGCATGAGAGAGAGGATGCCCTCTTGCATGCGGGCGCCGCCGGAGGCGGACACGATGAGGAGCGGCGCCCGCTTCTGGATGGCCAGCTCGATGGCGCGCGTGAGCTTCTCGCCCACCACCGAGCCCATGCTGCCCCCCAGGAAGCCGAACTCGAAGACGCAGAGCACCACCGGCAGCCCGCCCACGCGGCCCAGGCCGGTGATCACCGCCTCCTCGAGGCCGGTGGACTTGCGGGCGGACTTGACGCGGTCGGTGTAGCGCTTGGTGTCCTTGAACTCCAGGGGGTCGCGCGAGGTGAGGCCGGCGTCACGCTCCTCGAAGGAGTCGGCGTCCAGGATGGCGGCCACGCGCTCGCGCGCGGAGATGCGGAAGGGATACTTGCAGCGGGGGCAGACCCGCCCCGCCCGGTCCACCTCGGCGCGGTAGACGATCTCCTTGCAGGAATCGCACTTGACCCAGAGCCCCTCGGCGATCTGGACCTTCTTCCGCGGGGCGTCCTCCCCTTCCTCCTTCTTCTTCCAGAACCAGGCCATGGCGGCTACCGCCTCTCGCCCAGCGTCCGCAGCGGGGCCTTGAGGGACGCGATGAAGCGGCCCACCTCGGGCACGAGCTCCGCGGATCCGGCATGGCGCTCCACGAGGCGGACGATGGCGGAGCCCACGATCACGCCATCCGCCACGCGCCCCACCATCTCCGCGTGCGCGGGGGTGGAGATGCCGAAGCCCACGCAGACCGGCTTGGTGGTCACGCCGCGCAGGGTGCGGAGCAGCGCCACCAGGTCGGGCGGCAAGTCCGCGCGCACGCCGGTGACGCCGGTGAGCGAGACGAGGTAGATGAAGCCGCGGGTAGCCC
This sequence comes from Candidatus Nitrosocosmicus sp., assembly GCA_035654455.1. Classification (GTDB taxonomy): domain Bacteria; phylum Methylomirabilota; class Methylomirabilia; order Rokubacteriales; family CSP1-6; genus DASRWT01. The sequence continues at coordinate 29,236 of DASRWT010000041.1, read as the reverse complement.
GGGCGATCTTTCGCATCCGCGCCGGCGGCGTGGTGGGGGCCACGAAGTGCATGAGATCGAAGCCGAGGGGATCCGCCTCGGCGTGGAGCGGGCCCGCCTCCTCGGGCGGCAGATCGGCCACGAGGACGCCGGCGACGCCGGCCTCGGCGGCCGTCCGGCAGAAGGCCTTGAGCCCGAAGGCGAGAATGGGATTGTAGTAGGTGAGAAAGACGATGGGGATCGAGACCTCGCCGCGGAGGTCGCGGACCATCTCGAGCACCCGCGGGAGCGTGGAGCCGGCGGCGAGTGCGCGCTGAGTGGCCCGCTGGACCACCGGCCCGTCCGCCACCGGGTCCGAGAACGGCACGCCCAGCTCGATGACGTCGGCGCCCTGGCGCGCCGCCTCGACCATGAGGCGCGCGGTGACGGCCAGCGACGGGTCGCCCGCGGTGAAGTAGGGGACGAGGGCGCGCTCGCCGCGGGCGCGGAGGGTCGCGAAGGTCGCGTCCAGCCGGCTCATGGGTGCCCGTTCCCCCGCCCGTCCAGCGCCTGGCCCACGGTGTGGACGTCCTTGTCGCCGCGCCCCGAGAGCCCGACCACCACGATCTCGCTCTTCTTCATCGCGCGCGCCGCCCGCATCGCATAGGCCACCGCGTGGGCCGACTCCAGCGCGGGCATGAGCCCCTCGAGCCGGGTGAGCGTCTGGAACGCCTCCAGGGCCTCGTCGTCGGTGGACGACTCGTACTCGAAGCGCCCCGCGTCCTTGTAGTAGGCATGCTCGGGCCCCACGCCGGGATAGTCGAGGCCGGCCGAGATCGAGTGCGCCTCCGTCACCTGCCCGTCGTCGTTCTGGAGCAGGTAGGACATGCTCCCGTGGAGCACGCCCACCGCCCCCGCGGTGATGGACGCGCCGTGCTTGCCGCTCTTGAGCCCGTGGCCGCCGGGCTCCACCCCCACCACCCGCACGCGACGGTCCTTGATGAAGGGCCAGAAGAGCCCGATGGCATTGGAGCCGCCTCCCACGCAGGCCACCAGCAGATCGGGCAGCCGCCCCGCTTGCCGGCGCACCTGGGCGCGCGTCTCCTCGCCGATCACGCGATGGAAGTCCCGCACCATCATCGGGTACGGATGCGGCCCCATCACCGAGCCCAGCAGGTAGTACGTGGTGCGGACATTGGTGACCCAGTCGCGAAGGGCCTCGTTGACGGCGTCCTTGAGCGTCTTCGAGCCGCTCTCCACCGGAATGACCTTGGCGCCGAGGAGTCGCATGCGAAAGACGTTGAGCGCCTGGCGCTCCACGTCCACGCTCCCCATGTACACCTCGCACGGGAGCCCGAGCAAGGCGGCGGCGGTGGCGGAGGCCACCCCGTGCTGGCCGGCGCCGGTCTCCGCGATGATCCGCTTCTTGCCCATGCGCTGGGCGAGGAGCGCCTGGCCCAGGACATTGTTGATCTTGTGCGCGCCGGTATGACACAGGTCCTCGCGCTTGAGATAGATGCGCGCGCCGCCGCAATGGCGGGTGAGGCGCTGGGCGAAGTAGAGCGGGGTGGGGCGGCCCGCGTAGTGGTGAAGGAGATCGCCGAGCCGGCGCCGGAAGCGGGCGTCCTTGCGCGCGGCGCGGAAGGCGCGCTCCAGCTCGATGAGCGGCGCCATCAGCGTCTCGGGGACGAAGCGGCCACCGAAGCGGCCGAAATGGCCGTCGGCGTCGGGCAGGGCGGCGGGGTTGACGGCCGCCGCCTTCATCCGGCGTCCCGCGTCGCGGCGATGAAGCGGCGCACCTTGTCGGGATCTTTCACGCCCGGCCGCGCTTCCACGCCGGAAGCCACGTCCACCGCATAGGGCCGCGCCACCCGGATCGCCGCCGCCACATTGTCCGGGGTGAGGCCGGCCGCCAGCACGATGCGGTGGCCGGCGGCGGCGGCGTCCCGCGCCACCTCCCAGGAGATGGGCGACCGGGCCTCGCCCTCGCTCCAGCGCTCGGCCGAGTCGAGCAGGAACGCGGCCACGTGGTAGCGCGCGAAGCGCTCGGGAGGGATGGGGCCGTCGACCTTGAGCGTCTTGATCAGCGGCAGCCGGTACTGCGCCAGGTCCTCCGGCGCCTCGTCTCCGTGGAACTGGAGCGCGGCCAGGCCGCACTCCTCGGCGACGGACTTGACGTGGCCCGGGGCATGATCCCAGAAGATGCCCACCGGCGTCACGAAGGGAGGGAGCGTGGCGATGATGGCCCGAGCCTGGGCGGCGGTGACGAAGCGCGGCGACTTCTCGACGAAGTTGAAGCCGAGCGCATGCGCGCCCGCCTCCACGGAGAGCCGGGCGTCCTCGGCATTGGTGATCCCGCAGATCTTGACTCGCACCGGCCCCGCGCTCCTCACGCGAGCGTGAGCTCGCGGACCTTCGCGGCCACGTCACCGGCGCGGACCAGCGCCTCGCCCACCAGCACCGCGTGCGCGCCCGCGCCCACCATGCGCGCGACGTCGTCCCGGGTGAAGATACCGCTCTCCGCCACCGCCACGTGCCCGGGGGGCACCAGCGGCAGGAGCCGGAGCGCGGTGGCGAGGTCCGTCCGGAGCGACTGCAGGTCGCGATTGTTCACGCCCACCACGCGGGCGCCCAGCGCCAGCGCGTCTTCCAGCTCGGCGGCGGTATGCGCCTCCACCAGGGTGTGCAGGCCGATGCCCTTGGCCGCCGCGTGCAGATCGCGAAGCGCCGCGCGGTCGAGCGCGGCCACGATGAGCAGCGCCGCGTCGGCGCCCGCCGCGCGCGCTTCCCAGAGCTGATACTCGTCCACGGTGAAGTCCTTCCGGAGCACCGGCACCGGCACCGCCGCCCGCGCCGCCACGAGGTCGTCGAGGCTGCCCTTGAACCAGCGGGCGTCGGTGAGCACGGACACCGCGTCCGCGCCGGCCTCGGCGTAGGTCCGCGCCTGGGCGGCGGGATCGAGGGCGGCGTCGAGCACGCCCTTGGACGGCGAGGCCTTCTTCACCTCGGCGATGAGCCGGACGCGGCGGCCGCCGCCCGGCGCCAGCGCCTCCGCGAAATCACGCGCGGGGGCAAGGTCCCGGCAGGCCGCCTCGAGGGCGCGGCGCGGGCGCGCGGCCTGTCGAGCCGCGACCTCCTCACGCTTGTGGGCGACGATCTCGTCGAGCACGCCCATGGCGTGGGGCCCGGCCCTCAGTAGTCCCCGCGCAGGCCGCGCTCCCGGGAGGCGCCGATGTCGATCTTCGCCATCTGCTCCAGCACGAAATCCCGGATGGTGCGCGGAGGCGGGAGGTCGCGGACGAGGCGCCCACCCGCGAGGAGCGGCTTGAGCAGCGCCTCCGCGGGCCGTCCGTCCGGGCCGCGGGGCGCGGGCTTGTGCGCGGGCAGCACGAAATTCTCCACCGTGCCGGGCACGCGCCAGACCTGCTTGGCGCCGGACCGCTTGCCGCGCTTGGCCATGGGCCGGCCCTCGATCTCCATGATGTCCAGCGCGAAGGACAGCACGGGCGCATTCGCGATCGCGGTCCCCACGCCATAGCCGTCCACCAGCGAGTTGAGCTTGAGGATCTCGTACTCGTCGATTCCGCCGGAGGCCAGGATCTTGACGTGCTCGAAGCCGCGGAAGTCCAGCTCCCACCGCACCTCGTCGAGGATGCGGAAGAAATCGCCGCGCCGGGAGGACGGGGTGTCCAGGCGAACCGCGTAGAGATCCTTGCCCAGCGCCTCCGCCACCCGGATGGCCTCGAACTTCTCGTCCTGCAGGGTGTCGATGAGGGCCACCCGTCGCACCTTGGGGTCCACCACCTCGTGGAAGGCGCGGAGGGCGTCCACCGTGTCGCCGAACATGAGGACGAGGGCGTGGGGAATGGTCCCCATGGGATCGGCGTCGATGAGCTCGGCGGCCTTGGTCACCGCGACCCCATCGCAGCCGCCGATGAAGGCGTTGCGCTCGATCATGGGCGCCAGCGCGGGATGCATGCGGCGCGCACCGAAGGAGATCACCTGCCGCTCGCCGGCCGCGCGCTTGCACCGCGCCGCCTTGGTGGCGATGCCCGAGGCCTGACAGAGGAAGCCGAGGAGCGCGGTCTCGTACTCGGCCCAGTCGAGGTAGTTCCCCTCCACCACCACCACCGGCTCGTACGGCGCGAAGATGGTGCCCTCGTCCATGGTCCAGACATTCACGGGCATGCCCTCGAGGAGCGTCGCCGCCTCCTCGATACCCGCCAGGATGCCGAAGGACCAGTCGGCCTGAGGGAAGCTCTTGAGGCGGATCTCGGCCTTGACCCGCTTGTTGATGCCCTTGGCGCGGAGGATCTCGACGGTGCGCGCGAAGTAGACGTCCGACACCTGCCCCGACTTGATGTCGGGCGCGGAGGCGATATGGAAGGCCCGCTTGGGATCGTTAGCCATGGATTCAGGCGCCCGGCCCGGCCGGACCCCGTCTGGATGCGCGGATTTTCCCAGAAAGCCCTGGGTATGTCAAACGACCCGCCTGGTGAGTCGGAGCCCAACTCCGCGTCATCTAAGCACTTCCTTTGCTCTAGAGGCCCAGACCCTTGAGGTAGGCGCGAAAGTCGGGCCCGAGATCGGGCCGCGCCAGGGCAAAGGCCACGGTGGCCTTGAGGAAGCCGAGCTTGTCGCCGGTGTCGTATCGAATGCCCTCGAACTCCACCGCGTAGATGGGGCGCCGCTCCCGGAGCGTGCGGAGGCCGTTGGTGAGCTGGATCTCGCCGCGCGAGTCCGCCGGCGTCTCGGCGAGGATGGGGAAGATATCGGGCGTGAGGACATAGCGGCCGATGATGGCAAGATCCGACGGCGCGTCGGCCGGCGCCGGCTTCTCGACCAGGTCGAGCACCTCGTAGACATTGCCGCCGAGCGGCCGGGGCTTGATCACCCCGTAGCGCTCGATGTCCGGTCCCGGTATGCGCATGACCGCGACGACGGGCCCCTGCTGGCGCTCGAAGACGTCCAGGAGCTGGCGCATGCACGGGGTCTGGGACACGATGATGTCGTCACCGAGGAAGACCCCGAAGGGCTCGTCGTTCACCAGCGAGCGCGCGCAGAGGATGGCGTGGCCGAGGCCGAGGGGCTCCTTCTGGCGGACGTAGGAGACGGTGGCCAGCTCCGAGATGGTCTTGATCTGGGCGAGCTCCTCGGTCTTGCCGCGGTCCTGCAGGTAGTACTCGAGCTCGAAGGCGGCGTCGAAGTGATCCTCGATGGCGCGCTTGTTGCGGCCGGTGACCAGCACCAGCTCGTCGAGCCCCGACGCCACCGCTTCCTCGACCACGTACTGGATGGTGGGCTTGTCCACCAGGGGCAGCATCTCCTTCGGCTGCGCCTTGGTGGCGGGCAGGAATCGAGTGCCGAGCCCGGCGGCGGGAAAGACGGCTTTTCGGACTTTCATGGGGGCCTGGCCGAGCGGGTCCGCTTACTCCGAGGGGGTGCGGACCTGGATCCCGAGCTTCTTCACCCGGTACCAGAGGCTGCGCTCGGAGATGCCGAGGATCTTGGCCGCCCGCGCCTGCACCCCGCCGCCCTGCCGGAGCGCGTCGAGGATCATCTGCCGCTCCCAGTTCTCGAGCGCCTCGTCGAGCGGGCCCGCGAGCACGGGCGTGGCCGCCTCGGCGGGGGGCTGCGAGGTGGCGCGCTGGATATTGGGCGGCAGATGCTCGGGCAAGATGACCCCGTCCGACATCACCATGCCGCCCTCGAGGACATGCTGCAATTCACGGACATTGCCCGGCCACGGGTAGGCCCAGAGGCACCGGAGCGCCTCGGTGGACACCGTGGCGGGCACGCGTGACATGCGCCGCGCGGCGCGATCGAGCAGGTTCGAGATCAGCTCCGGCAGGTCATCCAGGCGCTCCCGGAGGGGTGGGAGGCGGAGCCGCACCCCCTGGAGCCGATAGAACAGGTCGGCGCGGAACTTTCCCTCCGTCACGAGCTGCTCGAGATTCTGGTGCGTGGCGGCCACCACCCGCACGTCGATGGCGATGGGCTTGGTGCCGCCCACGCGCTCGATCTCGCGCTCCTGCAGCGCGCGGAGGATCTTCACCTGCATGGAGAGCGGCATGTCGCCGATCTCGTCCAGGAAGATGGTGCCCTCGCGGGCCAGCTCGAAGCGCCCCGGCTTGGCGCGCACCGCGCCGGTGAAGGCGCCGCGCTCGTGGCCGAACAGCTCGGACTCCAGCAACCCCTCGGGGATGGCCGCGCAGTTGACGGGAACGAGAGGGCCGTCCTTACGCCCCGACAGCTTGTGGATGGCGCGGGCGAGCACTTCCTTGCCGGTGCCGCTCTCCCCCTCGATGAGCACGGTCACCTCGGCGGGCGCGGCCCGCTGGGCCATCTCCACCACCCGCTTGAGGCTCTCGCTCTTGCCCACGAGCTCCTCGAAGCCCGAGCCCTGCGCCGCCTGCAGCGCCTTGATCTGCACCTGGAGGCGACGGCGCTCGAGCGCGCGCGCCACCACCACCTGGAACTCCGTCATCTTCAACGGCTTGGTGAAGAAGTCGTAGGCGCCGCGCGAGATCGCCTCCGTGGCCACCTCCCGGGTCCCGTGCGCGGTCATGACGATGATGGGCGTGTCGGGGCCGAGGTCTCGGCACTTCGGAATGGCGTCGAGCCCGTCCATGTCGGGCAGCCGCACGTCGAGGAGGATGAGGTCCCAGTTGCCCCCCTTGAGGGTGTCGAGCATTCGCCCGGCGGTGGGCGCCACCTCGACCTCGTAGTCCTTGCGGATCAGCGCCTCGCGCAGCACGAACGCGAGATCTTCGTCGTCCTCGGCGATCAGAATCCGCTCAGCCACGAATCTCCACCTTCCTCTCCGGCCCGATCATGACTTTACTACGGACGACCGGGAAGCCGCCGCCTGAGTTGTCGGCAGCTCCACCACGAAGGTGGTCTCGGTGGCGCCGTCGCTCTCCACGCGGAGCGTGCCGCGGTGCGCCTCCACGATGTGCTTGGCGATGGCCAGCCCGAGCCCGGTACCCTTGACCTTGGTGGTGAAGAAGGGCTGGAAGATCCGCTCCCGGATGTCGGCGGGAATGCCGACGCCGGTGTTCCGCACCGTCACCCGCACCAGCCCGCGCTCGGGCGCTTCCACGCGCACTTCCACCACGCCGGTGGGCGGCGTGGCCTCCACCGCGTTCCGGATGAGGTTGCTGAACACCTCGTGCAGCCGGAAGGCGTCGCCGGGGATGGAGGGCACGGCGATGGCGGCCGCCCCCTGCACCCGGAGACGCGGATCTCCCGGCAGGTCGCGGACGATCTCGTCCACCAGCTCCCGCAGGTTCACCGGCTCCAGGCTCTCGGGCTCCGGGTGGGACAGGGTCAGCATGTCCTCCACGAGGCGGTCCTGCCGGTCCACCGCCTGCAGGACACGGTCGATGTACTGCCGGCGAGTGCTGTCGTGCTCTGGGAGGTCCGCCTGGAGCAGCTCCACCAGCCCGCGCACGGTGGCCATCGGGGTCCGGATCTCGTGCGCCACCCGGGCGGCCATGCCGCCGAGGAAGGCGAGCTGGTCCGCGTGCCGGATCTCCTCCCGGATGCGCCGCTTCTCGGAGGCATCGCGGAAGAGGAGGATCAGCGCGGTCGAGTCCCGGCGCCACTCGCGGTGCTGCACCGTCACCTCGAGCACGAACTCCCGGCCGGTGGCCGGCGACACGCGCACCTCGCCCACGTGCAGCGAGCGCTCCTCGAGCAGGGCGTCGTCGAGGAGCCGCGCGAGCTGCTCGTTGCCGTTGCCCACCGGGAAGAGGCCGCGCGGGGACAGCAGGGGGGCGCCGCGGAAGGGCTCCAGCGCGCATTCCAGAACGACCTCCGCGGTGGTGTTGAAGGAGAGAAGGTCCCCACCCGGCCCCATGAGCAGCATGCCTTCGGGGAGCCGGGCCAGGATATCGCTGTCGCGGATGAAGCGGTCCATCGAGAGCGTGAGGCGGCCGATGGTGGCGTCCAGCGCGCCGATCTCGTCGGCCGGACGCGGCCCCGTGGGCGCGCCGTCCATGCGGGCGTTGAGCGCCTCCGCCCGCTGCGCGATGCCGCGAATGCGGCCGGCCACCCGGAGGCCGATGACGAGGCCCGCCAGCGCGCCCAGGCTGCCCGCCGCCGCGGTGCCGAAGAAGAGCCACGAGGCCGCCCGCGCGGCGAGCTGGGCGTTGAGGCTGTTGATGAACGGCCGCGCCAGGAAGAGGACGTAGAGCCCGGACGCCGCCGCCGCCGCCGCCATGAGCAGCGGCAGGATCACGTACAGTCGCGCCGAGCCTCCGCGCATCGGCCGGAAGGGATCGAAGCCCGCCATGCTCCCTACCTCACGCCGCCCCGAAGGGCCTGCCCGAGCGTGAAGATGGGCAGGTACAGGGCGAAGATGATGCTGCCCGCGATGGCGCCCATCACGACGATCATCACCGGCTCGATGAGCGTGGAGAGCGTGGCCACCGCATTGTCCACCTGCTGCTCGTAGTAGAGCGCCGCCTTGCCGAGCATGGAGGGCAGCGTGCCGCTCTCCTCGCCGGTGGCCACCAGCTGGACCACCATGCTGGGGAACTCCCCGGTCTCGCGCAGGGTGGCGGCGATGGTGCCGCCGTCGCGCATCCGCCGCGTGGCCAGGATGAGGGCGTTCTCGATGATGCGGTTGCCCGCCACCCGGGACACCGTCTCCATGGCCTCGATGAGCGGGATGCCGCTGTTGAGCAGCACCCCGAGGGTGCGGCACACCCGCGCCATGATGGCCTTGCGGACCAGCGAGCCGAACAGCGGCACGTTGAGCTTCGCGCGGTCGAAGAGGCGCCGGCCCACGTCCGTCTGCAGCGCGAAGTAGAAGGCGACCACGCCCAGTACCCCGGCGAGGAAGACCAGGAAGGTGTACTGGCGGACGAGGCCGCTCACCCAGATGAGGGACCGGGTGGGCGCGGGCAGCGTCGCGTTGGCGCGCGCGTAGACGTTCTCGAAGATGGGCACGATCTTGATGACCATGATGAAGACCACGCCCAGGGCGACGGTGAGGATCACCACCGGATACGCGATGGCTCCCCGGACTTTGCGTCGGAGGTTCGCCGTCTTCTCGAGGTAGACGGTGAGGGTGTCCAGCACCACCGGCAGCGAGCCGGAGAGCTCTCCCGCCCGCACCACCGCCACGAAGAGCCGGTCGAAGATGTGCGGGTGCTGCCCCAGCGCGTCGGCGAAGGTCGATCCCGCGGTGATCGAGTCGCGCACGCTGACGAGCACCTTGCGGAATTTCTGGTGGGTGGTCTCGGCCGCCAGCGAGGTGAGGATGCGCACGAGGTGAAGGCCGCCGCCCAGCATGGCCGCGAGCTGCCCGGTGAAGAGCACGATGGTGGCCAGCCCCACCCCGCTCGACATGCGCCGCATCGTGATGCGGAAGGTGTCGCCGAGGGCGGCGGAGGCGGCGCGGCCGAAGGCCCCGTCCCCCGAGGTGGGGCGAATGGAGAGCACGAGGCGTCCCTGCTCGCGGAAGCGCAGGATGAGATCCCCGGCGTCCTCCGCCTGCGCCCGCCCGCGCGACAGCGCCCCCGCGCTGTCCGCCACCTCGTACTCGAAGAGCGGCATCGTCCTACTCCTGGTCCGCCACCACCGCCAGGATCTCCTCGATGGTGGTGTGGCCCTGGACGGCCCGGCGGAATCCCGCCTGGCGCAGCGTCACCATCCCGCTCTCCATCGCGTGGCGGCGCAGGGTATCGCCGTCGGCGCCGTCGAGCACCATGCGCCGGACCACGGCATTGAGCCAGAACACTTCATAGAGCGCCATGCGCCCCGAGTACCCCATGTTGCGGCACACCTTGCAGCCCCGCCCGCGATAGAGCACCTCCGGCACCGGCTCGTGGCCGAACAGCGCCGCCTCCTCGGCCGAGGGCCGGTAGGCTTCCTTGCAGCTCACGCAGACCTTCCGGACCAGCCGCTGCGCCGCCGCCACGTTGACCGCGGTGGCCACCAGAAAGGGCTCCACGCCGATATTGATCAGGCGGGTGACGGTGGAGACCGCGTCGTTGGTGTGGAGCGTGGTGAGCACGAGGTGGCCGGTCAGCGCCGCGCGCACCGCGATCTGCGCCGTCTCCTGGTCCCGGATCTCGCCGATCATGATGATGTCCGGGTCCTGCCGCAGGATGGACCGCAGCGACCGCGCGAAGTCGAACCCGATGTCGGTCTTGACCTGCACCTGCTGGATGCCCGGCTGCCGGTACTCCACCGGGTCCTCGACGGTGATGATGTTCTTGCGGGGGGACTTGATGGCCTTGATCGCGGTATGCAGCGTGGTGGACTTGCCGCTGCCGGTGGGCCCGGTGAGGAGCACCATGCCCCACGGCCGCCGGATGCCTTTCATGAAGTATTCGAGCTGGTCGGGCTCGAAGCCCAGGTTCTCCAGCGTGTAGTGCTGGACCACCGCTTCCTTCTCCAGCAGCCGGAGCACCACCTTCTCGCCGTAGATGGTGGGCAAGGTCGAGACGCGAAAGTCGATCTCGCGGCCATGGATCTTGGAGGCGAAGCTGCCGTCCTGGGGCAGCCGGCGCTCCGCGATGTCGAGCCGGGAGATGATCTTGAGCCGCGACACCACCGCGAGGTGCAGCGAGCGCGGGATCTCCAGGAGATCGAACAGGAGCCCGTCTACGCGATAGCGGACGCGCGTGCGATCCTCGTGGGGCTCCACGTGGATGTCGGAGGCGGTGTCGCTGGCGGCCCGGCCCAGCACGTAGTTCACGACCTTGACCACCGGCGGGTCGTCGGCCTGGGTGCGGAGCTGCTTGATGTCCACCGCTTCCTCGGCGGCGGTGGCGAGCCCCACCGAGAGCCCCAGGTCCTGGCGGAGCGCCTCGTCGATGCCCTCGGTGGAGATCATCCGGCGGTAGGTGCGCTCGATGGCCTCCTGGATGGCGCTGCCGGGGCCGATGCGGAAGTCGATGTCCAGCCCGGTGGCGCGGCGGAGGTCGTCGATGGCCACCACGTTGAGCGGGTCGGCGGTGGCCACGATGAGGCGGCGCCCGTTGCGCTCCGCCGCGATCACGCGATGCTGGCGCGCGACTTCCTCGGGAATGAGCTTCACCACCTCGAGGTCGAGGGCGGCCAGATCCTGGCGGGTGATCGGCTCCTTGCGGAACTGAGCGCCGAGATACTTGAGCAGGACCTCCTCGTCGATGAGGCGCATCTCGATGAGGATCTGGCCCAGCCGGTCCTTGCTCTTCCGCTGCCGCTCGAGCGCGGCGGACACCTGCTCGTCGGTGAGGATGCCGTCCTGGACCAGCATCTGGCCCAGCGTCACCCAGCCCCGGCGCTCGGGGGCGACGCTCATACGCCGGTGCGACCCGAGCCGAGCTCGAGCAGCCGGCGGCGCACGTCACCGCGGCCCGGATGGGCGTCGGTGGCCAGCGAGAGGAAGGTGCGGTAGTGATGCGCGGCCTCGCCCGTCCGGCCCTGCCGGTCGAGGGCCACCCCGAGATTGCGATGCGCCTCCACGTGCGAGGGCTGCAATCGCAGGGCCTTCCGGAGCGCCTCCACGCCTCGCGCCGGCTCGCCCTGCCGAACGAGCACCACCCCGAGGCTGTTCCACGCCTCCGCGTCCCCCGCGTCCTGCTCTACCGCCCGGCGAAAAAAGCCCTCGGCGTCGGCCAGCTCGCCGCGCTGCGCCGCTTCAAGCCCCTGCGCGAGCAACGGCGATGCCGCCGCGCGCGGCGGCTCGGGGGGCGTCTCGACGAGGGGGGCAAGGGGCGGGAGGCTGAAGGATACGATCGGGACGGCCACCGGTTTCAGGGGACGAGCGGACACTGCAGCCAGAACCGCGACCATACACAGTAGGATAACCAAAGAGCCGACCAGACGCCATGACCCTCTAAGTCCGCGAGAGGGCGCGGGAATCGAGATTCCGCCCATTCCCAGCGGGCGCGCGCGGCCCCGGTCGAGGCCCGCGAGTCTGTCGAAGAGCCGGCTCACGCGCGGCACCTCATCCGGGCGGCCGTCCATCGGTAAGACTGGGCCCGAATCGCGCCGTGGTGGCGCGGGCGAGGGCCAGGGTGGTGCGGGGTCCCACGATGCCGTCCTCCCGGAGACCGGCCGCGCGCTGGAAGCCGCGCACCGCCGCCTGGAGGCGCGCGTCCGCGGTGACGGGCAGCGAGCCCGTGAGGTGGCCAAGCTTGGCGAGCCGCAGCCCCACCGTGGCCACCACGGTGGGCGTCATTGCCTCGGCGGGATCGACGGGCAAGAGATCGATGTTCCGCCAGAGCATCCACGCCGATCGCGTCCACGCGGCCTCGAGTCGCTCGAGCGGCACCCGGAGCTCCTCCCCCGTCGGCGCCACGAGGGTGGCGGCGTCCCGCTCGAGCCGGCGCACGAGATACGGGCGCGCGGCGCCGCGCTCGTTGAGCTCGACGAGCGCGGGGAGGCCCACCGCGCGGAGGTCATTCACGGAGACGTCGGGGAGCACGGTGGCGGTGAGATGGTAGCGCGCGGCCACCGCCGCGATGTCGAGCCGTCCGGCGGGGTCCGCCGGCCACGCGGCCATGGCGGCGGCGCCCAGATCGTCGCTCACGCCCCAGAGGCGGAGCAGCCGCGCAAGGAGGCTGCGCGCCGGCTCCGCGGGCGCCGTCACCTCCGGCGGAGCCGGGAGGGGTGAGGCCGGCGCGGAGAGGAGAGGGACTGCCGGCGCGGAGGCTACCGGGGTCAGCGCGGTGAGGGCAACGGGAGAGGCTGGAGACGGCGGGGCCGACCCGCTGGAGTCCGAGGCGCCCAGCCGCCACGGCAGCGACCCGCCCGCGAGCTGGGAGCCCACCGCGGCGCCGCCAAGGACCACGAGCCCGGTGAGTCCCGCCGCCGTCGCGAGCCGCCGGAGCACGGGCCACTCGGGCGCCCGCGCCCGGCGAGGGCGGCCCCCGCTCCGTCCCTCGAGGTTCCGCGCCGCCGTGCGCACGATGGCGGGCGTGATCTCGCGCGCGCGCGCGCCGAAGCCGGCCATGAGGGCCCGGTCGCACACGAGGTTGATGACCCGGGGCACGCCCCCGCTGTAGTCGAAGATGCGCGCCATCGCGGAGCGGGTGAAGGGCACCGAGCCGGGGAGCCCGGCGATGCGCAGCCGGTGCTCGATATAGCGATAGGTGTCCTTCCGGCTCAGGGGCTCGAGGTAGCAGCGGATGCCGATGCGCTGGTCGAGCTGCCGCAGCTCACGGCGCCGGAGCTTTTCCTCCAGCTCCGGCTGCCCCGCGAGCACGATCTGGAGCAGCTTCCGGGTGGCCGTCTCCAGCGTGGAAAGGATGCGGATCTGCTCGAGGGCTTCGTCGGTCATCTGCTGGGCCTCGTCGAGCACGACCACCACCGTCTTGCCCTCCGCGCCCGCGGCGAGGAGATGCTGGTTGAGCGTGGTCATCAGCTCGCCCTTGGTGGTGCCGCGCCGCTCGATGCCGAGGTCGTCGAGGATGGTCCCCACCAGCTCCACGTCCGAGAGGTGCGGGTTGAGGACCAGCGCGCTCTGCACCTCGCCGGGCAGCTCGCGGAGGAGCGCCCGGCAGAGCGTGGTCTTCCCGGTCCCCACGTCGCCGATGAGGGCCATGAGCCCTTTCTGGCTGGTGATCCCGTAGAGAAGGGTGGTGAGGATCTCGTGGTGGCTCTTCGAGCGAAGCAAGAACCGCGGGTCGGGCGTGAGAACGAACGGCGAGTCGTCGAGGCTGAAGAATGCCTCGTACATGGCGCTACCTCCCCGCCGTCTTGCCGGCGGAGATCACGGAGGGGGTGATGACGATCACGAGCTCCTCGCCGTCGGACGCGACCTCGCGCGACTTGAACAGCCAGCCCACGATGGGGATCTTGCTCAGCAGCGGCACCCCGCGAGTGGTCCGGGCCGAGTTGTCGAGCGTGACGCCGCCGATCACGAGCTTCTCGCCCTCGGTCACGACCACTTCGGTCTCGCTATGCCGCTTGAAGATTGGCGGATTCCCTGTGCCTCCGACGGCCCGGGTGAAGTCCGGCTCGTCGTTCTCCACGCGGATCTTCATGCGGATCCTGGTCACCCCGTTCTCGTAGATCACGTTGGGAGTGACCCGCAACCGCAGCACCGCCTCCTTGAATTGCACGTTGGAGACATCCGCGGTGGGGGTGCTCGTGAAGGGCACCTCGAAGCCTCGAGAGATCTCGGCGGTGGCGTTCTCCACCGTGACGACCTTGGGCTCCGAGATCTTCCGGGCCTTCCCCTGCACCTCGAGGGCCTGGATGGCGAGGCTGACATTGTAGTTCGCGCCCACCAGCCCGAAGAGCACGCCCATGGCGGGGCTGGAAATCGTGGGCAGGAACGAGGTGGGCAAGTTGACGAGGTTCTGGCCGATGGGCAGCCCGGTGGAGGGCGACACCGGCAGGAGATCGGAGCCGGTGAAGTTGGTGTTCGGCGAGAAGGGTCCGCCCACCACGCCGGTGCCTCCGGTGCCGCTGCGAGGGGTGGCGAACCCGGAGCCCACCACCGCCGGGCCGCGGCCTTCGGCCGTCTTCCCGATGACCGCGCCGCCCCACTGCACGCCGATCTGTTCCAGCGCGTTCTGGGTGGTGATGACCATGGTGGCGGCGATCTGCACCTGGGGCAGCGGGATATCGAGCTGCTCCTTGATGAGCCTCTCGATCCGCTCGAGGTCGTTCGCGTAGTAGCGGATGAACACCGAATTGGTGGGCTTGTAGGCCCGCACGGTGAGCCCCTGCGCCAGGGCCTCCGCGGGGAGCGAGACCACCGCGGGGGAAAAGGGCGAGCTCGGAGGAGGGAGGGGAGTGGACGGTATGTTGATCGGGGGCGGGGGCAGATAGGCGCTGGGAATGGGCGCCTGCGGCGGCTGCGCGCCCTCGGGCGGCAGGCCGAGGATACCCTGGATGGTCTTGGCCACCTCCTCCGCGTTGGCGTAGGACAGGCGAATGGTCTTTTCCCTGACCGCGCCGCGCGCCTTCACTTTCTCGAAGTCGTCCCGGTCGCGTTCGGCCTCCACCTGCTTCTTGGCCGCGGTCGCCTCCTGCTCGCCCCGCTTCGCCGCCGCGTCCCGCCGCGCGTTGTCCTCCTCGCGGAGACGGGTGAAGCTCGACACGCGCAGCACGCCGGCGACCTCCACGCACTGGAGATAGGCGGCGTCGATCACCGACTGGAAGATGTCGCGCGCGGGTACCTGGTAGAAGTCGAACGTGATCGTGCCCTTCACCTCGTCGGTGACAATCATGTTGATGCGGTACTGCTGGGCGAGCAGGCGCAGCGTGGTCTGGACATTGGCATCGCGCAGGCTGAGCGTGATGCGCTCCGGCGGCAGCCGGTCCGCGCACGCCCCCTGGGCGAGCGCGGCGGCGGGCAGCGCGAGCAGGGCGACAACGAAGGGTCCCACGAGTCGACGGATGCGCACCGGCATGGCGTCCCTCACCTCCTCGGCCCGCCCGGGGGGCCATCTGACAGTCCGGGAAGGGTCACCCGTCGGGTGCCGCCGCCCGGTTCGCGAAAGACGACCGCGTCCTCGGCGATCCGCTCCACGCGGTGCCCCAGGACCATGTCGCCGGTCTTGACGATCTGATTGTTCACGATGGCGAGAAAGCCGCCCGGAAACGCCACCACGCCCTTGAGCTCGAGCCCGACCTGGCCCGGCTCGGCTCCCGGTCCCGCGGCGGGGCGCGGGGGCGCGACGCCGGGGCCCGACGGCGTGGGACGCCGCATCGCGGTGGTGGTGGCGAAGGGATCACGCGCATCGCTTCCCACCTCCGCGGGCGCGGCCGGCAGCGGCAGCGCCAGCGAGGGAGCGGCGGGGCCCCCCGCCCGCCCGCCACTGGCCGCCATCGCGCGCTCGAACACCTTGCGCGCGTCCGGGGTCAGCTCGAGCGCGGTCATCTTGAAGCGCGCCTCGATGTCGTCCGCGCGCGACCCGCCCGCGCGGCCCGCGTCCTTGACCGCGGTCACGGTCACGTCCTCGAGAATGCCCTTCTCCGCCTCGACGCGTCCGGCGAGATCGCGCAGCTCGCGGTAGGGCCCCACGATCTGGATGGTGTGCCACGACTTGTTGAACTGGGCGGTGGTGGACCGCTCGAGGGGGCCGATGCCGATGACCTTGGTCCGCTTCTCGCGCGCGAGGTCGGCCAGCCGGGTGAGAAACGCGGCCGGGTCGCCGCCCGCCGACGTCCACTGCATTTCCTGGAGCAGGCCCACGTTGGCGCGCATGAAGGCGACGATCTCCTCCTCCTTCGACCGGATCTCGTTGGCGAGGAGCACGCGCTCGGTGGTCGCGCGCTGGCCGCGGCTGACCAGCGCCCGCCACTGGGTCAGCGCCACCCCGATGAGGAGCACGAGGACGACCGCCGCCCCCACCCAGGCCAGCGCCAGCGGGCGGCCTCTCACTGGGCGCGCTCCGAGAGGAGGATGGTGATGTTGAGGTACTGCGCCTCGTCTTCCCCGCCCGTGCCGCCGGGCGGCTTGATGTCCCAGCTCTTGAGCTGGAAGCGCTTGTTCACGGCGGGGTCACGCATGAGCCCGGCCATGAACTGGGCCACCTCCAGAAGTGGCGGGCTGCCCGAGCGCACCGGCGTCACCGACTCGATGCGCAGGATGCCCTCGGCCTTCGCATCCGCGGCCGGCGGCGGCTGACCGGGCGCCGCCGCCGACGCGGGACGTGACGCCTCCACCGACTGCAGGCGCATGGACGTGGGGATGTGCTGGCTGAAGGCCCCCAGCAGCTCGGCCCAGCGCACCTGGCGCCGCGCTTCCAGGGTGAGCGCCTGCATGTTGGTCCGGAGGACATTGAGGTCGCCATCCGATGCCGCCAGGTCCCGCTGGAGCTGCGGAATGGCATTCAGATCCGACGACAGGCGCCAGTAGGTGGGCAGGATCCCCGCCACCATGATGAGCACGAGAACGAAGACCCCGGCGAGGATGAACGCCGTCAGGCGGCGCGAGCCGCGATTCCCCACGAACCATTCCTGCCAGGTGAGAGAGAGCTGGCCGGGATGGATGAGGTCGATGCTGAAGCGGCGGCTCACAGTCCCCTCAACGCGAGCCCGAAGGCCTGGAGATACTGCGGTCCCGTGTCACCCGACTCCGGCGCCGGCACCGCCTGCTTGATCCTCACTTCCACCGACCGGAACGGGTCCATGATCTCGAGCGGCGCGGGGATCCCGATTCGCTGCGACAGCCAGCGGCCGAGGACGGGGAGCTCGGTCCAGCCCCCGATGGCGTAACGGGGCAGGCTCTCGCGGTCGTACTCGGTGCGATAGAACGTCAGCGAGAGACGGATGTCCTCGGCAATGCGATCGACGAGATCGCGGCAGGCAAACTGCGTGCGCTCCTGCTCGGCGGCGGTCATCGCCCGCGCCATGGCCTCCGGGGAATAGGAGGCCCCGGTGGACGGGCCGCGCAGCTGCTCGAAGAAGGACTCCGCGCCGATATCGAGGTAGCGCGAGACCACCGGGCCCCGCTCGCTGAAGAGGCACAGTGAGGACGAGCGGCGCCCGACATTGAGCAGGACCAGCATCTCGCCCGCCTCGAGCTGGGTGATGTACAGCGCCGCGTTCAGGAGCGCGAGGGGCTCCACATCGAGGGTCTGGAGGCTCACGCCCGCCTGCTGGAGCAGCCGGGTGCGCTCGTCAACGAGGATCCGCGGCACGCAGATCGCGAGGATCTCGGACGTGATGCCGTCCTTGCCGCGACGGAGCACCTGGGCGTCCATGACGGACTCGCCGGGGGGGAGCAGGCCGAGCTCCCGGTGCTGGATCTCCAGCGCGGGGATGATGCGCGCGGGCGCCACCGGCGGCAGCGACACCTGACGGATGACCACCTCGGGACCGCCCACGGCCGCAATCACCGGCTGACCGTCCGCCCCCGCGGCGGCGAGCGCGGCATGGATGGCCTGAACGAGCTGTCGCGAGTCGGGCGCGCCCTCCAGGCGGGTCACCCCCCGTCCCACCACGACCTCCTGGGAGCCCCGGCGCTCCAGCGCCACCGCCTTGATGGACCCCCGCCCGACGTCCAGGCCCACCACCCGCTGCCGGCGCAGGAAGTTGAGGTTCATAGGTCCCCGGGACAGAGGTTCGGCGTCGGCAAAGACAGTGATACCAAGGTGATCGATGATATCAACGTAAACTGCGGACTCCCAAGCAATAAACGGCGGCGAGGGGGTCCTGAGCGGCTAGTAGCCGCAGACGCCGGTGGGCGTGGTGGGCAGGGTCGCCGAGGGCGCGATAGGCCGGCACTCCAGCCACAGGCGGGGCACGCTTTCTACCCGCCAGCGCTTCGGCGCCTGACCGTTGGGCGAGGGGGCGAGGGCGAGGAGCTCCTCGGGCAGCCCGCGCGCGTCATGGGCCAGGGGCGGGACCGCGTTCAACGACGAGCCGTTCAATGGCGCCTGGTAGACCTCGGGGACGTTCGTGGTCCCGCCCGGGCAGGCCCCGCC
Source organism: Candidatus Nitrosocosmicus sp. (assembly GCA_035654455.1). GTDB lineage: Bacteria > Methylomirabilota > Methylomirabilia > Rokubacteriales > CSP1-6 > DASRWT01. Next base: position 10,892 of record DASRWT010000041.1, on the reverse strand, counting down.
CCCACCGAAGCAGAAGCGGCTGGCCGCCACGCCACCCACGATACGCGTGGGGGTCGCCGGCACCACCGAGCGCGAGATGAAGTCCGTCCCCGCGTAGAGCATCGCCATCACGCGCGAGACAACATTGCCCGTTGTCGCGGCGACAATGACATTGCCGGGCGTGAGGAGCGCCATGAGGTCATTGGTGGGAAACTTCTCGTTCCCGGCGGTGCAGTCCGTGTTGGTGACGTCGCAGAGGCTCGTCACCGTCTCCTCGATCGACACCGAGTTGACGTTGTAGACAATGGCCACCCCGGTGTAGCAGATCTGCGTCCCCGGACACGTCGTGTCCGGCCGGGAGAAGACCCCTCGATCGATTCGCCAGCCGCTCGCGCTTGTGTTGTAGACCAGGAGCGGGTCGGCCGCGGTCGCAGGCGTGTTGCAGGGGTCGCCGGCGGTGGACACGCCGAAGGTGAGGATCCCCGAATTGCGGGTCCAGCAGATCCGCCCGAGTCGTGCGGCTCCATTCTTGTTCGTGAAGCCGATGATCGGGCTACACGCCGGATTGAAGCAGTTGGAGGTGCTCGAGGTAAGACCACCGACGGCTCCGGGCATGTTGTTCGCTGACAGCATGGTCGTCATGTTTGCCGCGCGCGTCGAGAAATAGCTCTGGAGCCCGGCCGCGTAAGTGGCGCCGGCAATGCGCACCGGGCTCGTCAGGGTGGGGAACGGCGAGACCGGGTTCTCGGGATACGCACGACCGATGGCCCCCATGTCGACGGTCGGAGGCTGCGAGGGCGTCGCGACCGCATAGCTGTCGGTGCAGCCGCTGGTCTGGCAGCCATCGGCGACGAAGATGGCGTCGAGCGGCCCCTTGCCCGCGAGGGAGCCCGGCGTACTGCCGCCGGTGGCATAGGCGGCGCCGGCGGCGCCGCCGATGGCGGCCCCGCCCGCGAGTTTGACCGCCGCGATGCCCGTCGGGCGCGCCACCTGGACCCCGGCCCCCAGTGAGTACACGTTCGGAACGGCGCACGGCACCGCGGTGGGCGCGCACACCGCCTGCTGCGCGGGCAGACGCCGCAGGATCTCGGCGTCGACGGTGAGATTGCTCAGATTGTTTCGGAATCCGACCCCGACTCCCCCGTTCCAGTCGACGGCGGGCAGGGCCCCCACCGGACTTCCGAGTATCTGCGCCGAGCCGGCGATGAGGACATTGCCGTTCACCGGCTGGAACGCGGAGGGCGTGCCGGCTACCACGCCATTGGCGAGCACGGACGGGGCATAGGCCCGGGCCAGCACCTGGATCGTCTTCACCGCGGCATAGCCGGCGGGCGCGGGCGCGGTGGCGCCTCCCGCCGGGCTGTCCGTCACCGTTCCCGTGCTCCGGACGAAGACGAGGTTGGTGCACACGTTCGCCGCATTGCGGAAGCAGTTGAGCCCAACGGGATAGGGGCTGGTCGCGTTCGCCTCTGCCACCGTGACCAGCATGATCTCGACGGTGTAGGTGCCGCCGCCGGGAAAGCTGGTGTTGGCGAGGGTCATCGGCCGATACACCCCGGTGGCGCAGGAGGGCGAGCAGATGGGCGCGTTCACGCCGTCATTGTCGGCCCAACTCTCGCTGCCCGCGGCATCGGCGACGAAGCCGTCCTGCAATGTGCGGAGCGCCCGCTCGATCCCCGCCTGCGCGACCTCGAAGGCGCGGGCGTCGGCGGCGCTGGACAGCGACATGCGGTTCTCGATGGCTCCCAGCTCGAAGAGGGCGAGGCCCAGCAGCGTCATCACGAAGACGAGGACGATGCTGATCAGGATGACGCTGCCGCGCTCACCGGCGAGAGAACGCGAGGAAGGCGCGGGGCGCGTCATCAGTTCCTCAGCGTGGTGGTGAAGCCGAAGCGCATGCCCGTGTAGCTGGCCGGATTGAGGTTGTACATGACGCCGTCGTAGAGGTCGAAGCGCACGTCGAGCGCGCGACCCGCGATGGCGGAGCCGTTCATGGAGGACACGGTGAGGAAGGTGGTGCTGGCGACGCGGAGCTGGGTGCCGAGCTTGCGCGCGGACTCATTCATTGCCTGCGCCTGCGCGGTGAGGCTCTGAGCCGAGCCGACATCGCAGGCGAATCCGCCGCTGAAGAGCGGGATCCCCGAGTTGAGCGAGCACACGTAGAGCTGCGGAAAGGTATCACCCACCTTCTGGTCCTGGTGCAGGCACCAGACGCCTCCGTCGGGGAGGTTGTAGCGAACGGAGGCGGTGGCGGTGCCGGATCCGCACCCGGTGACGTTGAAATCCACCGCGCGCTGGAGGCGGCGCTGGAGATCCTCCTGGATCATGGTGCCCTGCCGCTGCGCGTAGGCCTGCGCGCTGCCGTAGTCGAAGGCGCGCTGGGTCGAGACGTAGAGCGAGCCGACGGCGACGGCCACGATGGTGAAGATGGCGGTGGCCACGAGCAGCTCGACCAAGGTCACGCCTCGCCGGTCGCGGTAGAGCCGCGAGAACCGTGTGGTCACTTGAGCACCATGACCGAGCGCAGCACCACCGGCGAGGCCGACACGTCGGCGCCCTTCACTCCCTGGGTCGCGCGCACGGTGACGGTGATGAGCTTGGCCTCGATCGGCGTGGGCGGCGAGCAGGCGGGCAGGTAGTTGTCGGCGCACACGGAGGTGATGACGATGGTCCGCTCATAGCCGGGGTGAATGCCTGCATAGGGCGCCGCGGTGAACGTCAGCTCCTCGCGTGGATCGGCGCCGGCGGTGGGGCCGAAGCCCGAGGCCCGCACCTGTTCCACCGCCTGCCGGGCCAGCGCGGCCGCGATGCGGTTGTCCCCTTCGCCGACGATGAAGGCCTGGCCGGTTCCGAACATGACCGCGACGCCCGCCGAGGCGATGCCGAGGAGCAATGCCGCGATCAGGACCTCGAGAATCGAAACGCCTCGCTGGTCCTTCAGGGTGATTCGCAGTGCTCGGGCGGGAGACCTCATGGGCGACGCTGACCTCTCTAGACAGTGTAGCAAACGGGGTGCCGGGAAGCACAATGGGCGCCGGGGGTGTCCCGGCGCCCATTCGGCTCAGAATGTGCTGATATAGCAGCTACTTGGAGCCGGCGCCTCTCCGTCGGGTAGCCAGCCCGGCGGCGGCAAGCCCCGCACCCAGGAGGAGAAGGCTACCAGGTACGGGGACCGCCTGGTCAGGGCCAAGGGGACGCTCGGCGCCGAGGGTGACGTTATCGAAGCCGATCTGGTTGGCCGTCCCCGAGAAGTCCACGGAATGGGCGATCCCGTCGAACGCCACCCCGAAGGGCAGGAACGGGCTGAACTGGCCGGTGGGATCCATCGCTCCCGAAGCCGGCGTGAGGGGCAGAGCCAGCTCGGCCAGGATGGTGCCCGTCCCATCCAGGTCGCTCCAGACTCGAACCACCCCGGGGGCGACGATCGCCGAGTAGTAGAACGAGAACCCGGTGTCGAACCCCGCCGCGACGTTCATGGTCGTCGCGCTGGCGCCGAGGAAGGTGATCGCCGTCGAGGGCGAGGGCTCGCCGCCGAAATTGCCCGACCCGCCCGCATCGCTATCGATGAACGCGACGGCATTGCTGAAGTTGATTCCGAAATCGGTGCCCGGACCGCTGCCAAGGCTTCCCGTCCCGCCATTGTAGAACTGGTCCACGCTTTCAAAATCCGCCAGGCCCTCGAAGGTCAGGACGACCGGGACCGCGAAGGCCGGACTCGAGCTGCCTGCCACCAGCAAGGCGAGGCCGAGGGCCCCGCCGAAGATTGCTTTCAAGCTTTTCATGTGTGCGCTCCTCCCACGGATGTACGTCTGATCAGGAAGAGAGCAAGTCGTGTGCCACCCATGATTCGCACGTGGTTTCAGGCACCTCGACGCGTGAGCAACGGATGCATAGTTCCCTCTGTCAAACGGCCGACCGAACGCTCGACTTTCTATCTCTCTGATTGGAGGGACGGGAGAATCCTGAGGCGGGTTACTCTAGCTAAACTAGCTACTTACGCTCACGAGGCCGTCGAGTTCCTTTCCACGCAGAAAGTCCGCGGTCGCTAGAAACCCGTATCGAACTTCCGGTCCATCCAGAGGGTGACGTCGAAGAGCCGGGTGTCCCCGTAGAGAACGACGGGATGCTTCCACTGCATGGCCACCTGGATGGCGTACGAAGCCGGCGTCACCGTGATCGTCTGCTCCTCCACCGGGAGCTGGAGTCGCCGGGACTCGCGCACGATCAACGCGCGCACGTCGTTCGCAAGCTCCGGCGTGGCGGCGGTCGTGCCTCCCACGGATACGCCGACCTTGCGCTTGTTGACGGCGTCCACCACGAGCTGGCCCACCAAGCCGGAGGTGTTGAAGTAGTCGAACGCGATCATTGCCGCGTTGTAGCCGGCCCACCCGAAGACCGCGACGAAGACCACCACGCGGACGAAGGTCGTAAATCGCATGCGCCCACTGTAGCGCGGTCCCCGCGCTGGCTCCAAGATCCGTGCTTCCTTGGGAGGCCTCCGGCCGCGTGCTAGTCTGAGCCCGGTGAGATTCCTCGCCCCGGCCGCGCGGCACCTTCTCGCGGGTGGCCTCTTGGGCCTGGTGGTCGCGCTGGCTTCCTGGGCGCACCCCCTGGGCTACTACAACCCCCTGAGCTACTACTTCAGCGTGGCCGAACTCAAGGCGCTCGACAGCCAGTTCGACCTCCGCAGGCCGCTCCCCGCCTCCTCCCCCATCGTGATCGTGGCGGTGGACGAAGACTCCTTCGACGCGCTCGACTTGCGCTGGCCGTGGCCTCGGGAGCGACACGCCGAGTTCATCGATATCGTCAACCGAGGCCGGCCGGCCGCCATCGGACTCGATATCCTCTTCGCGGAGCGGTCACTACATGGGCAGAAGAGCAAAGATGACGCCGATGAGCAGAAGAGCAAAGATGACGCCGATGAGCAGAAGAGCGAAGATGACGCCGCGCTGGCCGCCGCCATCGCTCGCGCGAGAAGCATCGTCCTCGCCGCCGCCTTCGAGAAGTTCAGCGATACCGTGACGCCCGAAGGTGTCGGCTTCAAGAAGGAAGTTTTGAACCCGCCGCTCCCGATCCTGCGCGAGGAGACGGCGGACTGCGTATCGCCTGCTCCTCGGCGGTCGGGAGGTTCGAAGGGGACACCTCTCAGCCCCTGCGGCTTCGGGTTTGCCAACTTCGAGCATGATGCCGATGCTGCCGTACGACGGGCCATGCTGCTCCGACCTACCGAGCACTGGGTGCTACCGAGCTTCAGCCTGCTCCTCCTGGAGCAAGCCATCCGAGGAGGTCACCTCCGGCCCCCCCCGCTACCCACTGGCGAATTTCTCATCAACTATCGTGGCGGGCCCCGGAGCTTTCCGACGTACTCCTTCCACCGCGTGTTGTCCAAAGAGATCGCACCAGAAACCTTCGCCGGCAAGATCGTACTCGTGGGCGCGACGACCCCGACGCTGCACGACATGTTCGCCACGCCCTTCGCGCCGCAGGGGGACATGCCCGGCGTGGAGATCCACGCCAACGTGCTCGAGACTCTGATACTCGGCGTCCCCATCCGTCCCATCCCGTCGTGGATCGTTGCGATGCTCACCGTGGCCGCGGGAGCCGTCGCGGTACTGGTGGCCCGGAGGATGCGTCCCGTCCCGGCATTCGCGGCGATCGCGGGGGTGCTGGCGGCCTATCTAGGCATGAGTCACGCGGTATTTCGCGTCTGGCATCTGTGGATCGGGGTCGTGACGGTCCCTCTCGCTCTGGCACTGGGCTATACCGGCGCCGCGGTGCGGAACTTCATCCACGAGCAGCGGGAGAAACGTCGCCTCTCGCGCTTCTTCTCACCCTCGGTGGTGCGCGAGATCGCGCGCAGCCAGGCCTCGGGCGAGGCACTGGAGTCCAGGCGCCGGCGGCTGACCGTGCTCTTCTCCGACATCCGCGGGTTCACCACCCTGTCGGAGCGGCTCGCCCCCGAGGATGTGGTGGAGTTCCTGCGGGAATACCTCACCGTGATGACCGATGCGGTGTTCAAGCATGGCGGCACCGTGGACAAGTACATCGGCGACGCCATCATGGCGCTCTACAACGTGCCCTTCGAGGCGCCGGACCACGCCGCCCAGGCGGTGCGCACCGCGCTGGAGTTCCAGCGCCGGCTGGAGGGGCTGGCGGCGCGCTTTGGCCCCCGGCTCGGCGCGCCGCTCCGGTGCGGGGTCGGCATTCATACCGGGGACGCGGTGGTGGGCACCCTCGGCTCGGAGCAGCGGCTGGAGTACACCGCCATCGGCGACACCGTCAATCTCGGCTCGCGACTGGAGAGCATCACCAAGGATTTCGACGTGCCCATCGTGATCAGCGAGGCGACGTGGATGGAGGTGAAGGATCTGTTCCGGACTCGTTACCTCGGTGAGGTCACGGTGAAGGGGAAGGAAGTGCCGGTGAAGATCTACACGGTGCTGGACGACGAGGCCCCTACTCGATCGGCGGCTTCCCCCTCACCGTGATATCCACCAGGCGATCCGCCTCGAAGTAGAGCGACCACCCCGAGGGGTACGTCCACATCTCCTTCGCCTTCTTCGAGACCTGGGGCCAGAAGATCTCCGCGGCGGCCTTCATCTGGTCGGGATCGGTGGTCACCGCGTCCGGCGCGCCGAGGAGCAAGGTGACCTCCTCCTTGCTCATGCCGAGATCGACACGCCGCTCGAAGCGGAACTGGCTGGCGCGGGGCGAGGTGGCAATGGCCGGATGCCTGGTCAGGTAGTCGCTCGTGCGGCCGGCGAGGTCGTCGCGAAACTTCGAGGTCTCGTCGAAGGTGGGCAGGCGCGCGTAGTCGCGTACGAAGCGGGCATTGTAGACCGAGTCCGCGCGGGGACCGACGGTGGCGCGCTGGACGGGAACGTCGGTGATCGAGGCGCAGCCCCCCAGCATCAGGAGCGCGCCGACGAGCAGGGCCTGGATCAGGGGTCGAGCGCGGCCGAGACCTGGATGCCGACCGCCTGGCCGAGATATTCGAGGTCGAACGGCTTGGGGATATAGTCGGCGGCGCCCATGGCGAGGAGGCGCGACGTGACGTCCACGTCGGCATTGGCCGTCACCATGATGATGGGCAGCCCGGGATTGGCGGCGGCCAGGCGTTTGAGCGTCTCCATCCCGTCCATCTCGGGCATGGTCACGTCGAGGAGCACCACGTGCGGCTTGACGGCATCCACCAGGGAGATGGCCTCGGCGCCGCTGCTGGCGGCCGTGACCTCATAGCCGCGGCTTTCGAGGAACTCGGTGAGCACGAGCCGCACCTCAGGCTCGTCGTCCACCACCAGAATCTTGCCCGCGCTCATGGCCAACCTGGCGGAATCTTAACGCCCGTCGCGGGGGCGGTCAACAACGTTAAAATGGGGCGTCGTGCGCGCTCTCGCGAGAGGCCTTCCCGTCCTGATCTTCGCGGGTGCTCTGGCCGCCTTCCTCCCCGCCCTCGGCGGAGGCTTCCTCAACTGGGACGATGCCGAGAACTTCCTGGGCAACCCCCATTACCGCGGCCTGGGCCCGGCCGAGGTCCGGTGGATGCTCACCGCCGTTCACATGGGGCACTATATCCCGGTCACCTGGCTGACCCTGGGGCTGGACCATGTGCTCTGGGGCATGAACCCCGCGGGCTATCACCTCACCTCCCTCGTGTTTCACGCCGTCAATGCGGTGCTCGTCTATGCTCTGGCCCTCCGGCTGCTGGCGCTCGGCTTCGCCCCGATTTCTGACGACGATCGCCTGGCCCTCCGCCTCGGCGCCGCCGCCGCCGCCCTGCTCTTCGCACTTCATCCGCTGCGCGTCGAATCCGTGGCCTGGGTCACCGAGCGCCGCGATGTGGTGAGCGGATGCCTCGCCCTCACCTCGGTCCTCGCCTATCTGGCCGCGGCGCGACGGGCGGGGCCCTCGGGCCGGGCCCATGCGGGCTGGCTCGCGGCCGCGGCGGGCGCCTTCCTCCTCGCCGCCTTCGCCAAGTCCATCGTGGTGGGTCTACCGGTGGTGCTGCTGGCCCTCGACGTCTATCCGCTGCGACGTCTCTCGCGGCGGACCCTCGTCCCCGTCCTCATGGAGAAGATCCCCTTCGTCGCGGCGGCCGCCGCCGCGGCGGGGACCATGCTGGCCATCGCCTTCAAGTGGGGCATCCTGGCGCCGGTGGAGGCGGCGAGCATCCCGCAGCGGCTGGCGCTCACGGGCTACGGCCTCGCCTTCTATCTGGGTAAAACCCTGTGGCCGTGGCCGCTCTCCCCGCTCTACACCCTGTACCACCCCGTCGAGCCTCTCACCGCCCGCTACGTCGTGCCGGCCGTGATCGTCATCGCGCTGACCTGCGCCTTGATTGCCCTGCGTCGGCGCTGGCCGGCCGGGCTGACGGCCTGGATCGCCTATGTCGCCCTGCTCCTTCCCGCGGCGGGAATCCTGCCCAACGGCCCCCAGATCGCGGCCGACCGGTACTCCTATCTGCCGCTCATTGGCGGGGCGATCGTGGCCGGCGCGGGCCTTCCCTGGGGCTGGCGCGCCTGGCGCAGCGGACGCCTGACCCTCCCGCTGGCCCGCGGCGCGCTGGCCGCCACCGCCGTGCTGCTCATCGGGCTCGCCGTCCTCACGCACCGCCAGATCGCCGTGTGGCATGACTCCGTGGCGCTCTGGCGTCACGCGGCCTGGGCGGACCCGGACAGCGACGTCCCGCTCTTCTACCTCGGCTGGGCGCTGGCGGAAGGGCGCCGTTTCGACGAGGCCCGAGCCCACTTCGAGGCGTCGCTCGCGCGGGTGCCCGCCAGCCTGCCCGTGCTGCGCGCCCAGTTCCTCGTGCATCTGGGCATCGTGGAGCAGCAGGCGGGACGGTCCCCGGAAGCGGAGCGCCGCCTTCGCGAGGCGCTCGCGCTGGACCCCGATCATCCGGTGGCCTGGATCCGTCTCGGCACGCTGCTGCACGCCCGCGGCGCGCGCGGTGAGGCGGCGGCCGCGCTGGCCGCCGCGAGCGAGCGCGCGCCGGCCTGGTCTCGCTACCATGTCTGGGAGCTGCGCCTGGCGATCGCGGAGGTGCCGGAGGAGCTCGCGGACGCTCGCGCGCATCTGGTCTTCCCCCTCGCGGTGCTGCTCCAGCAGTACCGCGCCCACCTCGAGGCGGAGGAGCTCTACGGGCTCGCGGTGCGCCTCGATCCCCAGTTCGCGGCGGCCTGGAACAACCTGGGCGCCGCCCAGGCCGAGCGCGGCCGCTATGCGGAGGCCATGGAGGCCTTTGTCCGCGCGCTGCGCCTGGTGCCGCGCGCGACTGACGCCTGCGCCAATGCGCGCCGCGCCGCCGCCGCGCTGGGCGTGCGGCCGGTGGAGCTGGACGGCTGCCCGCCCGAGCGGAGCTGACGGTGGACCCCGCGTCCCACTCGCGATGGGTCGGCGCCATCGCGGCCACGGCGGTGGTGGCGGCGGCCATCGTGCCCTTCCTGCCCGCGCTCTCGCCCGAGTTCGTGAACTGGGACGACCCCGGGGCTTTGCTCGACAACCTGCACTACCGCGGCCTGGGGCCGCGCCAGCTCGTCTGGATGTTCACCACCTTCCACATGGGCCACTACATGCCGCTGACCTGGCTCAGCCTGGGCTGGGACTATGTCATGTGGGAGATGTCGGCCTGGGGCTATCACCTCGACAATCTGCTGCTCCACGCCGCCGCCGCGCTGATCTTCTACTTCCTCGCGCGGCGGCTTCTCCACGCGGCGCTCGAGCGGCCCTCCTCCGCCCTGCCCCGGCCGCTGCCGCCGGGAGGCGACGAGCAGGGCGAGACGGTGATCCGGCTGCGACTCGCGGCCGCCGCGGCGGCGCTCTTCTTTGCGGTGCATCCGCTCCGGGCGGAGTCGGTGGCGTGGATCACGGAGCGGCGCGACGTGCTGTCCGGGCTCTTCTACCTGGCGGCCGCGCTGGCCTACGTCAAGGCGGTGTCGGAGGAGCCGCGCCGGGTGGGGATGTTCTGGGGCTCGGTCGCGCTCTTCACCTGCGCCTTGCTCTCGAAATCCATCACGGTGACCCTTCCCCTCACTCTGGTCGTGCTCGACATCTATCCTCTCCGGCGGCTCGGGGGTGCCGCGGGCTGGCGGCGGTGGCATGTCTGGGCGGAGAAGCTCCCCTTCATCGTCCTGGCCGTCTTCGCCGCGGGGGTGGCCTTCCTGGCGCTGGCGCCCCTGGGCAATGCGCGCAGCCTTGCCCAGATGAGCCCGCTCGTGCGCCTCGTGCTGGCCCTGTACGCCGAGGCCTTCTATCTCGTGAAGACGGTGTGGCCGATGTCGCTCTCCCCCCTCTACGGATTCCCGCTCGACGTGACGTACTTTCACCTCGGGCTCGCGGCCGCGGGCAACCTGCTTGCCCTCGCCGCGGTCCCCTTCGCGCCGGCCTTGTCCGCCACTTGGGCCGTCTACTCGCTCACCTTGCTGCCCGTCTCGGGCATCTTTCACAACGGCCCCCAGGCCGTCGCCGACCGCTATTCCTATCTCGCCTGCTTGCCCTGGGCGCTGTGGATCGGGGCGGCGGTCGCCTGGCGTCCTCGCCGGGGGTCCGCGCTCGGCGGGGTCGCGCTCGCCCTCCGGGCGCTCGTGGTCGCCGCGCTCCTGGGGCTGGGCGCGCTCACGTGGTCACAGGCCGGCATCTGGCACGATTCGATCGCGCTGTGGACCCACGCGCTGGAGGTCAATCCGGACAGCCGCGATGCCCACGGCTATCTCGGCAAGGCTTACGACGATGCGGGGCGGGCGGCGGAAGCGGTGGCCCACTACGCCGAAGCGGCGCGGCGCTCCAGCAATCGGCTGCCCTGGTACGTGGCGATCGCGCGGGTGATGGAGGAGGACGGCAACGACCCGGGCGCGCTCGCCTATTACGCGGAGGTGCTGCGGGCGGCGCCGGGCAGCCGCGAGGCCTGCGCGGGG
>DASRWT010000040.1:0-11346 GCA_035654455.1 Candidatus Nitrosocosmicus sp. | reverse complement strand
CCATGTCGTGCTGGAGGTGGACGGCGCCCTTGGGAAAGCCGGTGGAGCCGGAGGAGTAGAGCCAGAAGGCGGCGTCGTCCTTCGAGGTCTCCGCCGCCTCCAGCCGGTCCGACGCCCGCGCCACCAGGTCGTCGAAGGCGAGCGCGGCGCCGATCGGCTTCCCCGTCACCACCACGCGCTCGAGAAAGCGCGCCTCGCCCAGGATGGGCGCCACCACGGGGTAGAGGGCCTCGGACACCACCAGGACGCGGGCGCGGCTGTCGTTCAGGAAGTACAGATAGTCCGGGCTGCGCAGCATGGTATTGAGCGGCACCGGGACCGCGCCGATCTTGATCGCTCCCCAGAACGCCCCCAGGAACTCGGGCGAGTCGAGCAGCAGGCAGAGCACGCGCTGCTCGCGCGCCACCCCGAGCTCACGCAGGGCATTGCCGGTCCGGTTCACCAGCGCCTGGAGTTCCGCGTAGGTGAGGGTGCCGCCGTCGTGGTGGAAGGCGGTGTGCCCGCCCCGGCCCTCCGCCACGTGCCGATCCACGAAGAAGGTAGCGGCGTTGAAGCGGTCGGGGATCGCGAACGGTGCCACCGCCATCAGCGGCGCTTTCCGGACCGCCCCGTGCGCCCCGAGCCCCGCGACTTGGCGGCCGGGCGCGCCTTGGAGCGGGCCCGCGGCCGCGCGGGGGCAGGCGCCGGCTGCGCCGGCTTCACCGCCATGGCCTCGATCTCCACCAGCAGCTCGGGCTGGACCAGCCGCGACACCACCAGGAGAGTGTTCGGCGGATACACGCCGTCCGGGAAGTACCCCGGGAACACGTCCCGGCGCGCGCGCATGAAGGAGTCGATGTCGGACGCGTAGGTGAGAAAGGTCTGGAAGCGGACCACGTCGCGCATGCCGCACCCGGCCGCGCGAAGCACCTTGTCGACATTGGCGAAGGTCTGGCGGGTCTGCGCCTCCACGTCGCCCGGGCCCACCAGGCGCCCGCCGTCCATGCCCACCTGCCCCGCCACCACCACGATCTCCCCCGCCGGCGCCACCATGCCGTGCGAGTACATCCCCAGCGTCGGCCCCAGCGCCTTCGACGTGACCGCGCGCGGCGTCATGGTGGCCGGCTCAACCCAGGCGCACGTACTCGAACTCGAGCGGCTGGCCGTTGATCCCGCGCGGGGGCGCGGCGATCCAGCTGGCGAAGCGGCCGGGCTCGGTGACGGGCTTCATCAGGCTGCCCACGAAGACCTGGTCCTCGGCGGTGGGAAGCCAGTCGTGGTGGCGCGTGTCCCACTCCGCCTCGCTCAGCACCCGGCCGTCCGGCGCCACCTTGACGTCGGCGAAGCTGCCGATGGCGCGGTGGAAAGCGCGGTGAGGCAGCCGGAGCTCGACGTCGATCCCGTGGCTCCGGATGACCTGGTTCCACCGGGACACCCCGCGCTGGCAATCCGCCACGTAGTCGTCGCGGAGCCGCTCGTTCAGCGACACCAGCGCCGCTTCCTCGCGGGTCCCGATGCGGTCCCCGGCCAGATCCGCCACCGTGTAGGTGGCGCCCTTGAGGGTGTGATCGTCGTCCTTCTTCGTCTCCTCGAAGCGCCCCTTGAGGCCCATGGTGTAGAAGTTGGCCGCGTTGGTGGACACCTCGGATCCGAAGAGGTCGAGCGACACCGAGCAGTGGAAGTTGATGTACTTCTGGATGGTGGCGAGGTCGAGGCCGCCATGCTTGCGCACGTCATCGGTGCGATGCTCGCGCATGAGCTCGCAGGTGCGCTGCACGATGCGCTGCACTCCCGACTCGCCCACGAACATGTGGTGGGCCTCCTCGGTGAGCATGAAGCGGCACGTGCGGGAGAGCGGGTCGAATCCGCTCTCGGCGAGGCTGGCGAGCTGGTACTTGCCATCGCGGTCGGTGAAGAAGCAGAACATGAAGAAGGACAGCCAGTCCGGCGTCCGCTCGTTGAAGGCGCCGAGGATGCGGGGCTTGTCGGCGTCCCCGGAGCGCCGCTGGAGCAGCGCCTCGGATTCCTCGCGCCCGTCGCGACCGAAATGCGCATCGAGGAGATACACCATCGCCCACAGGTGGCGGCCTTCCTCCACGTTGACCTGGAAGAGGTTGCGGAGGTCGTAGAGCGAGGGGCACGTGCGCCCGAGGTGTTGCTGCTGCTCCACGGAGGCGGGCTCGGTGTCGCCCTGGGTCACGATGAGCCGGCGCAGGACGCCGCGGTACTCTCCGGGCACCTCTTGCCAGGCCGGGCTGCCCTTGTGGTCGCCGAAGTTCACCACGCGCCCGGCCTCTGGCTCGGCGAGGAAGATGCCCCAGCGATAGTCCGGCATGCGGACATAGTCGAAGTTCGCCCAGCCCTGCGCGTCCACGCTGATCGCGGTTCGGAGATACACGTCCTTGGCCTGAAAGCCGAGCGGGCCCATGTCCTTCCACCACTCGAGGAACTTGGGCTGCCAGTCCTCGAGCGCGCGCTGGAGCCGGCGGTTCTCCGAGAGGCTGACATTGTTGGGGATCCGCTCCGTGTAGTCGATGCCGGCCATCAGACTCTCCTCCGATCGAATTCGGCGCGGTCCCCGGTCCCGTACACCTTCAGGGCGCCCCCCGGTCCCACCGCGTTCGGGCGCTGGAAGATCCAGTTCTGCCACGCGGAGAGGCGCGCGAAGATCTTGCTCTCGAGGGTCTCGGGGCCGCCGAACCGGAGCGACGCCTCCATGCCGGTGAGCGCGTCGGGCGAGAACGCCGCCCGCTCCTCCACCGCGATGCGCACCTCGTCCTCCCAGTCGATGTCGTCGGGCGCGAAGGTCACGAGTCCCGCCTCCAGCGCCGCCCCGGCGTCCAGGTCCTGGCCGAGCCGCCCCTTGAGGTCATCGGCCCGCGCGGGCTCGTCGAGGAACCGGCTGGCGAGCCGGCCAAGCCCATTGACCATGGGATAGGCGCCCAGATTCAGCGCGGTGAGGCGGAGGGCGGCCGCCGGCCGGCCGTCGCCCTCGCGGGGCCCGTCCAGCATGTAGGACCGGTCGCAGGCCAGCGCCAGCTCGAGCAGGGTGCCCGCGAAGCAGGACCCGGGCTCGATGAGGGCGAACAGCGAGCGAGAGGTGACATCGAGGCGCTTGAACACCCGCCGCAGATAGAGGCGGATCTCACGCACCAGCCAGTCGCTCTGATGATCGAGGAGCAGCCGGTCGTGGGCTTCCACCGCATCCGCGCTTCCCGTCGTCTTCCACACCCAGAGGCCCAGCTCTTCCTCGTTGGTGCGGAGGTGGAGGATGAGGTCGTCGAGCTCGCGGGCCAGCGCCAGGGGCCAGAACGCCGCGCCCTGGGCGTGGACGGCGGCGAGCCCGACGGGGGCCGGCGCGTCCGGCGCGGCCACCGTGATCTCGGCGATACCGCGCGCCCGGTCCAGGGCGCAGGTCACATGACGATACGCGATGCGATCACCCGCGATGGTCCGATCGAGCGGCGGCAGGGGGACGCCGCGCGCGTCCGCCGGACGGTCGCTGCGGGCGGCGCGCTCGGCCGCGCGCCGCTGAATCGTCTCCTCCAGCCGTGAGCGCGGCACCACCTCGTCCACCAGCCGCCACTCCACCGCCCGCTGGCCCTTGATCCCCTCCTCGAGGGTGCAGAAGAAATCCGCCCGGTCCCGCCGCACGTGGCGCTTGTCCACGAGGCGGGTCAGCCCCCCGGTGCCCGGGAGCACCGCCAGGAGCGGCACCTCGGGCAGCGACACGGTGGTGGAGGAGTCGTCGGCCATCACGATGTGCTCGCAGGCCAGCGCCAGCTCGTAGCCCCCGCCCGCGCAGGGCCCGTTCACCGCGCAGATCCACGCCTGGCGCGATTCCGCGCTCGCCTCCTCGATGCCGTTGCGCGTCTCGTTGGTGAACTTGCAGAAGTTGACCTTCCAGCCGTGGGAGGACTGGTTGAGCATGCGGATGTTCGCGCCCGCGCAGAAGACGCGCTCCTTGGCGGAAGTCAGGATGACCGCGCCCACCTCGGGATGCTCGAACCGCAGCCGCTGCACGGCATCGTAGAGCTCGATGTCCACGCCGAGGTCGTAGGAGTTGAGCTTGAGCTCGTAGCCGGGCACGAGCCCCCCGTCCTCGCGGACATCCATGGCCAGCGTGGCCACCCGCCCGTCCAGGGCGAGCTTCCAGTGCCGGTAACGAGCCGGCTCGGTGCGGAAGTCCACGGTCATGCGGGCGGTCTCGGCCATTGCCTGTCTCCCGTCACCCCAGTATCACCCAGAGGACCTTGGCCCGTCTGGCCCCCCGGTTTTCCCAGACATGCGGACTCCCGCCGTCCAGGTAGGCGCTGTCGCCCGCCTCCAGGAGGTGGGTTTCATCATTGTAATGGAGACCGACCTTGCCTTCGATGACATAGAGCAGCTTCATCTGCCCGGGCTCGAGGATTACCTTCTCGGTGCGCACGCCCTTGCCGCGCGGCCCGAGCGTGGACATCACCGCCCGGATCTTGCCATGAAAGAGGCCCGCGCCGAGCACGTGCCACTTCTCGGAGGTCCCGTCGAACGACACCACCGGATAGTCCTTGCCGCGGGTGACGTGGAGGCGCCCATTGGGCCCGGTCTCGAAGAGCGAGGCGATGGAGACGCCCAGCGCGCCCGCGAGCTTACCCAGGGTATGCAGCGAGGGGCTGAGTCGACCCGACTCGATCTGCGAGAGCATGCTCGGGGTCAGGCCGGCCTTCTCCGCGAGCTGGCGCTGCTGCAGGGTCCGCTCCGCGCGCAGCGCCTTGATCCGCTCTCCCAGCGAGATCACGCGTCCTCCCCGCTCCCGGCCAGGCGTCGGAGCGCTCGCTCCACGTAGACTCGCGTCATCTTCTTGCGGTACGGATGAGTGAAATCGGTGTTGTCGAGCGGCTTCGACGGGCGGCTGGCTCGGTCCGCCGTGGCGGTGATGACGTCGGGGGTGAGACGCTGGCCCACGAGCAATCCGGCCGCCTCCGCGGCCTCGCGAGGCTGGGACGCCACCGCGCCCAGCACGATGCGGGCGGTGCGCACGGTGTCCCCGTCCATCGTCAGCGCCACCGCCACCCCCAGCACCGGGAAGTCGAAGGCGCCGCGCCGCCGGAGCTTGAGATACTCGCAGCGGAGGCCCTCGGCGCGCGGCACCAGGATGTCGGTGAGCACCTCGTCGGGGCGCTTGGCGAGATACTGGATGCCGTCGTCCTGATAGAGCGCGGTGATGGGAATGACGCGCTCGCCATCGGGGCCGACCAGCCGCACGTGGGCGCCCAGGCTCCACAGCACCGGCGCGGTGTCGGAGGAAGACACCGCCCAGCAGCGCGAGCTGCCCGGCGCCACCAGGCAGATCTCCCCGTCCTTCTTCATGCAGAAGTTGACGGCCTTCCGCCACTGATAGGACTGGTTGTAGTAGTTGCAGCGCGTGTCCACGCAGACATTGCCGCCCAGCGTGCCCATGTTCCGGAGGATGGGCGTGGACACCACGCCGGCCGCGGTGGCAAGCGCCGGAAAGGCCGCCGCGACGTCGGGATGGCGGGCCACCGCGCTGAGCGTGGTGGCGGCGCCGATGCGCAACCCGCCCGTCGCCGTCGCGCCCACCCCCGCGAGCTCGCGGAGGCCGCGGAGTCCGACGAGCACGCTCGGCTCGAACTGCCGCCGCTTCATGTTGGGGTAGAGATCGGTGCCGCCGGCCACCAGCATGGCCTCGGGGCCGTGCTCGGCCATGAGCTGCGCCGCGCCGGCGACGGAGGTCGGCGCCAGGTAGCGAAAGGCCGGCAGGCGCATCATGACGAGAAGGGCCTCTCCGCAATTCCCTCCGCGGGCAGGCCGAAGGCGGACTCCACCGCTCGCGGCTCCGGGAACTTCACCAGCGGCAGCCGCTCGGGCCCCACGCGCGGGCTCTTGCCCTGTCGCTTGAGATCGAGGCCCCGGATCACCTTGTCCGGCGTGATCGGCGTCTCGTCGATCCGCACCCCCACCGCGGCGTATACCGCATTGGCCACCGCGGGGATGATGGGCAATAGCGGCCCTTGCCCGGCTTCCTTGGCTCCGAACGGTCCCTCGGGATCGTCCGTCTCCACGAGGATGGTGTGGATCTCCGGCGTCTCCAGCGTGGTGGGCGTCTTGTACTCGAGCATGGACGGGAACTTGTGCACGCCCTTCCGGAACACCTGCTCCTCCATGAGCACCTCGCCCAGCCCCATGTAGATCGAGCCCTCCACCTGACCCTCGGCCAGCAGCGGATTGAGCGCGCGGCCGATGTCGTGGGCGATCCAGATCTCGGTGGGCTTGACCTCACCGGTGTCCGCGTCCACGTCCACCTCGACCACGCACGCCGAGTAGGAATAGCACGGCGAGGGGCCGACCCCGCCCCCCTTGTACTTGCCCGCGCGCCTGGGCGGAGCGTAGGAGCCGGGGAAGGCCAGCACGCCGTGCCGGCTCTCGCCCAGCACCACCGCCTCCGCGAAGGCCATGCTGCGCTCCTCGTCATCGCCCACGAAGACGCGGCCGTCCCGCGCCACCAGTCGCTCCGGCTCCACCTCGAGCTTGGCGGCGACCGCGTCGAAGATGCGCGCGCGGAGGCGCTCCGCCGCCTGGATGGCGGCATTGCCCGCCATGAGCGTCACCCGCGACGAATAGGAGCCCAGGTCCACCGGGGTGAGGTCCGTGTCGGCGACGTGGACGCGGATGTCCTTGGGCGCGATGCCGAGCACCTCGGCCACCAGGTAGGCCAGGATCGAGTCCGAGCCTTGCCCGATGTCGGTGGCGCCGCAAAGCACGGAGACGCCGCCGCTCCGGTCGGCCCGGACCACGACGCCGGAATGCGGCATGTCGTTCCAGTAGACCGCGGTCCCGGCGCCGGTGAGATAGGACGAGCAGGCGATGCCGATGCCCTTGCCGGGGGGGAGCGCCTTCCACTTCTGGCGCCATCCCGACGCCTCGATTACTCGATCGAGGCATTCGCCCAGTCCGATGGTGGTCACGGTGAGGTGATTCGCCGTCTTGGTGAAAGGCTCGGCGAGATTCCGCCGCCGCATATCGGCCGGGTCGAGGCCCAGCTGCTCCGCCGCCTTGTCGATCTGGCACTCCATGGCGAAGCGCGGCTGGGGTGTGCCGTGCCCGCGCTTGGGCCCGCAGGGGGGCTTGTTGGTGAAGATGCGCGCGCCCTCGAACTTGTAGGCGGGAATCTTGTAGGTGACGGTCTGCAGCGCGCCGGTGTAGAAGGTGGAGGCCACGCCGTAGGAGCCATAGGCTCCGCCATCGAGCCAGGAGCGGAAATGCATCCCGGTGATGCCGCCGTCCCGCCGAAAGCCGGTCTTCACCCACATCAAGACGGGATGGCGCCCACGATGGACGTAGAAGACCTCCTCGCGGGTGAGGGCGATCTTCACCGGCCGGCCGGTGAGCTGGGACAGCTTGCAGGCGGCGATCTCGTGGGCGAAGGGATCGAGCTTGCCGCCGAAGCCGCCGCCCACCGGCGCCGCCACCACGCGGATATGCGCCGGGGGCATGTCGAGGATCTTGCCCAGCAGCCGGTGCACGTAGTGCGGGGTCTGGGTGGAGGACCAGAGCGTGAGCTTGCCGTCGGGGCCGAACTGGGCCACCGCCGCGTGCTGCTCCATGGGCAGATGCGTGTTGCCCTCGAAGTAGAAGACGTCCTCCCGGACGAGGTCCGCGGCGGCGAAGGCCGCCTCGACGTCGCCGAACTGGAGCGCCACCGCCTTGTGGACGTTGGGCGCGTCGCCGTACTCGTGGATGCGCACCTCGGGATGCGCGAGCGCGTCCTCGATGGACATGAGGGCGCGCAGCGGCTCGTAGTCCACCTCGATGAGCTCGGTGGCGCGCTCCGCCGTCTCCTCGTCCACCGCCGCCACCGCCGCCACCGGATCCCCCACCATGCGCACCTTGTCCACGCAGAGCGCTTCCTCGTCCTGGGACACCGGCAGGATGCCGAACTTGACGCGCGGAAGGTCGCGGCCGGTGATGACGGCATAGACCCCGGGGAGGGCGGCCGCGCGGGCGGTGTCGATCCTCGTGATTCGCGCGTGCGGGTGCGGGCTCCGGAGGAGCTTGCCGAAGGCCATCCGCGGGAGGGACAGGTCGTCCGCGAACTTCGTGTCGCCCGTCACCTTGGCCCAGGCGTCGATCTTGGGCAGGGACTTCCCGATCACCGAGAAGCGCTTGGTCATGTCCGCGCCTCCTTCCTGGCCTGCCCGGTGCGCGCGCCGCTGATGCGCAGGGCGGCCAGCTCGACCGCTTCCAGGATCTTGGTGTAGCCGGTGCACCGGCAGAGGTTCCCGGCCAGCGCGTGGCGGATCTCGTCGCGGGTGGGGCCCGGGTTCTCGACCAGCAGCGCCTGGGCGGTGAGGAGAATGCCCGGGGTGCAGTAGCCGCACTGAGCCGCGCCCAGCTCGGCAAACGCCTGCTGGAGCGGATGGAGCCGGCCGCCCTCGGCCATGCCCTCGACGGTGGTGATGCGGCGGTCCTGGCACTCCACCGGCAGCGCGAGGCAGGACAGCACGGGCTCACCGTCCACGAGGACCGTGCAGGTGCCGCACTCGCCCAGCTCGCAGCCGTGCTTGGTCCCGGTGAGCGCGAGGTCCTCGCGCAGCACTTCCAGGAGCGTCTTGTGCGGCGGGACGACGACGTCCCGCGCCTCGCCGTTGACGGTGAGGGACAGGTGGGCCTTCATGGGCGCTTTCTGGATCGCGAAAGCACGATTAAGTATTACTAAAGCAACCGGAGGGCTGTCAAGACCTCACGCGCCGGGCCGGGACGTCACCCATCGTGCTGGAGAACATGGTGCTGGCTGACCGCATCGCCGTCATCGTTCCGGAGCTCGCGAAACACCAGCGCGGAGAGGATGGTCAGCCCGCCCAGGGCCAGGAACGCCAGATGGATGCCATGCATCATCTCCGCCGGGCTGGTCCGGAAGCGGTCGGGGACGAAGAAGGCGGCGGCCAGCGACGCGGTCGCCACCCCGAAGCCGACCGACATCTGCTGCATCGTGCTCGCGATGGTGCTCGCGCTGCTGGTCTGCTCCGGGCTGACGTCGGCGAAGGCCACCGCGACGAGCCACGGGAGCAGTCGTTTCACGTCGCGAGCACCATATCACCGCCGAGACGATCCCACCGTGCGCCGAGCCGGAGTAAGATGGCCGGGTGCCCGAGATCAAGCTCATGACCATGCGGGAAGCGGTGGCCCGCTTCGTTCCCGATGGCAGCGTGGTGTGCATGGGCACCGCGCTCGAGGCGGCCATTCCCTTCGCCGCCGGCCACGAGCTGATCCGCCAGGCTCGCCGGAACCTGACCCTCGTCGGCCCCATCTCGGACATCCTCTTCGACCAGCTGGTGGGCGCCGGATGCGTCGCGCGCATCGTGGCCGCGTGGGTGGGGAACGTGAGCGCGGGGCTCGGCCACAACTACCGGCGCGCCTGCGAGCAGGGCGTCCCCGCGCCTCTCGCCGTCGAGGACCACACCAACCTCACTCTCGCGGTGGCGCTCCTGGCGGGATCCATCGGCGCGCCCTATATCCCCACGCGCTCCTTGCTGGGCACGGGGCTGCTGGAGTCGAATCCCGGCTTCCGGTCCGCCGAGGATCCCTGGTCGGGCCGCCCGGTCGTCCTGGTGCCCGCGCTGACTCCCGACGTCGCCGTCCTGCACGTCCAGCGCGCCGACGCGCAGGGGCATGCGCATGCCTGGGGCACCCTGGGCGTCACTCGCGAAGCCGCGCTGGCCGCCCGGCGCGTCATCATGGTGGCCGAGGAGATCCGGTCCGCCGACGAGATCCTGAGCGATCCCAACCTGGTCCTGGCGCCCCCGATGAAGGTCGCCGCCGTGGTGCACGCGCCCTTCGGCGCCTTCCCCTCCCCGCTCCAGGGCTGCTACGCGCGCGATCACGAGTTCTTCCACCGCTATCACGAGGAGACGCGCACCGTGGAGGGCACCCGCGCCTGGCTCGAGCGCTGGGTGCTCGGCGTGCCCGACTGGGAAGGCTTTCGGAGCCGCCTGGGCGCGGAGCGGCTCGAAGCCATCCGGGTGAAGACGCCGGCGCCGGCTTTGCCCGTCGACCTCGGCGCATGAGCCTGCCCGTCCGGCCCATCCCCGCCGGCTTCACCGAGCGCGAGCTCATGGTCATCGCGGCCGGCCGCGAGATCCGCGACCGCGAGGTCGTGTTCGTGGGCATGCGGCTCCCGCTCATCGCCTTCGCCTTCGCCAAGCGCACCCATGCGCCCGGCGCGCTGGGGCTCTTCGAGAACGGCATCATCCGCGACCGGCCGGCGCCCGCGACCCTCATGACCATGAGCGATACGCCCAATCTGCCGGGCGCCGTCTGGTCCACGGGCACGCGCGAGATCATGGGGCTGCTCCAGCAGGGTCTGGTGGACATGGGCTTCATCGGCGGCGCCGAGATCGACCGCCACGGAAATCTCAACACCAACTACGTGGGCGACTGGCGGCGGCCGAAGGTGCGGCTGCCCGGGTCGGGCGGCGGCAGCGACATCGCGAGCCTCTCGAAGCGGTTCGTCGTCATCATGCCCCAGGAGAAGCATCGCTTCCGCGAGCGCGTGGACTTCATCACCTCGCCCGGATTCGGCGATGGTCCCGGCTGGCGCGCCCGCATGGGCCTGTCCGGCGGGGGCCCCGCCGCGGTGATCACCACGCTTGCGGTATTCCGCTTCGATCCGGCGAGCGCGGAGATGGTCCTGGCGTCCTATCATCCGGGGCAGAGCGTGGCGACGGTCCGCGCCGCCACCGGCTGGGATCTCCGCGTGGCGCCCGACGTGCGCGAGACCGCCACGCCCACCACCGACGAGCTGGCGGTGGTCCGCGACTCCGACCGGGAAGGGTTCTGGACCCGCTGAGCGGCCCGGCGCCGGCGGCCCGGCGGCGGTGGCTGATGTGGGGTATCCCGGCCTTTCTCTTCCTGCTCGCCTTCATCCATCGCGTCGCGCCCGGCGTGATCGCGAAGGACCTCATGCAGGCGTTCGGCGCCACCGGCACTCTCGTGGGGCTTCTCTCCGCCACCTACTTCTACAGCTACTCAGGGTTCATGCTGCCGGGCGGGCTCCTCATCGACGCGCTGGGCGCGCGGCGCGTGGTCGCGGCGGGGAGCGCGGTGATGGGGCTCGGCACGCTGGCAATGGCGGCGGCGGAGACGTCAGCGATGCTCTTCGCCGGCCGCTTCGTCATCGGCGCCGGGGCCACCGTCACCTTCATCGGCGCGATGAAGCTCGGCGCCGCGTGGTTTCCGCCCGAGCGCTTCGGGACCATCTCGGCGCTCACCGCCACGGTGGGAGTGCTCGGCTCCCTCATCGCCAATGCGCCCCTGGCCATGCTCGTGGCCTGGGTGGGCTGGCGCGGCGCCTTCTGGATTCTCGGCGCG
>DASRWT010000039.1:0-44076 GCA_035654455.1 Candidatus Nitrosocosmicus sp. | reverse complement strand
TCGAAGACCAGAAAGCCGGACCACCAGTCCGCGTGCGAGATCAGCACCGAGCAGCGCGGGTCGCGGAGCAGGTTCTTGAACTTCATCCGGGTCTCGGTGATGGAGATCCCCACCCCGTCGTCGCGCGGGTAGACGGTGACGATGCTGAGCTGGGGCATGCCGTTCCGGCGGAACGACGTCAGGACGCCCTGCGGGTTGTCGTGGATGAACTGCTCGATCTGCGGCGCCAGGGGAGGGTGCGGCGGCATCGGGCTCTCCTTCTCGAGCTGGGGTGAGGTGCATCGAACAGTGAAGCAGCGAGACCTTGGGAGGTCGCCATGACACCGACGGTGGTGGATGCCCTCGTAGAACGCATCGATCGTCTGGAGCGGGAGAACCGGCGCTTTCGGCGTGCGGCGGCGGTGGTCGCGCTCGGCGTCGCCGCCGTCTTCCTGATGGGACAGACGGCTCCGAGGAGCCCCGCGGTGGAGACGCAGAAACTCGTGCTCAAGGACAAGCGCGGCAAGGTCCGAGCCGTGCTCGGCGCGTTCTCGGACGACGAGCCGTATGGGCTGCTGGTCTTCGACGCGAACCAGCGGATCCGGGCCAAGCTCGGGCTGGAGGAGGACGGCACGCCGCTGCTGTCATTGAGCGACGCGGGCGGGGCGGAGCGTGTGACGCTGCGGCCCGAGCTGGGGCTGCGCGTGCAGGGCGACGGTCCGAGCGTGACGCTCGGCGTGACCCACGGGAACGAGCCCACCCTCCACCTCAATGACAAGGACGGGTGGACTCGCGCCGCGCTCGTGCTGACCCACACCAATACCGCGCCGATCCTCAAGTTCCTCGACGCGCGGGGCAATGCGCGCGCGTGGATCGGCGCCATGAGCGACGGCAAGGCGCAGCTCCTCCTCATGAACCGGCCCCAGCCCACCCCGCCCGCGCCCGCGGGCGCTCCCTCGCGCCCCAATACTGCCGCGAGCGCGACGCTCGAGGTCGAGGCCGACGGCACCATGGGCCTGCGTTTCTTCCGGGAGGGGACGATCTGGAGAGCGCCCTAGGAGCTATCGCTTCAGCCGCACGTCGTCGAGCGGGGCCGACCAGGGATAGGGATCGATCAGCATGAGGGCGGGCTCCGCCACCCGGGGCCCGATCCCGCTCGGCCAGACGTACTCGAAGATGGGCCCCATGCGCACCCGCTCGTGGATGAGCCGCTGGATCTGGTGGAGCAGGGCCTCGCGCTTGGCCCGGTCCGTCTCGCGGGCCTGCTGCTTGTAGAGGGCATCCAGGTCGGGGTAGCCGCCGTAGGCGTAGGCGCCGTCGCTCGGCAAGACCTCGGACAGCCGGGAGGCCGCATTGCCGTAGAGCGCGCTCGAGCAGACGCAGACGCCCTTGAGCTTCTTGGACTGGACGGCGGCGAGGAAGGCCGCCCGCTCCATCGGCCGCATCCGCATCCGGATCCCGACCGCCTGGAAATAGCCGATGATCGCCTCCCCGAGGGAGAAGTAGGGCGGGAGCTGGTGAAACTCGCCCGCGTCGAAGCCGTTCGGATAGCCGGCCTCGACGAGGAGCGCCTTCGCCTTCGCGGGATCGTACGGGTACGGCTCGATGGGCAGCGCGAACTCGAAGGTCCGGGGCACGAAGTTGCCGGCGGGCCGGGACGCTCCGAGCGTCTCCGCCTCGCTGAGCGCCTTCCGGTCGATCGCGTAGTTGGCGGCCAGCCGCACGCGCCGATCGTGCCAGGGAGACTTGGAATCCCACTGCTCGAAGAAGTCCAGGTAGAAGATCGCGATGCCCCCCGAGAACGCGATGCGGAGATTGGGATCGCGCTTGATCTCCTGGGCCTGCGGCACCTCGAGGAGATGCGCGATGTCCACTTCGCCGCGCTTGAGCATGGCCGCGCGCGTGGTCGCCTCCGGCACCATCTTCCACACCAGACGCTTCACCGAGGGGATCTTCCGCCAGTAGCCCTCGTTGGCCTCCATGACCAGCTCGACGCCCGGGTTATGGCTCACGAAGCGGTAGGGCCCGAGCCCGACCGGGTTCCGCTTGAAGCCGTCCACGCCGACCTGCTCGACGTACTTCTTCGGCACCACCCACCCGGCGCCGGAGACGAGGCTCCCGTAGTAGGTGAGGAAGTCGGGCCAGGGCTCGTGCAGCACGAACCGCACCCGGTGCGGGCCCACGACCACGACCTCACGCACCCGCTCCTGGATGGCCTTCGCGCGGGCGCGGTGGAAGCTGAACTTCACGTCCTCGGCGGTGAAGGGATCGCCGTTGTGGAACTTGAGGCCCTCGCGCAGCTTGAACTCGTAGCTCTTGCCGTCCGCGCTCACCGTCCAGGACTCCGCCAGGTTCGGCGCCATCAGGTTGCCCGGCAGGGGCTTGATGAGGGCGTCGTGCAGCGCGTAGAGGACCCAGAACGGCGTGAGCTGGCCCACCGCCTCCCCGGGGTCGAACCAGTTCGGCGAGAGCGTCAGGTACAGGGCCCAGCGCATTTCGCCTTCGGGCCGGACGGGCTGGGCCTGCACGGGGGCGTCATGGCCGCTCGCGAGGAGGGCGCACAGGACGAGGAGCGGTGCCAGGGCGAGCTTCATGGGTCACCTCCGCGCCTACCGTATACCACGCGGAAGCGTGAAAGCGTCAGGCGCAGCCGACGCGGGGCGTGCCGGGGGCCTGACGGGGCACGAGCGTGCAGGCGAAGGTCGCGGGCTGGCGCCGATATTGATCGAGCGTGGCCTGGAGCCGCGCGAGGGTCCGGTCTCGCTTCGCCAGGCCGATCCCGTAGATGGCCAGGTCGTTCACGAGCCGGACGTAGAACGCGTGGGGAGCATCGCCGCCGCTCCCCATGCACGGGGTGGGTTTCTGGGCGAGCCGGAGCTGCGGACCGAAGGCGCTCACGTACTCCGTGAGGATCGGCGCGTCCCGGAGGTCGCGAGGCACCTCGGGGAAAAGGGCCAGGAACTCGTCCACGCTGAGCGGCGCGCGCATGGTCCCGCCAGTATAGCCCGGCCGGCCCTATTGGACCTTGGTCCACTGCCGGCGGGCGCGCCGGAGGCGTAGCGTGGAAGAGACGTACGGCACCGCACAGACTCTTCGAATCAACCCACGACACGGAGGCAGGCAAATGGACAAATTTCAGCAGCGAGTCGGGCGATTTCTATGGGTAGGCATCGGCGTGGCGGCAATCCTGGTCGCGGGGTGCACCAGCACGGCCAGGCCGGGCGGGACTCGCCTCACGCTCAACGGAAACCAGGAAGTTCCCGCCGTCAACACCGCCGCGTATGGTCGCGGCATGATCACGGTGGATGCGGACCAGTCGATCAAGGGTAGCGTGTCCACCAATGGCATCGCGGCCACCGCGGCCCATATCCACATCGCCCCCATGGGCCAGAACGGGCCGGTGATCATTCCCCTCGCGATGACGGCCGACGGCATCTGGTGGGTTCCGGCCGGAGCCAAGCTCACCAACGAGCAGTACGACGCCTTCAAGGACGGCAAGCTCTACGTCAACGTGCACAGCGACGCCTACAAGGGCGGCGAGATCCGCGGTCAGCTGACCCCGTAAGTCCGCCGGTCCTCGGCATCCCGATAGAGCCCGCCCGCGCGGGCTTTGTTGTTTCCGCCCGGGCGTCTCTTCCGGCAGCTCATAGTTCCGGTTACCCAGCGTCGCGCGCCCGCCGGCTCATATCGCTTCTACCGGGTAGGAAACCCCTGTGGCGCGGATCCTCGTCGATCTGTCTTCTCCGTCGAAGCGCCTGGTGTCCCCGTAAACACGCCGGGATTCGCGCGCTCGAAAAGCAAGGCACGCCAAATGCACTAGCTCCTTCCGAGTCGGAAACATGAGGGAGCGAGCTTCGAAACCCATATCGGGCACAGCCCGGACCGGAGACGACGACAATGGCTGACAAGGAATACATGGCAACGCGCCTCTTCAATGACCGGACCAGCGCGGAGCGGGAATATGACGCGCTCTGCGCGCGTGGATACTCGGCCAAGGACATCAACGTGATCATGACCGAGGAAGGGCGCAAGCGGCACTTCAGCACCGGCACCACCACCGAGCTCGGCAACAAGGCCCTCGAGGGCGCGGGCGTCGGAGGGGGTATCGGCGTGATTGCGGGAGGTACTCTGGCCGCGATCGCGGTGGCGGCCACCGCGGCGGTCCCCGGGGTGGGACTGCTCGTCGCGGGGCCGATCGCGGCGGCGTTGCTGGGTGCCGGCGCGGGTGGAGTGGCTGGCGGCGCCATCGGCGCGCTCGTGGGCGCGGGCATCCCTGAGGAGCGCGTCAAGGAGTACGAGAGCGGCCTGAAGGACGGCGGCATCGTGATGGGCGTGAAGCCGCGGACCCCCGAAGATCGGACGTACTTCGATCGCGAGTGGGGCAGCGACCGCGAAGGGGCGGGCTCGGTCCGCCGCGGATTTTAGGGTCATGGCCATGCGTGGGATCACCGCGGCAGCACTGGCAGTGATGCTCATGGGCTCGGTCGTGCCCGCGGTGGCGCAGCAAGGGGCCGCGAAGCCTGCCACCGAGAGCGTGAAGACCGGGAGCGGCAAGGCCGAGGCGAAGATCGGGCCTCGAACGGTGACCGGTACCGTGAAGGCCACCACGGACAAGGGGTTCGTCGTGGTGGGCCGCGAGACGGGGCAGAAGGATAAGGAGTGGGCGTTCGCCCTCGATGGGGCCACTCGCGTCGACGCCCTGGGAAAGGCGGCGCGTACCGCGAAGGACCTGCGGGAGGGAGATCCCGTCACGGTGACGTATACCAATCGTGACGGCAAGATCGTCGCCCAGAGCGTCACCGTCAACGCGAAATAGGAAGAGCTGGCAAGGCGAGGGCGCAGAGTCGATACCGGCTCTGCGCCCTTGGTCGTTACGGCAGGCTGATCGTTACGGCAGGCTGACGGTGGTGGAGTCGCCGCTCGAGGAGATGGTGAACGTGCCCGCGGCGGCCGAGGCATAGGCATAAGCGGCCCACCCGGCGGGCGGGTTCGGCGTGGCGGCCATGAAGGGACCCGCGGTCTGGCCCAGGCTGTTCGTGGCCACCGAGTTCAGCGCGGCGAGCGTGGTGGGCAGCGTGCCCACGTGCGCGGAGTAGATGCTGACGGCGGTGACGAGCGTCCGCGTATCCGCCTGTGCCTTGGCGATGCGCGCCCGGGACTGGATATTCGCGTAGAGCGGAATGGCGATCGCGGCCAGGATGCCGATGATGGCGACCACGATCATGAGCTCGATCAAGGTAAAGCCGCGCGTGCCGGCGAGGCCGCGGAAGATTCGCCTACTGAGTGACTGCATGGAGAACTCTCCTGTCGAGGTCTGCGGTGGGGGTGGACCAAAGGGCGCGGCAGCGGCACCGGCCTGCTACAGGTTCTTGGAATGTGCATCTTCGGTGCCATGCGTCGAGGCCGCCCGAGGAGAGCCGGGCAGTCGATCAAGGCCCGAGAATCGTTCAGTTGACGAGGAAAGCCTCGAGCCGCCTGCGGCGGCTCGAGGCCTTGGAACGCTCCGGAGTGGGTACTAACCGCCCCTTTGCTTCAGCGGGGCGTGTACTCCGCTGACGGGGTGGACGTCATGTTGCCGCGCGGGTGCCCCCGTAGGCTTCGCTGGGGCCGATCACGCTGTCCTCGAAGATCAGCTTCGCGCGCTTGTCCGTGATGCGCGCCCAGTTGGCCAGCGCGGTGGGGCTCCACTCCGCGTCGGGGCGCGGCTCATCGTCGAAGTTGCCGTGGGTGTCGATCCCGCGCATGAGCATGGTGGACTGGCGCACGCGCGGCGGCTTGGCCCAGGTGGGCAGCATCTCGACCAGAAGCAGGAAGCGGCGGTCCGGGCCGAGGTTGGTCCCCGAGCTGTGGATGAGCGAGTTGTCGAACATCACCATCTCGCCCGGCTGGAGGGTGAAGTCCACCGCCTTCGATTGATCGAAGGGCTCCACGATGGACTGGCCGCGGGCGAGGATGCTCCTGGGATCGTCGCTCTCGTCATGCTTGAGGACGCCCCACTTGTGGGAGCCGGGGATGCCCTTGAGGCATCCCTGCTGCACGCCGCACTCCGACAGCGCAAGCCCGCCCAGCACCACCGGGGTGGCCGCCCCATAGGCTGAGTCCTGATGCCAGCCGGCGAAGGTCTCCCCGTCGGCCTTCTTCACCCGCCACGCCATGCTCCAGCAGCGGATGTTGGGACCGATGAGGTCCTCGAAGATGTCCAGGATGAAGGGGTCCTCCGCGATCTCCAGCACCCAGGGGCAGAGCAGGTGCGACTTCGTCTTCATCTTCTTGATGTCGGGCACCCGCGCCTCCAGCGCCTCGAACTTCTCCCGGTAGTGGCGCGCGCGCTCGGCGCTCATGGCGCGCACCGGCGACAGGCAGCCGTCGCGCTCGTACGTGCTGACCTGGGCCTGCGTCAGGACCTTCGGCATGGGGTCGACCTCCTCACGGGATGCTGCCCTCCGGGGCCGAGAAGGTCAAGGGGCCCTGTGATAAGGTGGCGGCGGCCGAAAGGAGGCCCACCTATGTCTCATCCGGATCAGTGGCGCGGCACGCTCGTTCTCCTCCTGATCGTCCTCGCGTTCCCCTTGCTGTTCCCCCTGGCCGCCGGCGCGGCCCCGGCGGGCAAGGTGGTCATCGCCCAAGGTGTGGATCCGTCCACGCTGGACATGATGAATCAGTCGGAGCAGCCGGCCTCCAACGTGGGCGCCCAGATGTTCGACATGCTGGTGGCGCGGGATCAGAGCCTAGCCCTGGTCCCGGAGCTCGCCGCCGAGCTGCCGAAGCTGGTGGCGCCCACGACCTGGGAGATCAAGCTCCGCAAGGGCGTGAAATTTCACAACGGTGAGGACTTCGACGCCGAGTCCGTGAAGTTTAGCCTCGAGCGGCTGGCCAATCCCGCCAACAAGCTCCGCGGCTCGCCGTCCTACGGCCCCGTGGATCGAGTCGAGATCGTGGACCCCTACACGGTGCGCGTGCATACGAAGAAGCCGTGGCCGACCTTCGTCGCGCACATGGCGCTGCGGCAGGCCTCGATGTACCCCCCCAAGGAATACGCGGGCAAGGACCCGAACGCCATCTCCCGGAACCCCATCGGCACCGGGCCTTACCGGTTCGTGCGCTGGTCCAAGGACGAGGAGATCGTCATGGAGGCGAACCCGGGATACTTCCGGGGCGCCCCCGGCATCAAGACGGTGGTCTTCCGCCCCATTCCCGACGATGCGGTGCGGGTGGCGGCGCTCCAGAACGGCGAGATCGACGTGGCGGTCAATATCCCGCCCCACCTCGCGCGCATCATCGAGAACCATCCCAAGCTCTTCCTGAGCACGGCGCCCTCCATCCGGACCATCCAGCTCATGATCTACACGCACCAGATGGACGCCTCCCACAAGACGATCGGACCGTACGCCGGGCCCACCGCCGACAAGCGCGTGCGCCAGGCCATCAACTACGCGGTGGACGCCGACGAGATCATCAAGGGCGTGATGGACGGCAAGGCGGTCCGGGTGTCCACCATGCTGACCAGCCTGCACTTCGGCTTCGACGCCGGGCTCAAGCCCATCAAGCACGATCCCGCGCGCGCCAAGAAGCTCCTGACCGAGGCCGGCTTCCCCAACGGCGTGGACATCGTGCTCAACGGCCCCCAGGGCCGCTATGTGCGCGACAAGGAAGTCGCGGAGGTGGTGGCGGGCCAGCTCACCAAGGCCGGCATCCGCACCACGATGCGCTCGTTCGAGTTCGTCACCTACCTCAACACCATGGTGTACGTGCACAAGGCGGGACCGGTGTGGCTGATCGGCTGGGGGCATCCCACCATGGACGCCGAGGCCATCTACGTGCCGCTGTTCAAGGCCCCCGGGCTCTTCGTGAACTGGCACAACGACGACTTCAACGGCATGACGGAGGAGGCGCAGACGCAGATGGACGAGAAGAAGCGCCTCGCCCAGTATCACAAGATCAACAAGCTCTGGGTGGAGGAAGCGCCGGCGGTGCCGCTGTACCAGCAGATCGACCTCTACGGCGCCAATCGGCGGCTGGCCTGGAAGGCGCGCAGCGACGAGCTGATCCGCGCCTATGACATGTCGCTCAAGGAGGCGAAGTAGCCCATGCTCCGTCTCGTCGCGCTCGTGCTGGCGCTGTGCCTCGCGGGGGCCGTGCCGGCCGCCGCCCAGCAGTATCCCGACCGCCCGCTCACCTTGCTGTCGGGCTATCCGGCCGGCGGCATGGTGGACATCGTGGCCCGCGCGCTCGCCGAGCCGCTGAAGAAGAAGTTTCCGAAGGGAATCGCCGTCGTCACGCGGCCGGGCGCCGGCGGCTCCCTGGCGGTCTCCGAGATGGTCCAGTCCAAGCCCGACGGCTACACCGTCATCCTGGCCCCGCTCTCGACCCTGGTCATCCATCCACAGCTCAACGACTTGCCGTACAAGACGCCGGACGACTACGAGGCCATCCTCAATGTGGTCTCGTTCTACCCCCTCATCGCCGTGAAGGCGGACGCGCCGTGGAAGACCATCCAGGAGTTCGTCGCCGCGGGCAAGGCCAGCCCCGGCAAGCTGCGGGTGGGGTCGCCGGGCGAGGGCACCTCGAGCCATCTGAACCTGGAGGAGCTCAAGCGCATGGCCGGCGTCAATCTCACCCATGTCCCGTTCGCGGGCTGGGGCGAGTCGAGCCCCGCGCTGCTGGGCGGGCACATCGAGGGCGTCTCCGCCCAGCCGGGCGAGGTGAAGCCGCTGGTGGAGGGCAAGAAGCTTCGCGTGCTGCTGACCTTCCAGCCCAAGCGTCACGAGTCGTTCCCGGACGCGCCGTCCGCGAAGGAGCTCGGCTGGGACACGACCTCCCCCACCACGTTCATGATCGTGGCGCCCAAGGGGACGCCCGGGCCCGTGCTCAAGTACATCCACGACTCCGTTCGAACGGCGATGGAAGATCCCCAGTTCGTCAGCATCATCAAGCAGCGGGTGATCGACATCGACTACCGCGCGGGGGACCAGCTCAAGGCGGATCTCTGGAAGGAGTACAAGTACCACACCGAGATCCTCACGCGGCTCGGGATGATCAAGAAGAAGTAGCGCGATGATCGAGCGGGTCCTCGCCCTGGCCCTCCTGGCGGCGAGTGGCGTGTACGTGGCGAATGCCTGGATGTTGCCGATGGGCACCGCCGCCCGGCCGGGCGCGGGCTCGTATCCGCTCGCGGTGGGGGTCTTCGGCGGCATCGTCGCCCTGGCCTGGGTGGTGCTGGCGCTGCGCCGGGCGCCCGCGGCGCCCGACCTCGAGTCCGCCGACGTGCTCCCCGCCCAGCCGTGGGACGCCGCGGCGGGCCGGCGCGTCGCCATCACCGCCGGCTTGCTCATCGCCTTTTGCTGGCTTCTGCCGCTGGCGGGCTATCCCATCGCCGCCTTTCTCTTCGTGGCGCTCCTGCTGCGCGGGCTCAATGCGGGCTGGGCGCCCGCGGCGCTGATCGCGCTGCTCACCGCCGCCGTCTCCCACTATGCGTTCGGCACTCTCCTCGGCGTTCCGCTGCCCGCCGGCGCGCTCTTCGGCTGATGGGCCCCATCGACGGGCTGATCTATGGCTTCGGGATCGCGTTGCAGCCGACCAATCTCTTCGCGTGCTTCGTCGGGGTGCTCATCGGTACCGTGGTGGGCATCCTCCCCGGCATCGGGCCGGTAGGGGCCATGGCGCTGCTCCTGCCCTCGACCTTCGCCATGCAGCCGGCCACCGCCATCATCATGCTGGCCGGCATCTACTACGGCGCGATGTACGGCGGCTCCACCACGTCGATCCTGGTGAACGTGCCGGGCGAGGCGGCATCCGTGGTCACCGCGCTGGACGGCTACCAGATGACCAAGCGAGGCCGCGCCGGCGCCGCCCTCGCCGTGGCCGGCGTGGGCTCGTTCGTCGCCGGCACGGTGGGCGTGGTGGGCATCGTGCTCGCCGCCTCCTGGCTCGCGGACCAGGCGCTCCGGTTCGGCCCGCCGGAGTACTTCGCGATGGCGGCGGCGGGCCTCATGCTGCTCTCGCGCCTGAGCGGCGGGTCCGTGATGCACGGCCTCCTCATGGTCGCCATCGGCCTCGCGCTGGGCACGGTGGGGATGGAGCCGATCTCGGCGGTGCGGCGCTTCACCTTCGGCTCCACCCAGCTGTCCCAGGGCATCGAGCTGGTGCCGGTGATCATGGGGCTCTTCGGCGTGGCCGAGGTGCTCCTCATCGCCGAGTCCGGCATTCGCCGCGCCCATATCCAGTCGGTGAAGCTCCGCGAGCTCATGCCCACGCGCGCGGAGTGGCGGCGGTCGGCGGCGCCCATCGCGCGCGGCTCCGTGGTCGGCTTCGTCACCGGGCTCGTGCCCGGTCCGGCCACCGTGCTCGCCACCTTCATCTCCTATGCGCTCGAGCGGCGCGTGTCGAAGCACCCGGAGGAGTTCGGCAAGGGCGCCATCGAAGGCGTGGCGGGACCCGAGGCCGCGAACAACGGCGCCACCGCCGGGGCCATGGTCCCGCTCCTGTCCCTCGGCATCCCCTTCTCGCCCGCCACCGCGATCCTGCTCGGCGCGCTGGTCATCTCCGGCATCCAGCCCGGGCCGCTCCTCATCAGCCAGCGGCCGGAGGTATTCTGGGGCGTGGTGGCCAGCATGTACGTGGGCAATGCCATCCTGCTCATCCTCAACCTGCCGCTGGTCGGAGTCTTCGTGAGCGTGCTGCGACTGCCCCAGCACGTGCTCGCGACCCTGGTGCTGCTCCTGTGCCTGGTGGGCGCCTTCAGCCTGAACAATAGCCAGCTCGATCTCTGGGTGCTCGTCGTCTTCGGAATCTTCGGGTACGGGCTGCGCAAGCTCGCCATCGATCCCTCGCCGCTCGTGGTCGCCCTCGTGCTCGGACCCATCATGGAGAAAACCCTGCGCCAGGCGCTCTTCATGGAGCGGGGCGACGTGCTGTCCCTGGTGGGACGGCCCCTCACCGCCACCCTGCTCGGCCTGGGCCTGCTCGCCCTCGTCGGGCCGCCCCTGACCCGGCTGCTGCGCGGCCGGCGCCACCGCCCCTTGGAGACTGCACGATGAAGAACGTGGAGATGAAGGTGAACGGCGACATTCTCACCATCACCGTGGACCTCTCGAAGGAGTTCGGGCCGTCCGCGTCGGGGAAGACCATCATCATCGCCTCGACGGAGGGAAACGTCACCGTGCCGGAGCGCGAGGCGAAGATCGGGTTGAATGTGTACCGGAAGAAATAGGCCGGACGGAGCGAGAGGCGCGGCGGCTCAGCCGGCGACGACGACCGAGCCGACGGGCAGGCGGTCGCGGGTCTCGATGCCGATTCCGCGCGCGCTCACATGGCGAATCTCGCCCACGGTGACGAAGGGCTCGCCCATCTCCGCCACCAGCTCCAGCCGGTAGGCTCGCCCCACCCGCAGCGCGGCGGTGGGGGCGGTGGCCAGGCAGATGCCGTGCTCGCTCACGTCGATGGTGTTCCCGACCACGATCTCGTCGGGGGTCCAGAGGCGGGCCGACCATGCGGCGGCGATGCGAAGATCACGGCGGCGCTCGTCCATGCGAGGGCTACCTCACCATGTCCGCGCCGCCAGCGCAAGGGCAGGCCGTGACCGAGGGCCTGCGGTACACTCCCTACGCCGGGGCGATCTCCGGGGGTCGCCGGCCGGGTGCGGATCACTGCCACGTGCGAAGGGGGAGGAGACGTCATGAGCGAGACCGCGCAGCGCTTCAGCGCCAGCCTGGCCAGGGATGCCGTGTACACGCCGGGGCTGCGCAGCTTCATGGAGTACCGGGATCTGGGCATTGCCGACGCCACCCACGGCCAGTTCCGCGCCCACGTGGTGAGGATCAAGAAGGAGGCGGCCGGCGACCACGACCTCCACACCACCGGGCTCCACCGCCATCTCTGTGACTTCCAGATGTTCTACGTGCTCAAGGGCTGGATCCGGTTCGTCTACGAGGGACAGGGCGAGCACCGCTTCGGGCCGGGGGACTGCGTGCTCCAGCCGGCGGGGATCGTGCACAACGAGCTGGACTGCTCCGACGACCTCGAGCTGCTGGAGATCTACTCCCCGGCCGTGCACCCGACCGTCAAGGTGGAGACCGCGGTCACCCCGGCCGCGACGCGCTAGGCGACCATCACATGGCCCGCCTGCCCGATCCCCTCGACACGCTGTCTCCCGAGGCCAAGCGCATCTACGACAAGATCAGCGCCAAGCGGGGCGCGATCCGGGGGCCCTTCGCCTCCCTCATGCACCATCCGGCCCTGGCCGAGCGCGTGGGCGATCTCGGCGAGTTCCTCCGCTTCGACTCGTCCCTCCCCGGCGACATTCGCGAGCTGGCCATCCTCATCACCGCCCGCGCGGTGAGCCAGACCTTCGAGTGGTATGCGCACGCCAAGATCGCGCGGACGGAGAAGCTCCCCGACGAGGTGATCGAGCGGGTGCGCACGCGCGGCGACCTCGGCGCGCTGCCCGCGCGCTATCTCAAGCCGGCGCGGGTGATCCAGCACGTGCTGGCCTTCGAGTCCATTCCCCAGGCGCTCCAGGACGAGGTCAAGAGCGAGCTGGGGATGAGCGGGCTCATGGAGCTGGTGGTGCTGGCCGGCCACTACCGCCTGATCGCGGGGGTGCTCTTCGCCTTCGACACCCCGCTGCCGCCGGGCGAGCCCCTGCCGTTCGCGTGACGGGAGGCTGAGGGTGGCGGAGCGGGACCGCATCGCCGAGTTCAAGGAAGTGGCCGAGATCATGCCGGACGATCCGGTGGTTCGGTTCGGCCTCGCGGGCGCCTATCTCGACGCCGGAGAGGCGGAGAGCGCGGTGCTCGAGTACGCGGAGACGATCCGGCTCAAGCCGGACTACTCGGCCGCCCACCGCGGACTGGGACGGGCGCTGGAGCGGGCCGGGCGCCGCGAGGAGGCGCAAGCGGCGTACCGGACGGGGCTCGAGGTGGCGACGCGGACCGGCGACCTCCAGACCAGGAAGGAAATCGAGGTCTTTCTCCGCCGCCTGGAGTCCACCGACGGTTGAGACGAAGGAGTGACGCATGCAACCGAACCGGGTGAAGCGAATCCTGCGCGAGGGCGGCCTGGCGCTGGGGACCTATGTGGGCGGCGTCGCCGACCCGCAGATCGTCGAGATCATCGGCCATGCCGGCTACGACGCGGCCTTCATCGACATGGAGCATACGAGCTTCGACCTTCGGGACGTGCAGCTCATGGTCCTGGCGGCGGAGCGCGTGGGCATCACGCCCATCGTCCGCACGCCGGGCTTCGATCCCGCCTTCATCCTGCGGCTGCTCGACATGGGGGTGCAGGGCATCCAGGTGCCCCACATCAATGACGCCCGCGCGGCGCGCGCGGCGGTGGCGGCGGTGCGCTACGCGCCCCAGGGCGACCGGGGCATGGCCGGCGCCAGCCGCGCCTCGGACTACGGAACCATCCCGATGGCGGAGCACATGGCGCAGTCCAACCGGGAGATCACGCTGGCGGTGATGGTCGAGGACCTGCCCGCGCTGGACGAGATCGACGGCATCGCCGCCATCGAGGGCCTGGACATCGTGGCGGTGGGGCCGTCCGACATGTCCCGCGCGCTGGGTGTGGGCGGCACCGCCGATCACCCGAAGCTCCGCGCGGCGGTGGACCGCGTGGCGGAAGCGGTGCGCAAGGGCGGGGTGGCGCGCCTGGCCTTGCCCATGAATCATCCCACCTTGCCGCGCAATGCGGCCCAGCTCCGGGAGCTGGGGGTGGGATATACGAACTGCGCGCCCGCCCCCGAGGTGCGCATGCTCCGATCCATGCAGGCGCAGGTGGCGGAGGCGCGCGCCCTCCTCGGCTGAGACGGCCGGCGCGCGCGGGGGCGCTAGAGCCCGACCGTCTTCGCGATGCGCTCGAGCTCCGCGCCCATCTCGGCGTCGGTCTTCATCGTGGCCGGCCGCACGAGGACGCGCGTGGCGCCCGCGTCGAGGAACCGCCGGATCAGGTCACGGTCGGCGGGCTGGCCGTGCACCGAGATGGTGATGGCGTTGGGGTCCCGTCCCGCGTCCTTCGCGAGACGATCCAGGGTGGCCCGGCTCTCGCGGAGCTGCTCCGGCGTGATGCGATTCGGCAGCCAGCCGTCGCCCCAGGCCACCACACGCTCCAGCACGCGCTTGGCGCCGCCGCCCAGGATGACGGGCGGGTGGGGCTTCTGCTTCGGCTTGGGATAGGAGCGGACGGCGGGGAAATTGTAGTAGCGCCCGTGGAACTCGGCCTCCGGCTTGGTCCATAGCTCCTTCATGGCCAGGACCGACTCCCGCGTCTGCGTCCAGCGGTGGTCGAAGTCCCCCCCCATGATCTCCGTCTCCTCCCGGAGCCAGCCCGCGCCGATGCCGAAGAGAAATCGCCCGCCGCTGAACAGATCGAGCGTGGACACTTCCTTGGCCAGCAGCAGCGGGTGCCGCTCGGGCACCAGCACGATGCCGGTCCCCAGCTTGATCCGCGTGGTCGTTCCCGAGGCCCGCGCCAGCGCCACGAAGGGATCCACGAAGTGCGAATAGGCCTCGGGGATGATGCCGTCCTCCGCGCCGGGGAAGCGGCTGGCCGACTGCACCGGGATGAACGGGTGCTCGGCGCACCAGAAGGACTCGAAGCCGAGGGCCTCGGCGGTCCGCGCCATGAAGCCCACATCGACCAGATACGCGGGCAGGGGAACCGCGACGCCGACGTTCATACCCATTCCTCGCCGAGGCCCAGGGCCTCCCGGTACCGGCGATACGGCTCCAGCGTGTCGCCGTACTTCTGGTGTCCGGCGGTGTGCTGGGCGCAGGCGAGCAGGAGCCGCTCGCGATCGCCGTGGGGATTGCGCCGGTAGTCGTCCAGCAGGCAGAGCGCGATTTCCTGGTTGTGGGTGTCATTGCCGTGCTTGAGCGCGTCCAGCGCCAGCATGCGCACCAGCCGGGCGCGGTCGTGGCCGCCCGCGAGGTAGGCTCGGGTCCAGGCCACGCTCTCCGGCGCCTTCATCGCGATCTGGGCGGCGTCGAGGCGGTGGAGGATCTCGTCCGCGGTCATGCTCTCGCTGCCCATGGGCGCGCGGGTATCGGCCTTGCCGTTACGCGGGGTGGCGCGCAGCCAGTGCGCCACCTGGCAGATGAACGAGCCCGCCACGTAGAGCAGCTTGAGCCGGTGGGGATGCTCGAAGGTGCTGAGGAACCAGCGCAGCGTGTTCGAGTACTGGAAGCAGTGCTGCGGCCCCGAGAAGTCGCGGCCGTCGTTGGTGTCGAGGAGAAGGTCGGCGATGGCGATCTGCATGGTGTCGAGGATGCGCAGGGGATCCTTGCCGGCCATGAGCAGCGCGGAGATCGCCTCGATGTACGCCGGCTCGGGCGCCTTGAGGGCCTCGATGAGTCCCTGCGCCTCCGCCGCCGTCAGCGGGGCGCGGTTGGCGAAGAACCGCTCCTCGCAGATCACCGACGGGCTGGCCTCCAGCGAGGACTGGTTGCGGTGCTCGTCGTCGGCGAGATCCACCCAGCTCACCTGGCAGGCCATCTCGTAGGCGGAATGCCAGCGCGGGCCCACCGCCATGTCCAGCGCGCCCGCATAGACGACGTGGTGCGCGTCGCCCCAGCCCACCGCATTGCCCACGTCGATGGTGGCGCGGGCGCGGTAGGACTTGTGGCCGGTGGTGTAGGAGCGGTTGTAGAGCATCCGATCCTGCACGTCGATGAGCCCGGCGAAGGCGAGCTGGGCGAAGAGCTCGCGATGGTGGGCGGATTCCTCGAAGAGCCCCAGGAAGACGCGATAGGCCTCGATCACCTGGCCCTGCTGCACCAGGGTGAGCCAGTGATCCAGCCGGTCCTGAAAGGGGCCGTCCAGCCGAAGCGGGCTCTGGTCCTCCCAGTGCGCGACCGGCATGGGAAACGGCGGCGTCTTGCCGCCCTTCCAGGTCCGGCGGCCATAATGGCCCGGCGCGCCGCCGAGGAGCTGGTTCCACTGGTCCAGCGCGGTGGGCACGTACCACACCGTCTGGGCCATCGGCAGATAGGCGAGCTCCGGCGCCACGAAGGCGGGGAGGAACAGGCTCGCCCGGGTGCTCAGCAGGCAGTGGTCGTTATTGACGAAACGGAAGAACCCTTGATCCACTCGCTGGTGATACGGGACATGCGTGTAGGGGGCGTGGACCCGCACCGTCTCGCGCGCGATCTCGGGAAGCGGCCGGCCCGCCTTGATCAGCTCGTGGAAGACCCCGGTGGCCCCGACCTGATCCCGGGCCAGGTACCGGTCTTCCAGCTTCGCGTACAGCGCGGTGGCTCCGTTTCCCGCGTTCGCCATGTGTGGGAGACCTCCGTTGGTCGGTTCTGGCCACCATACCGCTGTCCGTGGACAGGGTCCAGCTTCTCCTACGCGGCCCCGACGATCCGCTTCTCGTACAGCGCGCTGAGGATCTCGTCCACCGTGGCCGCCGCCCAGACGTCGAAGAAGGGTGAGCCCTGGAGCGCCACGAACTCGCGCGCCGCGCGGTCCTTCGCCTGGGCCTCGCTCTCCCCGGGCCGGCCCCGGCCCATCTGCCCGCGAAGCAGATCCTTGTGGTAGATGGCGGGATACTCGAAGTACCGATGGAGCTCGCGGAAGTCGCGCGTATAGAACACCGCCACCGGGACCGAGGCCCACTCGCCGCCGTTCTTGGCATTGAGGAACCGCAGCATCAAGTCGTGGTTGCCGTCCGGGGCGGCGGCGGGGTCGGGCCGCCGCGTCCCGAGGATCTTCTTGCCGTCGCGGTTGAAGATGCGGAGCTCGAGCCCGCCCGCCTCGGCCAGGCGCGCGAGCACCGGCACGTCACGCCGGCAATCGGACGACCAGTCCTCGGAGATGACCAGGATCCGGGCCGGCCCGTCGGACTGGGCGGCGAGCCACTTGATCGAGGCCACCTGCGCCTCGCTGAGCCGGGCGCGCGCATAGCGCTCGCGAAAGATCGCGCTATTGTCCTTCCGGGGAGCGCCGAAGGAGCCGCCGTCGGGAAAGTAGCCCCCGAAGGCCTCGCGGGCGAGATTGTCCGGGCTTCCCACATAGGCCACGTACTGCTCGAAGGTCATGCCCTGGGCGTAACGCTCGGGTGTCACGGCCGGCTCTCCTCGCATGGCGCCGATACTGCGCCCGCGCTCCCGTTCCCGTCAAGGCGGCCGCGGTTGACTTTACCGGCGGCGGCGGGGCACGATCCGGGGCGTGCCCGAGGACGTCCATCCGTCGACCTCGCTCTCCTCCACGCGGAAGTGGATGATCACGATCTCGGTGATGCTGATCACCATCACCCAGATGATCGACACCAGCATCACCAACGTGGCCCTTCCCCACATGCAGGGATCGCTGGCGACGAGCGTGGAGGAGACGTCCTGGGTGCTCACCTCCTATCTGGCCGCCAATGCCATCGCGGTTCCCGCCACCGCCTGGCTCACCGGCCTCCTGGGGCGCCGCCGCCTCTTCCTGCTCTGCGCCACCGTGTTCACCGCGTCGTCGTTCCTGTCGGGGCTCGCGCCGAACCTGGAGTTCCTCGTCGTCATGCGGGTGATCCAGGGACTGGGGGGCGGCCCCATCGTCCCCATGGCGCAGGCCACCATGTGGGAGATCTTTCCGCTCCGCCAGCGCGGCCTGGCCATGGCGGTGTGGGGCATGGGCATCATGATGGCGCCCATCCTCGGCCCCACCCTCGGCGGCTGGATCTGCGACAACTGGTCCTGGCGCTGGATCTTCTACGTGAACCTCCCCATCGGCGTGGTGGGGTTCCTCATGGCGAGCGCCTTCCTCTTCGACTCTCCCTACTCGCGCAAGGCCTCCTCGATCGACTGGCAGGGCCTGGTCCTGATGGTGGTCGGGTTCGGCTCGCTCCAGCTCATGCTCGACCGAGGCGAGCGGGCGGACTGGTTCGAGTCCAGCGACATCACCGCGCTGGCGGTGCTGGCCGCCTTCGCCATCGCCTGCTTCCTCTACCGCGAGCTGACCGCAGAGGAGCCCATCCTCAACCTCACCGTGTTCAACGACCGGAACTTTGCGGTGGGCTCTCTCGTGATGGCGAGCGTGGGGTTCGGCTTCTACTCGAGCACGGTGCTGCTGGCGCTCTACACCCAGAAGGTGATGGCCTACGACGCGTGGACCTCGGGCCTGGTGCTGGCGCCGGGCGGGATCGGCAACATGGCCGCCCTGCTGATCTCCGGTCGCCTCGTCGCCCGCATGGACCAGCGGCTGCTGCTCGGCGTCGGCTGCGCGCTCAATATCACCGCCTTCGTCCTGATGACCAATATCTCGCTGGGGATGGACTACTACGCGCTTGCCCTCCCGCGCTTCATCCAGGGGCTGGGCCAGGGGTTCACCTTCGTGCCGCTGCAAACTCTCGCGCTGGCCACCATCCCCATGCATCGGCTCTCCAACGCCACCGCCGCCTACAACGTGGTGCGGAACTTCGGCGGCAGCATGGGTATCGCCATGGCCACCACCCTCCTGGCCCGGCGCAGCCAGTACCATCAGGCGACGCTGGCCGGCCACGTCACGGTCTGGGATCCGGAGACGGCCGCCCGGCTCAAGGACTGGACCGGCCATTTCATCGCCCAGGGCGCGGACGCCTTCACCGCGCAGCGCCGCGCGGTGGCCATGCTCTACCGCGGCACCCAGGACCAGGCCCAGGTGCTGTCCTATGCCGACGCCTACGTTATCCTGGTGGTCCTCTTCGTGGGGATCGTCTTCCTGCTGCCGTGGATGCGGCGCGTGCGCGTGGATCAGACGGGCCCCAAGACGACGCGAGTGGCGAGCGACAGCGCCGAGGCCGTCTCCGGCGCCGCCGCCGACTAGCGCGTCAGCGCGAGCGGAAGCGCCAGCGCCGGTAGCGCCAGGCCCCCTGCGGCGCGATCCGCCCCTCCGCGATCAGGGTCGCGCCCTCGCGCGCGAAGTCGAAGGTCTTGATCAGTCCGGCGTGCCGCGTCTCGTCCACCATGGAGTCGGTCTCGGTGAGGAAGACCTCGTCGAGCAGGCCCGCGGCATGAAGTGACTCGAGCATGCGCTGGCCA
This sequence comes from Candidatus Nitrosocosmicus sp., assembly GCA_035654455.1. Classification (GTDB taxonomy): domain Bacteria; phylum Methylomirabilota; class Methylomirabilia; order Rokubacteriales; family CSP1-6; genus DASRWT01. The sequence continues at coordinate 25,099 of DASRWT010000039.1, read as the reverse complement.
CCCTCGCAGTCGAGGTAGCGGACGCCGTGCTCGGCGAAGAGGCGCGCATGGGCCCGGCGGAGCCCGGTCGCCTCCGAGACCGGCTCCGCCACCAGGGTCACGGCCCGCGCGGCGGCGCCGCGGGCGCTCAGCGCGGCGGCGCCTTCCGGGGTGGTCACCACGAGCACTTCCACCCCCGGCGTGCGGAAGACGGGCAGGTCGAGGTCGAGATCACAGTGGCGCGAGTAGATGACGTGACGCGGCTGCGCGGGCAGGCCGTGCTCGACACGGAACCGGGCCAGCGCGGGCATGGGCTCGTCGCCGGGCGCCTGCGGCGTCTGCACCAGCTCCGGCTGCTCGCGCAGCGTCTGTGCGCCGATGGCCACGTCGCCGTAGCAGCGCAGGTGACGCATGTGCCGCCGGTCGGCGAGCCGCTCGTCGGGGTGCCGGTTGCCACCGAGCACCGCCACCACCGGATCGTCGTCCGGTCCCGCCCGCCGCCACGCCACCACGGCATTGGCGGAGGCCACCATCACCGCGTAGATCCAGGGCCGGTCGGGCCAGGGCGGCGGAAATCCCATGGGCTCGAACCACTCGGGATCCGGCGAGCGCTCCCCGAAGGGATAGCGGCGCTCGCCCTGGAGGTGCCAGTGGATGCGCGACGTCACACCGGCCCGCCGGCCTCCGGCCGCGGCTCCACCACCGGGAACATCAAGGTGAAGTCGTCGAAGAGGCCGAACAGCTCGGCGACCTTGGCCGCGTCGCCGTCCACCGCCACCAGCCCGCCCGCCACCGCGTCGGCGAAGGTGAGCTCCCGGAGAATGAGGCGGTCGAGCGCGGGGCGGTCGAGGGTGACGGTGGCGTCGGGGGCGGGCGCCGGGCGGCCGGCGCGGTAGGTCAGCGCGCAGTGCTCGAGGGTCAGGGCGTAGCGCTCGCCGGTGTCGGGTAGCACCCAGTTCACGGTGAGGCTCTTGCCCTCGGCGCGCTCGGCGTCGAGCCGCACCGCGAGGTAGTCGAAGAAGAGGTCGAGGCTCATGGCCCGCACGAGGTCCGGGCTCACGGGGGCGCGCGCGGCCGGGTGGGGCCGCCCCTGCCGCAGCTCGAGCGCGCCGAGCAGATAGGCATTGCGCCAGGTCGCCGACTCCGCCTGATAGCCGAGCTGCTCGAGCGCGTCGGCGCCGAGGGCGCGCGCCTCGACATTCGCCGGATCGGCGAAGACGAGGTGGCTCATCGCCTCCGCCACGAACCGGTACTCGCCGCGGGCGAAGTCCTCTCGCGCCCGCGCCAGCGCCGCCGCCGCGCCGCCCATGTACTCGACGTACTTGCGCGCCCGCGGCACCGGCGGCAGGGGATTGAGGTGGGCCGGGTTGGCGTCGTACCAGCCGAGATAGCGCTGGTACACGGCCTTCGCGTTGTGGCTCAGCGTGCCGTAGTAGCCGCGCACGTGCCAGGTGCGCGCCAGGCTCCGGGGCAGCGCGAGCCGCTCCGCGATCTCCGCCGCCCGGTAGCCGTGGTTCATGAGGCGCACCGTCTGGTCGTGGAGGTACTTGTAGAGGTCCCGCTGCTTGCGGAGAAAGTCCTCCAGCCGCGCGCGGCCCCATACCGGCCAGTGATGCTGGGCGAAGACCACGTCGGCGCCGGGGGCGAAGCGCGCCAGCGCCTCGTCGATGTATTTCGCCCAGGCATTGGCGTCGCGCACCTGGGCGCCGCGGATGGGATAGGTATTGTGCAGGTTGTGGGTGGCATTCTCGGCGAGGTTCAACGCCCGCAATTCCGGATAGAACATGTGCATCTCGGCCGGCGCTTCCGTGTCGGGGGTGACCTGGAACACCATCTCCACGCCGTCCAGCCGATGCGTCTCGAAGGGCTCGGCCACGCTCACGGTGGGCGGGATCAAGGTCACGGTGCCGCGCGAGGTCACCTTGCCGAGGCCCGCGTCCACCTGCCCGCGCGGGCCCTTGGGGAGGGTGGCGCCGAACTGGAACTGCGCGCGGCGGATCATGGGCGTGCCGGCGAGGACGTTCTCGGAGACGACCTCCTCCATGAAGCCGGCGGGCGCGACCACCGGCACGCGCCCGGCGCGCACGTCCGCCTCGTCCACCACGCCGCGAACGCCGCCGTAGTGATCGGTGTGGCTATGGCTGTAGATCACCGCCGTGACCGGCCGCCGGCCCCGATGCCGATGATAGAGGTCGAGCCCGGCGCGGGCGGTCTCGGTCGAGATGAGGGGATCGATGACGATGACGCCGGTCTCGCCCTCGATCAGGGTCATGTTGGAGATGTCGAAGCCGCGGATCTGATAGATCCGATCCGCGACCTGGAAGAGCCCGCCGCCGAGATTGAGCTGCGCCTGCCGCCACAGGCTCGGGTTCACCGTGGGCGGCGCGGTCTCCGCGGCGAGAAAGGCGTAGTCGCGCAGGCTCCACACCACCCGGCCCTGCGCGTTCCGGATCTCGACCTCGGGGAGCGTGCCGAGAAAGCCGCGCCCCGCGTCCTCGAAGTCCGCGCGGTCCTCGAAGGGCAGCGCCTCGAGGACCGCGCGGTGCTTCGCCAGCGTGTCGGGAGTGGCGTCCTTCGGCTCGCTCACCCCAGCTGCTTGTGCACGAACTCGATGATCCGCGCGATGGCCTGCCGGGTGCCCTCGGAATTCGGGTTCTTGGTGAAGAAGCCCTCCGTCTCGCCCTCGTAGAGCTCCAGCTCCACCTGGCCTCCCGCCTTGCGATAGGCGGCGACGAAACGGTCGAGGTCGGGGCGCGGATGCGCGATGTCCTTGGTGCCCTGGATGTAGAGCGCGGGCGGCAGCTCCACCCGTTCCCCGCGCTCCAGCGCGAGAACGGGATTGCCCTCCGCCATCGCCGCCTCGGTGCCCCAGTACTGATCGTGGAGCGGCAGCACCCGGTCCACCACCTCGGGGTAGGGCTGGCCGCCCGCCTTCAGCTTCTTGGCGTAGTGGTAGCGCGCGAGCGGATCGATGACCGGCCAGCCGAGCACCACGCAGCGGGCGGTGGCGTCCTGCGGCGCATTGCCCGCCGGCAGCGGGATCGCCGCGTAGCGCGGATCGCGCGGCCGCATCGCGACCAGCATGGCCTGGTGGGAGCCGCTGGAGTAGCCCATGAGCCCCACCCGGTCCGCGCGCCCGCCCAGCGAGGCCGCGCGTGACTTGAACCACCGCACCGCGTAGTTGATGTCGGCCAGCGACGCGGGGTAGCCCGCCACCGGCGGCATGCGGAAGTCGAGCGCGGCCACCAGCACCCCGCTCCTGGCGAGCGCCTCGTTGACGAGATTGTCATTGAGCCGGTCGCCGCGGCACCAGGCGCCGCCGTGCAGGTCGATGATGAGCGGGAAGGGGCCCGCCCCGCGGGGCTTGAAGAGCCGCGCCAGGAGGGGCGCGTCTCCGTGGCGGAGATACTCGATGTCCTCGACGTCGATGGCGTGGGTGCCGGCGCTGGCGGTCATGGTGTCCCTCCTCGCCCGCAAGCCTGCGCCCCGCGGGTCCCGTCCGTCAAGGGGGCGGGGCCCGCGCCCCTCAGCGCGCCCGGTCGCGATCGATGAGCAGGCGCCGCAGGATCTTGCCCGAGGCCGACTTCGGGATCTGCTCGATGAACTCCAGCTTCCGGACGCGCTTGTGCGGGGCCACGCGCCCGGCCACCCAGGCCATGATCTCCTCGGCCGGCGTGGCTTTCGCCGCTGGGTCGCCCTTGAGCACGATGTAGGCCTTCGGCACTTCCCCCGCTTCCTCGTCCGGATGGCGCACCACCGCGACGTCGAGCACGGCGGGATGGGTGATGAGGAGCGCTTCCAGCTCGGCGGGAGCCACCTGCAGGCCCTTGTACTTGATGAGCTCCTTGGTCCGATCGACGATGTAGAAGTAGCCCTCGGGATCCACGAGCCCCACGTCGCCGGTGTGGTACCACCCGTCCCGGTCGAGACAGGCGGCCGTTTCTTCCGGCTGATCGAGATAGCCGCGCATGATCTGGGGGCCGCGAATCCACAGCTCGCCCTCCGTGCCCGGCGTCACGTCGGCGCCGGTGACCACGTCGGCGATCTTCACCTCGGTATTGGGGACGATGAGGCCCACCGAGCCCGGCTTCATCGGCGCATTGCGGGTGGGACTGAGGTGGGTGACCGGGCTCGCCTCCGTCATGCCATAGCCCTGCACCACCGGGCAGCCGAGCTTCCGGCTGAGCTCGCGCGCCATCTCCTCGCCCAGCGGCGCCGCGCCGGAGAAGACGAGCCGGACACTCGAGAGGTCGAACTGCGCCACCATGGGGTGCTTGACGAGGCCGAGCACGATGGGCGGCACCAGCGGCAGGATGGTGACCTTGTGCTTCTGGACGAGGCCCAGGAATTCCGCGAGGTCGAAGCGGGGCATGGAGACGATGGTCCCGCCGCCGGCCAGGCCCAGCATCATGATCACGACCATCCCGTAGATGTGGAAGAAGGGCAGCACCGCGATGACGACGTCCCGCTCGCTGAAGGCCTCGAAGTTCTGCATGCCCTCGCACTGGCAGAGGTTCGCCACCAGGTTCCGGTGCGTGAGCATCACGCCCTTGGGGAGGCCGGTGGTGCCGCTCGAGTAGGGCAGCACGACCAGGTCCTTCCCGGGATCGAGCGCCACCTTCGGCGGATCGCCCCCACCCTGGAGCAGCTCGGCGAAGGGCCGGGCGCCCTCGGCGGCGCCGAAGACGTACACCGCCTCCACGCCGCTCTTCCGCGCCGCCTCCTGCGCCTTGTCGAGGAAGGGCGCCACCGTCACCAGGAATCGCGCCCGCGAGTCCTGGAGCTGCTTGGCGAGCTCGTCGGCGGTGTAGAGCGGGTTCACCGTGGTATTGACCCCGCCCACCGAGGCGACGGCCAGGAAGATCACCGCGTACTCGGGCAGGTTCGGGCTGTAGATCGCGAACACGTCGCCCTTGCGGAAGCCGATGCGGTGAAGGCCGGCGGCGGCCCGCCGCACGCTCTCCGCGAGCCCGCCGTAGGTGATGGTCCGGCCGGTGGGCCCGTCGATGAGGGCCGGCTTGTCGCCGAGCCGGGCCGCGTGCCGCAGCACGTAGTCCGTGATGGACACGTCGGGTATGGACACCTGGGGACTGGTCGAGAGCATGCAAGCCTCCGTGAGGGTCACGCGCCGATCAGCGACAGGCGGGCGCCCATGGTGTGCTTCGCGTCGAGCGGCCCGGTCTTGCCGGATCGGGTGGTGAGGGTCGCGTCATAGGGTGAGGCGCCGCGCTCGTCCAGCCACCGGGCGAGCGCGCCCTCGGGTTGCGCCGGGGCCAGGAGCTCGAGCGCATGAGGCCCCGCCATGAACCGCGTGCCGGCGCCGCCCGTCTCCGTGCTGGTGATCGCGGCGCCGGGCTGCCCGGTGGCCTTCCGGTACCAGCCGGACACCGCGGCCAGATCGCGGGTGGCGATGCGCACCGCGCCGATGCCGGTGACGCCGTTGGGATGCGTCTGCTCGCGCGGCACCCGCTCCTCCCGCGGCGTCTCGTCGTTGATGAGGAAGGGGCCCACGCCGCGATGCGGGCCGCGCGCGAGCGAGAACACCCAGCGGAGCTGGTAGCCGTCCGGGCGCACGCGCGACTGCGAGACGGGATCGGCGATGTCCACCCCCGCGTCCCGAAAAGCGCGCGTGTCGCCCATGAGGTCGTCGGTCTGGAGGCAATAGTCCACCAGCCCGCCCCCCTGCTGCAGCGCGGTCCACCACCGATGCTCGGGATTGTCCCGGTAGAAGCCGATCAGCTCGATGTACGAGCCGTCGGCGAAGGCGATCAGGGTGTTGTAGGTCCCCACCGGATGGCGCCCGCCCGGCACCACCGTGAAGCCCAGCTCGCCATAGGCCCGCGTGGCGGCCTCGACGTCCTTCACCGCGATGACGAGATGATCGATGCCCCGGATCATGAGCGCACGGCGGGGGAAAAGGCGGGCGCCACCTCGGCGAGGAAGCGCTTGAGCTGGCCCGCCTGATCCCACGAGGTGAGCCGGAGCGCGATGTGGCCGAGGCCCGCCTCGAGATAGGCCTTGAGCTGCGCCACGCACTGGGCGGGACTGCCGGCCACCGTCCAGCCCTCGACGAAGCCGGGCGTGAACTTGCTGGTGTAGTAGCTGTCGAGGAAGGCCTTGCTCTCCTCCAGCGCGGCCGGGCGGTCCTCGTTGATATTGATGTTGTGGTAGAGCGAGCTCTCCAGCTTCGCCGGGTCCCGTCCCTCCTCGCGCGCCATGGCGAGGATGCGCGCCCATTGCTGGCGGAACTGGTCCGGGCTCACCTTGTTGGTCATCCAGCCGTCCGCGTAGCGCGCCACCCGGCGAAAGCTGCGCTCCACCACGGAGTCCGCGGCGCTGGCGCCGCCCTTCCAGGTCAGCCCGGTGGGATTGCTGGCGATCCAGATGGGGCAGGGGCTCTGCGCGGGCGCGGGCTCGATGGTGACGCCCTCGAACTGATAGAAGCGGCCCGCGTGCGAGACCTTCTTGCCGCCGAAGACTTTCCTGAGGATGTCGATGCCTTCCTCCAGCCTCCCCACCCGCTCCGAGGCCTGGATTCCCATGACGCGATGCTCGAGGGCCTGGGCGGGGCTTTGCTCGTCAGGGCCCCCGAGGCATACCGCCAGGAGGGAGCGGCCCCCCGAGATCACGTCGAGGCTCGACCATTGCTGGGCGAAGAGCAGCGGATGACGATGGACGAAGGTGGCGAGACACCCCACGCCGAGCCGCACCCGGGAGGTGACGGCGGCCAGCGCCGAGAGCAGGCTCACCGCCTCGAGCCGCGGCTTGGCCAGGAGGCTATCGCCTACCCAGACCGTATCGAAGGCGCCGGAGGCCTCCGCCCGCTCGGTGATCTCGAGCAGATCCCGGGCCTTGAGGGCGCCCAGCACGACGGCGCGATTGGCAAGGGTGAGTCCGAACGACGCCTGGGTCATGGTGGCCTCCGGGTTTGCGGGTGGCGTTGCCGCCGCCGGCCGGGCCGGCCCCGACAGGCCACCACATCGAGGGCTCCGCGTCAACCGCCAGCCCCCCTCGGTCGTCTGTATGAGTAGACGCAGTCAACAGGAGGAACGACGATGACGACCAAGACCATGATGCTCAAGGGGACGACGCTCAAGTGGCTGTCGGGCCTCGCGCTGCCCATGCTGGTGCTGACGCTCGGGCTGACCCGGCCCGCGGTGGCCGAGTCGCCCGACGCGGTGCTGGCCCAGGCGGGCGCCCCGGCCCAGGTAGCTGACGCCCAGCCCGGCGTGCGCGGGCCGATGCAGGGACGGCGAGGGGACATGCGCGGCGAAGGCCACCGGTGGCAGCGGCATGGGCGGCATCACCGGATGCCGACCCTGGCCGGCATCGCGCTCCGGCACCGCGCCGAGCTGGGGCTGAGCGCGCAGCAGGTGGACTCACTCCAGAAGCTCCAGATGGACGCGCGGCGCGCGGGTATCCAGCGCCGGGCGGCGACGCAGATGGCCGCGCTGGACCTGGGCGGACTCCTGCGCAGCGATCCGGTGGACATGGCCAAGGTGGAGGCCAAGGTGCGCGAGATCGAGAAGCTCCGGGCGGATGGCCGCCTCGAGGTCATCCGGGCCAGCGAGCAGGGTAAGGCGCAGCTCACCCCCGACCAGCGGAGCAAGCTCAAGGCGCTCGGCGAGGCGCGCTGGCAGCAGCGTATGCGGCGCGGCGCCGAGGAGCACCGCGGGCCGGCCGCCGCGGGCGTCGAGAAGTCGTAGCTCCCCAACGACGCGGGATCCTGATCGCGGCGAGCGCCGGTCCGGCGCTCGCCGCGGCTCGCTAGGCGGGCGGAAGCCCCCAGGTCCGCACCTGGGCGGGGATGATGCGGAACATCACGCGGTTCGGCGGCATGGCCCGACCCTTCCAGAACTCGGCCAGATCCGGGTCGTAGCGCGCGTGGAAGCGCTCGACGAGGGCGCGGCGCGCGGGCCCGTCGGCCAGGAACTCCGCGCGGCCCTGCACGGCCACGCCGCGGGCAGTGCCGCGATCGCCCGCCTCCGCCACCACCGCCACGCGCGGGTCGGCTCTCAGGTTTCTCACCTTGGCGAGCCCATCCACGCTCAGCATGGTGAGGGCGTCCGCGTCGGCGAGGAACCACATCGCCGTCGCCAGCGGCGAGCCATCGGGATTGAGGGTGGCCAGCACCGCGACCTCGCGCGAGGCGAGGAAGGCCTGCACGGCGGGGGCGGCGAGCCCGGCGGCGCTCCCGGCGCTCATGTGGGCAGCCCGAACAGCGAGGTCATTCGCGTGTCGCCGAGCATCTGGGCCATCTCCGTGTCGGCGGGCCGCCGCTCGAATCGCGCTGCGGCCTCGAGAACGGTGGGCAGGAGCGAGAGATCGCCGGCGGTGTTGAGGAAGATGTCGGGCAGCCCCAGGATCCAGTGCACCGCGCGCTCGATGTCCTCCCGCGCCTCCAGCGGCTGATACCAGGTGGTATGGCTCCGCTCCGTGGTGGCCCAGGGGCCCCGCGCGATGGACTTGATGATCTGGACGGCCACGTGGCGCTCCCGGCACATGGTGAGCACGTCGTCGAAGGCGCGGCGATAGCGCTCGTTCTGGGCCATGAAGAAGTTGAAGGGCAGCAGCACCGCGTCGAAGTCGAAGCGCGAGAGGCTGCGGCGGTGCATGGCGGCGATGGTCCACCCATGCCCGGTGACCCCGATGAAGCGGGTCAGCCCCTGCGCGCGCGCCTCGATCAGGGCCTCCAGCGCTCCCTCCGGCCCCATGGCCTGATCCCAGTCGTCGGGGTGGCCGAGCGAGTGGAGCTGGATCATGTCCACCCGATCCACGCGGAGCCGCTCCAGCGAGCGGTGGAGATCCTCGCGCGCCTCGCGGCCGCTCCGGCTCCCGGTCTTGGTGGCGAGGAAGAAGTCCTTCCGGTGCCGCGCCATCCACGGCCCGATGCGAAGCTCGGAGTCGCCGTACCGCGCCGCGGTGTCGATGTGGTTCACGCCGTGCCGCAGCAGGAGCTCCAGCGTCCGGTCCGCGTCCGCCTGGCTCGCCTGCGCGAGGGCGGCGGCGCCGAACAGTGTTACGGTGCTGTGGTGGCCGGTCCGTCCGAAGGGTCGCCGTTCGATCATCGCGCCTCCTCCCCGGGGCGCAGCATAGCGTAGCGCGGGCCGCAGCACGAGAGGAGGCGCGGGTCTCATCGAGTCGTCGCTCCTGCGACATCCGCCGTTCGCGCTGTTCTGGCTGTCGCGCGTGCTCTCCACCTTCGCCTTCCAGATGCAGGCCGTGGCGGTGGGCTGGCAGCTCTACGCCATCACCGGCAGCGCGCTGGACCTGGGCCTGGTCGGGCTCGTCCAGTTTCTTCCCATGATCCTGCTCACGCTCGTGGTCGGCCGCTTCGCCGACCGCTACGATCGCCGCGCCATCGTGAGCTGCTGCCAGGTGCTGGAAGCCGGCGCGGCCGCTCTGCTCGCGCTGGGCAGCGCGGGCGGCTGGCTGGGCCGCGAGAGCATGCTCGGCATCGTGGCCCTGGTGGGCGCGGCGCGCGCTTTCGAAGGGCCGACCATGGCCGCTCTCATGCCGGGGCTGGTGCCGCGGCTGGCCATCCCGCGGGCGGCGGCGTGGGCGATCTCGGCCACCCAGACCGCGCAGATCGTGGGCCCCGCGCTCGGCGGCCTGCTCTACCTGGCCGGGCCGGGCGCCGTATATGGCACCGCCTCCGCGCTCTTCGTGCTGGCGGGCGCGTGCACCGCTGCCATTCGCGTGGCGGGCGCTCTGCGCGGCCGCGCCGGCGTGGCGCTGCCGCCGCTCTTCTCGGGCATCGTCTTCATCCGGAAGACGCCCATTCTCCTCGGCACGCTGTCCCTCGATCTCTTCGCGGTGGTGCTGGGCGGCGCCACCGCGCTCCTGCCCATCTATGCCGCCGACATTCTCCGCACCGGGCCCTGGGGGCTCGGGCTGCTGCGCTCGGCTCCCGCGGTGGGCGCGCTCGTCATGTCGGTGGCTCTCGTCCGGCATCCCATCGAGCGCCGCGTCGGTCCGCGCCTCTTCGGCGCGGTGCTGGTCTTCGGCGCCGCCACCGTGGTGTTCGGCCTCTCCCACCACCTGCCGCTGTCCCTGACGGCGCTGGCGGTGCTGGGCGGCGCCGACGTGGTGAGCATGGTGATCCGCTCCTCCCTGGTGCAGCTCCGCACGCCCGACGAGATGCGCGGCCGGGTGAGCGCGGTGAGCTCGCTCTTCACCGGCACCTCCAACCAGCTCGGCGAGTTCCGCGCCGGCCTCACCGCCGCCTATCTCGGCGCCGTGCCCGCGGTGCTGATCGGCGGGCTGGGGAGCATCCTGGTGGCGAGCCTCTGGATGTATCTCTTCCCCGCGCTCCGCGGCATCCGCACGCTGGACGGCTGACGCGAGAGGGCGGGACCCCGGCTTGTGCAGCGCCCCGCGCTGCGCTACGTTCAAGGCCCGACCCAGGCTGGGAGCCATTCACCGCTGACATGTGCCGCTGAAAGGAGCCAACCGTGATCCAGGAGATCCGCACCTATCGCATCGCGCCGGGCAGTCTCGCCGAGGTGGAGAAGCGTTTCGGCGAAGCCTACGAGAAGCGCAAGAAGTACTCGGAGCTCACCGCGTTCTGGCACACCGAGATCGGCCCCCTCAACGAGATCATCCACGTCTGGGGCTATCGCGATCTCGCCGAGCGCGCGCGCATCCGCGCCGAGGCAGTGAAGGACGGCGTGTGGCCGCCGAAGACCGCCGAGTTCATCCGCGAAATGAAGTCCGAGATCGTCAACCCCTTCCCGTTCGTCCCCGAGGTGCAGCCGGGCAAGATCGGGCCCATCTTCGAGATCCGCTACTACACGCTGAAGGGCGGCACGCTCCCCGAGACCATGAAGGGGTGGGAGGCGAAGCTGCCGGAGCGGATCAAGCTCTCGCCGGTGGTGCTCGCGGGCGGCGTGGAGTTCGGCGCCGCCAACGGCTTCGTGCACATCTGGGCCTACCAGAGCCTCGAGCAGCGCGCGCAGGTGCGGGACCAGGCAAGGAAGACGGGGGTGTGGCCACCGCCGGGTGGTGGCGACCGGCTCCTCACGCAGGAGAACAAGATCGTCCTGCCGGCGGCCTTCTCTCCGCTGCAGTGATCGCCCGGCCGCTCCGGGTGCTGCTGCTGGGCGCCGCGCTCCTCGCGGCGCTCGCCCCCGCCGGCGTCGCGCAGACGCCGGCGCGGGTGCGCGGCAGCATCGCGGAGCTGGTCGGTCCCGTCCTCATCATCAAGACGCGCGAAGGCCCCACGGTGCAGGTGCGCCTCCTGGAAGGCCTCACCGTGCTGGGAGTCGGCAAGGCCGCGCTGGCCGACGTGAAGCCCGGCAAGTACGTGGGGGTGGCGGCGGTGAAGCAGCCCGATGGAACCTACCGCGCGCAGGAGGTCACGATCTTCCCCGACATGGCGCGCGGCAGCGCCGAGGGGCATACCCCGTGGGATCTCACGCCCGACAGCACCCTGACCAATGCCACCGTGGAGTCGGTGGTCCCCCGCGCGGCGGGACCGCTGCTCACCCTCAAGTACAAGGACGGCGAGCTCAAGGTGACGGTCCCGCCGCGGACGCCGGTGGTGACCTTCAGTATCGCCACCCACGCGTTGCTGGCGCCCGGCGCCCACGTCTTCGTGCCCGCGGTGCGCCAGCCGGACGGAAGCCTCGCCACCAGCCGCATCCTGGTGGGCAAGGCGGGGGTGGTGCCGCCCATGTGAGGCGCGCCCCCCGTGGCTTGACACGCCCCCGCCGCTCCCCTACTCTGACCGCCATATTTCAGCCCATGACAGCGGGACGCGCAGCGACGCCGTCCGAGGGGCCGACGACCGGCCGTCCGCGTCGCGAAGCTCCGACACGGTCCCTCCAGACGAGACCCTCAGCGGAGGACATGCCATGCCGTCGAATCGAGCCCGGAGCAGCTCTCGCGCAGTGTCCCGCCGCGCCTTTCTCCGGCTGAGCGCGCTCGCCGCCGGCGGGCTCGCGCCGCTGACGGCGCCGGGGGCGCGCCGAGCCTGGGGCCAGGCGGCGCCCAAGAAGGGCGGCACGCTGCGGGTCGGCTTCTACGTCGAGGCCGCGACCATGGACCCGCATCTCTCGGGGAGCAAGGTGGACCGGCAGGTCTACCACAATATCTACGAGCCCCTGGTCACGCTCGACAACAAGCTGGGCCTGCGGCCGGGTCTCGCGGAGTCGTGGCAGCAGCCGGACGCCAAGACCATCGTCTTCAAGCTGCGCCAGGGCGTGAAGTTCCACGACGGCACCGACTTCAACGCGGAGGCGGCGAAGTTCAACTTCAACCGCATGAAGACCGAGCCCAAGTCGGTGCGCAAGGGCGAGCTCGCCAACGTGGAGTCGGTGGACGTGGTGGACGCCTACACCATCCGGCTCCACCTGCGCCGGCCCGACGCCGCCCTGCTCGCCACCCTCACCGACCGCGCGGGCATGATGGTCTCGCCCAAGGTGATCCAGGAAAAGGGCGCCGAGCTGGAGCGCAATGCCCGGGGCGCCGGCACCGGCCCCTTCCAGTTCGTCGAGTGGGTGAAGGACGCCCACCTGATCCTCCGCCGCAACGACGCCTACTGGAACAAGTCGGGCGGGCCCTATCTCGAGCAGATCCGTTACCGGCCCATCCCCGACGACACCGTCAAGCTCCAGAGCCTCCAGACCGGCGAGATCGACGTGATGGACTATGTCCAGCCGCGCGACGTGGCGGCGGTGAAGGCGGACAGGAACGTGGTGGTGGTGGACGTGCCCTCGCTGGCCGACTTCGCGTATCAGCTCAACCACACCCGGCCGCCCTTCAACGTGAAGGCCCTGCGTCAGGCGCTGGCCTACGCGGTGGATCTCGAGCAGATCGTCAAGGGCGTGTGGCTCAACGTGGGCGTGCCCGCCAACGGGCCCATCCCGCCCACCAGCTGGGCCTACGACAGCAGCATTCCCTTCATCAAGCGCGACCTCGCCAAGGCCAAGGCCAAGCTCGCGGAGGGGGGCAAGCCGGGCGGGTTCAGCTTCACCGTGACCACCAACAATATTCCCATCAATATCCAGGAGGCGGAGGTGATCCAGGCCCAGCTCGCCGAGGCCGGCATCACCATGAAGGTGAAGCTGGTGGACTCCGCCACCCTCCTGTCCGACGGCAACAGCAAGAACTACGAGATGATCAGCTATCAATGGTCGGGCCGCCCGGATCCCGACGGCAATACCTACCAGTTCTACAAGACCTCCTCCGGAGTCTCGCTGAACTGGTCGGGGATCTCGAATCCGCAGATCGACGCCATTCTCGACAAGACCCGCGAGACGCCGCGCCAGGCCGACCGCAAGAAGCTCTTCAGCGAGCTGGTCCGGCTGCTGCAGGACGAGCTGCCCATGCTCTTCATCGTGCACCCCATCGAGCCCAAGGCCTTCAGCCCCCGGGTGCAGGGCTACGATCCGGTGCCGGACGGGATGATGCGGTTCCGCGAGGTGTGGCTCAAGTAGGACGCGGCCGCGCTCCATGTGGCAGCTGATCCTGCACCGGATGGTCGCCACCATCCCGGTGCTGTTCCTCGTCTCCGCGGGCGTGTTCATGCTGATCCACCTCACGCCCGGCGATCCGATCGACGCGATGATGGCGGAGTCGGTGGACGCGGGCGTGAAGGAGACGCTCCGCCGCGACCTGGGCCTGGATCGGCCGCTGGCGCTGCAGTACGCGCACTGGATGGGGCGGATCCTCCAGGGCGATCTCGGCCAGTCCATCCGCAACCGCGAGCCGGTGATCGAGAATGTCGGCCGCCGCATCCGGCCCAGCCTCCAGCTCGCGGCCCTCGCCATGGCTATCTCGCTGGTGGTGGCGTTTCCCATCGGCATCCTCTCCGCCGCGCGCCGCAACTCGCCCCTGGACGGAGCGGGCAGCCTCTTCTCGCTGTTCGGCATCTGCATGCCGAACTTCCTCCTCGCCCTCCTCCTGATCTTCTTCTTCGGCGTCACCCTTCGCTGGCTGCCCATCTCCGGCTACACCGATCCCTTCGAGGAGCCGCTGGCGGGGCTCCGCTCGCTGGCTCTGCCCGCGATCACGCTCGGGCTGGCGCTGGCGGCGGTGATCATGCGCACGCTGCGCTCCAGCATGCTGGAGGCCCTCGCCGAGGACTACGTGCGTACCGCGCGGGCCAAGGGTGTGTCGGAGTGGCGCGTGATCGGAGGGCACGTGCTGCGCAATGCCCTCATCCCGGTGGTCACCGTGATGGGACTCCAGCTCGGCACCTTGATCGGGGGGGCGGTGATCACGGAGTACGTCTTCGCGCTGCCGGGGGTGGGGCGCCTGGTGGTGGACGCCGTCTTCGCCCGCGACTATCCCCTCGTCCAGGGGGTCGTTCTCCTCATCGCGGTGGGCTATATCGTGAGCAACCTGATCGTGGACCTCCTCTATGGCTGGATCGATCCGCGAATCCGGATTCGCTGAGCGGACGCCCGCGCTCCCGGCCGCGACCGCGGCGCCGCGCGCCGAGCGGCGCTGGATCGTGCTGCGCCGGGCGGCCCGCGCTCGCCTGGCGCCCGTCGGCGCCGCGGTGGTCCTCCTCGCGGTGCTGGCGGCGGTGCTGGCGCCGCTGCTCTCTCCCCACAATCCCCTCACGCAGAACCTCGGCAATACCCTCGCGCGCCCGGACCGGATCCATCCGCTGGGCACCGACAATGTGGGCCGCGACGTGCTTTCGCGCGTGATCTGGGGCACGCGCATCTCGCTGGTGGCCGGCTTCGCGTCGGTGACGATGGCGCTGGTGGCGGGGAGCCTGCTCGGGCTCCTCGCCGGCTACTGGGGCGGCCGCGCCGACAGCCTGGTGATGCGACTGATGGACGCGGTGCTGTCCTTCCCGCCCCTGGTGCTGGCCCTGGCGCTGGGCGCCGTGCTGGGCGCGGGGCTCACCGGCGTCCTCATCGCGCTGAGCGTGGTCTACACGCCCGCCTTCGCGCGGCTCATGCGCGGGCAGGTGCTGTCCATCAAGTCCCGCGACTACGTGGAGGCGGCGCGCGCGCTGGGCGCGTCGGGCTGGCGCATCGCGGGCCGGCACGTGCTGCCGAACGCGGCGGCGGCCATCGTGGTGCAGGCGGGGCTCAGCGTGGCCTTCGCCATCCTCGCCGAGGCGTCGCTGTCCTTCCTGGGCCTCGGCATCCAGCCCCCCGCCGCGTCATGGGGCAGCATGATCAACGCGGGGCGGGGCTACTTGCAGCAGGCGCCGTGGATCGTCTTCGGGCCGGGGGCGGCGCTGTTCGTGACCGTGGTGGGGCTCAACTTCGTGGGCGACGCCCTCCGCGACGCCCTCGATCCCCGCGCGCGCTTCTAGCCGCGGCCCCCGCTGGCGCGGATCAGCTCGCGCACCTTGGCGGTGAAGGTGTCGGCCTCGAAGGGCTTGCCGAGAAAGTCGGCCTCCTCCCCCTCGATGGCCTCCCGCGCGCTGCCCTCGTCCACCACCCCGGAGATGTAGAGCACCCGCACGCCGGGGCGGAGCTTGGTGAAGCGCTGGGCGAGCTGCCGGCCGTTCATGCCCGGCATCATCATGTCGGTGACGAGGAGATCGATCTTCCCCGCATGCTGCCCCGCGCGCTCGAGCGCGGCCTGGCCGCTCTCCGCCTCGATGACATTGAAGCCGGCGGGTCGCAGGATATTGCTGGCCACGAAGAGGAAGTTCGGGTCGTCGTCCACGAGGAGGAGGGTCCCGATCGCGGTGCCGGGCGCGGGATCCGCCTCGCGCTTGCCCGTGGGGGCCGGCGCGGCGGGCTCGATCATGGTCGCCGGCGCGCTGACGGGCGCGGGGGGCGGGGCCGCTGGGCGCGGGGGCGCGGGTGCCGGGCGAGGCGGCGCCGCCGGAGGCGCGGGCCGGGGGGCGGGCGCCGGCGGAGGCACGGGGGCCGGACGCGAGGGCGCGGCCGGGGCCGGGGCGCGCGCCGGGCCGGCGGCGGGCTCCGGCGCCCGGGGGGGCGCCGGCGCGGCGGGGGCGGCGGACGCCGGCGCCACCGGGGCGCCAGGGGCGGCCGCGGGCGCCCCGGCGGCCTGGCGCCGCGCCGCCTCCACGTCCCTCTTCAACCGCTCGACCTCCGCGCGGCTCTCGCGCAGCGCCATCTCGGCCTGCTTCTGCCGTTCGGCATTGGCCTCCGCGGCCCGCGCGCGCTCCTCGGCTTCCTTCTGCTGGCTGAGCGAGCGCTGGAGATCGAGGCGCATCCGGTCCGCCTCGGCCTGGATGCCCACGAGGCGATTCTCGCGGCTGAGGGTCAGCGCGCGGGTGCCCTCCCGGTCGGCGCCGCTCTGTCCCTGCGCCCAGAGGATCAATCCGATCCCGATGATGCCGAGGACCGCCAGCGCGACGATCGCGGGCGTCTCGAAGCCGCCGTAGCTGAGGACGACCCCGCCGAGCGCGGTGGCGAGGATCATGACGACGACGGGCATGTGGCGCACGCGGCCTCCTTTGCAGCTCGTGGTGGGCCGACGTTAGCCCTTCGGGTAGGGGAAGGTCAAGAACGGCGAGCGCCGCGGTTGCGGTAGAATCCCTCCGCCATGCTCGTCCGCTCCGCCCTCTTCGCCATCGTGGTCCCGGTGGTCGTCGCTCTCATCGCCACCCGCCTCACCTCCGTGCTCGCCTCGGCGGTGCCCCTGGCGGTGATCCTCCAGCGCCCCTCCCGGGGTCCGGCCCTGCGGTTCGGGGTGGACACCTTCGCCTTCCGGAACGACAGCCGGATCCACCACCGGGGCAAGCCGGATCTCTACGCCAACTGGTGCTTCGTGATCGCGCGGGCGGTGGTGCAGTTCCAGCGCTTCGCGCGCTTCGAGCCCGACGCGCCCCGTCTGGCGCCCGCCGAGTACGCCGCGCTCGTCCGGCGCATCACCCGCCGGCCGTCCTGGTGGGCGCCGCTCCCGCCCGCCCGGCGGATCGCGGTGCCCGGCTTCGCCTCGCTCCACGAGCTCACGCGTGAGATGGAGCCGGCGGTGAAGGCCGGGCTCCACGGGCGCCTGTGGACGCTCGTTCACTGGTCGAACTGGCGGATGGTCTTTCCCCACCCGCATGGCCAGCAGGAGCGGGTGGCGGCGGAGGCGGTGGCCGAGCTGCAGGCGGGGCGCCCGGTGCAGCTTCTCATCACGGACTTTCCTCGGATCAAGCTGAATCACTCCGTGCTCGCCTATGACTACGAGGTGCGCGAGGCCGGGGTGGTGGACTTCGCCGTGTTCGATCCGAACGATCCCAGCCGTCCCGGGGTGGCCCGCTTCGACCCCCAGGTCCGCCGATTCCGTCCCGCCCCGCTCTGCGGCGTGGCGGTGCCGCACTTCCGCGCATTTCGCCAGTACTGCTCGCCGCTCTACTGAGCGGCGCTTCGACCAGAAAGGAATGGCCATGGGCGTGCTCGACGGCAAGGTGGCGGTGGTGACGGGCGCGGGCCGGCTGCGCGGTATCGGCCGCGCCAGCGCGGTGGCGCTGGCCGAGCTGGGCGCCGACGTGGTGGTCACGGGGACGGGACGCGATCCCTCCTCCTACCCCGAGGACGAGAAGAAGGCGGGCTGGAAGGACGTGGAGGGCACGGCGGAGCAGATCCGCGCCGCCGGCCGCCGCGCCGTCACCTTCACCGGCGACGTGAGCCAGGCCGCCACCGCGAAGCGCCTCGTGGAGACCACCGTCAAGGAGCTCGGACGCCTCGACGTGCTGGTCAACAATGCCGCGTATCCGCGGGGCAACGATCGCGTGCCGGTCTCCCAGCTCGACGAGAGCATCTGGAGAAAGGTGCTCGACATCAAGCTCACCGGCGCCTTCCTCCTCTGCCAGCAGGCGGTGCCGGTCATGGTCAAGCAGAAGTGGGGCCGCATCATCAACATCTCCTCCATCGCGGGAAAGCGCGGCAGCCCCAATACCGCCGCCTACAACGCCGCCAACTTCGGCATCCAGGGCCTCACGCAGTCCATCGCCCAGGAGGTCGCGCGGCACGGCGTCACCTGCAATGCGGTGTGTCCGGGCACCATCGACACCGCCCGCATGGACGTGCTGGGGCGCGGCGAGGGCTGGCAGAAGCAGCTCGAGCGCATCCCCATGGGCCGCGCCGCCACCGACGAGGAAGTGGCGGGGCTCATCGGCTTTCTGTGCTCGCCGGCGGCGGCGTTCATCACCGGCCAAGCCATCAACATCGACGGCGGCGTGGTGATGTGGTGAGGTAGAGTAGGCGCGCACCTACCGACATCAAAGGAGAGCGGAACATGGCCGCCAAGTACAAGGTCGTCGTCCAGAAGCCATCCGGCGGGGTCACCTATGACCTGGCGGACCCCAGCTACAGCATCGAGCGGGAGGCCCTGGATCCCATCGGCGCCGAGATCATCGAGGTGCCGGCGAAGACGGAGGAGGAGTTCATCGCGGCGGCGCGGGACGCCGACGCCCTCATCGCGCGCAATCGCCGCATCTCGGCCGCCATCATCAAGGGGCTCCGGAACTGCAAGGTGATCGGGCTCGGCAGCGTGGGCGCCGACACCGTGGACGTGGATGCCGCCACCGAGGCCGGCATCGTGGTCACCAATGTCCCCGACGTCTTCATCGACGAGGTGGCCGACCATACCATGGCCATGTTCCTGGCCGCCCACCGCCGCCTGCGGCTCATGCACCAGCTCACGGTGGAGGGGAAGTGGGCGGAGGGCCGGCCCTATTTCAAGGACATCCCGCGTCTCTACGGGCAGACCATCGGCCTCATCTCCTTCGGCAACGTGGCCAAGGCGGTGGCCCGGCGCTGCCATGCCTTCGGACTGCGCGTGATCGCCTACGATCCCTTCCTCGCCGAGCTCGAGATGACGGCGGTGGGGGTGGAGCCCGTCACCAGCCTCCTCGAGCTGTGCCAGCGCTCGGACTTCCTCTCCATGCACGCGCCGCTCAACGGCGAGACCCATCACATGATGGGCGAGCGGGAGTTCCGCAGCATGAAGCGCAGCGCCATCTTCATCAACAACGGCCGCGGCCCCACCGTGAACGAGCAGGCGCTGAGCGAGGCGCTGCGCCAGGGCTGGATCGCCGGCGCCGCCCTGGACGTCTTCGAGACGGAGCCGGTGGACACCGCCAATACCCTGCTGGCCATGGACAATGTCATCGTCACCCCGCATATCGCCTCCGCGACGGCGCGCATGGCGCCCGAGACGCGCCGCCGGCTCGGCCGCGAGATCGCCACCGTGCTCCAGGGCAAGTGGCCGCGCTCGGCGGTGAACCCGGGAGTCCTCCCGCGCACCAGCCTCATCCGGTGGCAGCCCTATCCCATGGGCCGGGGACCGAACCGGTAACGGGGATGCGCCACGTTCGCCTCGGCCGCACGGGATTGCAGGTCTCGCGGATCTGCCTCGGCACCATGACCTTCGGCCTGCAGTGCGACGAGCCCACCGCGGTGGCCATCCTGGACCGCGCCGCCGCGGGCGGGGTCACCTTCCTCGACGCCGCCGACGTCTATCCGGTGGGCGGCAGCCTCGACACCGTGGGGCGGACCGAGGAGATCCTCGGGCGCTGGCTGGCGGGGCGGCGCCATGGCTTCGTGGTCGCCACCAAGTGCGCGGGGGTGATGGGCGCCAAGCCCTGGGAGCGCGGACTCTCCCGCAAGCATATCCTCGACGCCATCGACGCCTCCCTGCGCCGCCTGCGCACAGACTACGTGGATCTCTATCAGGTGCACTCGCCGGATCGCGAGACGCCCATCGACGAGACCCTGCGCGCGCTGGACGACGTGGTGCGGGCGGGGAAGGCGCGCTACGTGGGTTGCTCCAATTACCTGGCCTACCAGGTGGCGCGCGCCATCGGCCGCAGCGAGACGCAGGGGCTGGTGCGCTTCGACTCCGTGCAGCCCCGCTACAACCTCCTCTTCCGCCAGATCGAGCGCGAGCTGCTCCCGCTGTGCCGCGAGGAGGGTATCGGCGTCATTCCCTACAACCCGCTCGCGGGCGGCTTCCTCACCGGCAAGCACAAGCGGGAGGCGGGTCCCACCCCGGGGACGCGCTTCACGCTGGGCAGCGCGGCGGGACGCTATCAGGATCGCTACTGGCACGAGCGCGAGTTCGACACCGTGGAGGCGCTGCGCCCGCTTGCCGCGGAGGCGGGCATCTCCCTCACGCGATTGGCGGTGGCGTGGGTGCTCGCGCATCCGGCGGTCACCGCGCCCATCATCGGCGCCAGCCGTCCCGACCAGCTCGACGACGTGCTGCCGGCGGTGGAGAAGGATCTCGGCGCCGATATCAAGGCGCGGCTCGACACCCTCACCGCCGCCTACCGCCTGGGCGACGATCCCCGCTGAGCGAACGGAGGCATACCGGCATGGCGCGGGTGGCGATCCTCGACGACTATCAGGGCGTGGCGCTGGGCATGGCGGACTGGAAGAGCCTCCCCGCCGGGACCGACGTTCAGGTCTTTTCCGACCACCTCGACGAGCCCGACGCGCTCGCGAAGCGGCTGGCCGACTTCGAGGTCGTGATGGCCATGCGGGAGCGCACGCCCTTTCCGCGCGCGCTGCTCGAGCGCCTTCCGCGGCTGCGCCTCCTGGTCACCTCGGGGATGCGCAATGCCTCCATCGACGTGAAGGCGGCGGCGGAGCGCGGGGTCACCGTGTGCGGGACCGCGGGGCTGCCCTATCCCACCGCCGAGCTGACCTGGGGGCTCGTGCTTGCCCTCTTTCGGCGCATCGCGGTCGAGGACCAGGCCACGCGCGCGGGCCGCTGGCAAACCACGGTCGGTCTCGGCCTCAACGGCAAGACCTTGGGGGTGATCGGGCTCGGATCGCTGGGCTCGCGGGTGGCGAAGTACGGGCGCGCCTTCGAGATGGAGGTGCTGGCCTGGAGCCAGAACCTCACCGCCGCGCGGGCGGCGGAGGTGGGCGCCACGCTGGTTTCCAAGGACGAGCTGCTCGCGCGCTCGGACGTGGTGAGCGTTCACCTCGTCCTGGGGGACCGGACCCGCGGCCTCATCAGGGCGCGCGAGCTGGGGCTCATGAAGCGCACCGCGTACCTCGTCAACACCTCGCGAGGCCCCATCGTGGACGAGGCGGCCCTGATCCACGCGCTGGAGTCGGGGACGATCGCCGGCGCCGGCCTCGACGTCTTCGAGCCCGAGCCGCTGCCGGCCGACCATCCGTTCCTCCGGCTGCCCAATACGGTGATCACGCCGCATCTGGGCTACGTCACCGAGGAGACGTACCGGATCTTCTTCGGCCAGGCGGTCGAGGACATCAAGGCCTTTTTCGACGGCAAGCCCGTGCGCGTCCTCGGCTGACCCCCTAGGCGGTGACGAGCCGCCGGGCCACGCGCGGATACTCGAGCACCAGCCCCTCGTGGTCCACGCGGATCTCCTGCACGAAGTCGGTGCCGAGACCTTCATAGCGCCAGTGGCTCTCGGCGGTATTGCGCGCGAGCAGCGTATAGCGCTGGTGCGCGGGAGTCAGCTCCAGGCCGGGCAAGGCGATATAGGCGACCCGGATCTCCGCGGCGCCGCCCGGATCGAGCTGGAGCCGGCGAATGGGGAGCGTATTGGTGAAGGCCGACGCGTAGAGGTCCACGTCCAGGCACTCGTCGAGGGCGGGGATGGTCTCTCCGTCACGAAACTGCCAGCGGCCGGCGCCGTCGGAGAGCAGATCGAGGACGCGGGCGGGCAGCGCGTCCGCCTCCACTCGCACCTCCCGGACCCGCCACGCCGGGTCGCAGCGGATGAGGTAGCGCACCCGCACCCGCCGGCTTCCGTGGAGGCCGAGCATCACGCCGTCCGCCCACACCCCGCCCGCGTCGGAGTGGAGCGTGAGGTGCTCGAGCCCCGGCTCGTCCCAGGCCTGCCAGAGGAGATCGCGCGCGCGGCCGCCCGGCGCGTCGCCGCTGCTCATAGGGCTCCCTCGGGCCGGTATGGCGCGCGATTGATATTGCCCACGAAGACGGGCAGATCGGTGTGGCCGAGCAGCTGGCGAATGGCCTGCGACTCGCCCAGATGAAACCAGTAGTGATAGGTCAGCCGGCGCAGCGTGGTGCCGATGCTTTCCCGGTGCGCGGCGCCCTTGACCTTCCAGTGTGCGAGGAGACCCTCCGAGGTGAGCGTGTCGAGATAAGGATCGGCGGCGGCGGTGATGGCGCGCCACGCGCGCCAGGCCTCGTCCAGGGCGGGCGTGCTGCCGGGCTCGCCGAAGCCGAAGCGCGCCACCGCGGGCTCCAGCGTCCGCCCCTGCGCCCGCTCCAGCCACGAGATCTGCTCGTGCCAGGCGAGGTGACCCACCAGCCAGGCCATGGAGTTCATCGATCCGAGCGTCTGCTCGGCTTCGGCGGGGGTGACGCCCTCGAAGGCGCGCAACCACTCGGCACGGGTGAAGCGCAGCTGGTCTACCAGGGGATGGGGCATGCTTCCTCCTCGACCCCACGCTAGGGGAGTTGCCTCGGAACCGCTTGGAGAATCTTGCCAGGTCGCCGGTTCGGCTATACTGGAATAGGTAAATGAAAAAAACGAAAAAGACGCAAAAAATCGAACGCTCCGAGCCCATCACGACCGCCGAGGCGGCGGCCCACTGCCGGGTCTCGATTCCCACCTTCAAGCGCTGGATCGAGCGGGGGGACGTCGCCACCTATCGGACACCCGGCGGCCACCACCGCATCCCGATCGAGGAGTTCCAGCGGTTCCTTCGCCAGGGCGGACTGCCCTCGTACTCGGTGGCCCCCGTGACCATACCCCTGCTCATCGTCGACGACGAGGCCGAGATGGTGCAGATGCTGGTGGAGTTTTTCGGCCGGGAGAGCGGGCGGTTCCTGGTGGAGACGGCGACCGACGGCTACGAGGCCCTCATCAAGGTCGGAGCGTTCCGTCCCGCCGTGGTCGTGCTCGATGTCATGATGCCGCGGCTGGACGGCGTCGAGGTATGCCGGCGCGTCACGGGAACCCGCGAGACCGAGGACATCAAGATCATTGGTCTCACCGGCAATCCCTCCGCCGTCCCGGCGCTGCTGGAGGCCGGCGCTCACGCCTGTCTGGTCAAGCCGGTGGACCTCGCCGAGCTGGCGCGGACGGTGGATCTCCTGGTCTCTCGCGCGAGACCCACCGCCGCGGTAGGAGCCCCATGAGCGATCCGGCCCCCATCCTGCTCGTCGAGGACAATGAAGCCGACGTCGAGCTGGCCCTCCGCGCCTTCAAGCGGCGGCGCATCTCCAATCCCATCGCGGTGGCGCGTGACGGAGAGGAGGCGCTCGACTATATCCATCGCCGCGGCGCCTTCGCGGCCGGCGCCCCCACCCCCGGCGTCATCCTCCTCGATCTCCGCCTCCCCAAGGTGGACGGGCTGGACGTGCTCAAGGAGATCAAGGCGCATCCGGTGTACCGCCACGTGCCGGTGGTGGTGCTTACCACCTCGGCGGAGGACCGGGACATCAAGCGCAGCTACGAGCTGGGCGCCGCGAGCTACATCGTCAAGCCGGTCGAGTACGAGAAGTTCCGCGAGGTCGTGGAGCGCATCGATCTCTACTGGATCGTGACCAATGTGCCGTACCCCGCGGGCCAGACGGGCTGACACGGCATGGATACCATTCGCGTGCTCTACGCCGAGGACGATCCCGCCGACCGCGAGCTGACGACCCGCCACCTCGCCCGCCACGCCCCTCACTTGAAGCTGGATCTGGCGCCGACGGTGTCCGAAGCGCTCGACAGGCTGGAGGGGGGCGCCGTCGACCTCGTGCTCTCGGACTTTCGCCTGCCCGATGGCACCGGACTCGACGTGCTGGAGGCGGTGAAGGCGCGGAACCTGACCATCCCGGTGGTGCTGGTGACGGGCTCCGGCGACGTGGAGTCGGCGGTCCGCCTGCTCAAGGCGGGCGCCGCGAACTACGTGGTGAAGCGGCCGGGCTATCTCCAGTCGCTGCCGAGCGTGATCAACGACGCGTATCGGTGGTACGCCTCCTCGCGCGAGCTGCGGCGGGCCTCGGTCCGGGTACTCTACGTCGAGCATGAGCCGGCCGACATCGAGCTGACGCGCCGGGCCTTCCAGGAGCACGGGCGCCATCTCGAGCTGGAAGTGGTGCCCCGAGGCCGGATGGCACTCGAGCGACTCCGCACCATGCCCTACGATCTGTTGTTCCTCGACTACCGCATGCCGGACATGTCCGGCATCGAGGTGCTCAAGACGATCCGCGAGGAAGGGCTGCGGGTGCCGGTGGTGATCGTGACCGGCCAGGGGGATGAAGAGACGGCGGTGCAAGCCTTCAAGCTGGGGGCGGCGGACTATGTGGTCAAGCGCCCCGGATACCTGGCCCGGCTCCTTTCCACCCTCGAGAGCGTGCTCAACCAGCAGCGGCTGGCGGACGAGAAGGATGCGCTGCTGGTGCTCAACAGCCTCACCCGGTCCATCGCCACCGTGCGCGAGCTCGGCGACCTCACCGCGCGGGTGACGCGGGCGGCGGTCGAGCTGCTGCACGCGGAGAGTGGAGTGCTGTGGCTCCGGCACGACGGCGAGCTGCGCCCGAGCGCGTGGCTGGGCCTCGGCGACGCGGAGGCGCGGGCTCTGGTCCGTCCGCTGGACGCCGAGGCGGCGGTCCGCCTGGCATCGGATCGTCGGGTGGATCTCGGCGCGCTTCTCGGCGCCGCTTCCCTCACGGCTCCGGCCGCGCTCGATCTCGTCGAGAGCGAGCAGACGGCGGCCGTCTCGCTGGAAAGCTCGGGCAGCCTGGTGGGCGTGCTCGCCGTGGCCAGCCGGCGCCCCCGTCAGTTCAAGCCGCTCGAGGAGCGACTGCTGACCGTTCTCGCGGACCATTCCGCGGTGGCCATCGAGAACACCCGGCTGTACGAGGAGCTGAAGAACCGGCACGAGGAGCTGCGCCGCACCCAGGCTCAGCTCTTGCAGACGGAAAAAATCGCCGCCATGGGGCAGCTGCTGGCCGGAGTGGCGCACGAGCTGAACAATCCGCTCTCGGTGGTGATCGGGCAGGCGCGGCTCCTGGAGATGACGACCAGCGACGCCGCGGACGCCGAGCGCTCGCGAAGGATCTCGGCCGCCGCGGAGCGTTGCGGACGCATCGTGAAGAACTTCCTGGCTCTCGCCCGCCAGCACGCGCCGGAGCGCCAGGCGGCGGACCTGAACCAGGTGGTCCGCGACGCGTTGGAGCTGGTGGGCTATCAGCTTCGGGTGGCCAGCGTGGAGGTCACCGTCGAACTTGCCGTCGCTTCCTCCGC
>DASRWT010000038.1:0-6165 GCA_035654455.1 Candidatus Nitrosocosmicus sp. | reverse complement strand
AGCCAGGTCGGGAACGCGCCCGCGAAGTGCTCGGTGAGGATCGCGATGAAGCGGTCGTAGGAGCCGAAGATCGCGCGGTGGATCACGACCGGCCGCTTGGGCTGGCCGTCGGTGTCGATGAACTCGCACTGCATGCGCTCGGGCAGCATCGTGAGATCGACCTGGATGGTGGCGAGCTGCCACTTACGGCCCAGTGCGTCCTCCACGTCGATGTCGATCTTGGGGCCGTAGAAGGCGGCCCCGCCCTTGTCGAGATCGTAAGGCAGCTGGTTCGCGCCCAACGCCTGGTGGAGCGCGTCCTCCGCCGAATCCCACTGCTGCTCCGTGCCGAGCTTGTCCGGCGGCCGCGTGGCCAGGCGGAAGGACGGCGGCAGCCCGAACAGCCCGTACCACTCGCGCACCAGCACGAGCAGGTCCGCGATCTCGGCCTGGACCTGGTCAGGCCGGCAATAGATGTGCGCATCGTCCTGCGTGAACTGGCGCACCCGGGTGAGCCCGGCCAGCGCGCCCGAGCGCTCGTTGCGGTGGCAGCGGCCCATCTCCGAGTAGCGGAGGGGGAGGTCGCGATACGAGCGCAGGGCCCGCTTGTAGACGTAGGACGACTCCGGGCAGTTCATCGGCTTGAGGCTGAAGAGGCCGCCCTCGACCTCCACCATGAAAATGTTGTCCTTGTAGAAATCCCAGTGGCCAGACTGTACCCACAGCTTCTGGTTCACCAGGAGTGGCGTGGAGATCTCCTGATAGTCGCGCGCGTCCAGCGACTCCCGGGCCATCTTCTCGAGCTCGCGGACGAGGGTCATCCCACCCGGCAGCCAGAAGGCGGCGCCCGGAGCAATGTCGTGGAACTCGAAGAGGTCCAGCTCGCGCCCGAGCTTGCGGTGATCGCGCTTCTTCGCCTCGTCGAGCCGCCACAGGTGCTTGTCCAGCTCCTCCTGGGTGAGCCAGGCCGTCCCGTAGATGCGCTGGAGCATCGGGTTCTTCTCGTCCCCGCGCCAGTAGGCGCCGGACGACGAGAGGAGCTTGAAGGCCTTGATCGCGCCGGTGGACGCCACGTGCGGCCCCCGGCACAGGTCGAGGAAGTCGCCCTGCTTGTAGACGGAGACGGTGGGCACGTCGAGCCCCCGGAGGATCTCCACCTTGAAGGGCTCCCCGTGCTCCTCGAACCAGCGGATGGCCTGCTCGCGCGGCCATTCTTCACGCGAGAAGGGCAGGTCCTTTTTCACGATCTCGCGCATCCGCGCCTCGATCTTCGCGAGCTCTTCCGGCGTGAACGGCGTGGCCTTGGCGAAGTCGTAGTAGAAGCCGTCCTCGATGGCGGGGCCGATGGCCACCCGCACCTCGGGGAAGAGCTGCTTCACCGCCTGCGCCATCACGTG
Source organism: Candidatus Nitrosocosmicus sp. (assembly GCA_035654455.1). Taxonomy (GTDB): domain Bacteria; phylum Methylomirabilota; class Methylomirabilia; order Rokubacteriales; family CSP1-6; genus DASRWT01. The sequence continues at coordinate 4,789 of DASRWT010000038.1, read as the reverse complement.
CGAGGTGGAGTGGCGGAGCGTGGGCAGGGGCTCGGGGACGCAGTCGAACTCCCCGGCCAGCTTCAGATGACGATCTTCTTCCGACTCGGCCATCGATTCCTCAGTTTAAGAACAAAAAAGCATCACAGGGACGCCGCCCGGTGATGCTCCCTCCCGCTCTGCTCGCGTCTACGGCGCTGGCTCGCGATGGGCACCCCTGGCTCAACAAGATCGAGTGGTAGGCTCGGGCGGTATCGAACCGCCGACCTCTACCGTGTCAAGGTAGCGCTCTCCCACTGAGCTACGAGCCTGTCTCTCCCCAAAAAGCATTGCCATGCTACAGGATACGCGACAAGGCTGTCAAGGGAGCCGGCCCCCTTCCACCGCCTCGAAGACCGTCTCGATGAGCCCCGGACCTTCCTCCGCGGTCATCACTACCCGGCCCGCCGCCAGCATCGCATACCCGTCTCCGCCCCGGGCCAGGAAGTCGGGGACGGCCACCCGATAGGCGCGCCCCGGATCCAGCGGCTGCCCCTGCACCTCCACCGCCCCCACCCGCGCCCCCACCGGCCGCTCCGGGCTCACGTCATAGCGAAGGCCGGCGACCTGCAGAAAGCGGCCGGCCGGCTGGGGCAGCCCGCTCACCGAATGCTCCAGCGCGGCCCGAAGGGCGGCGCCCGGGATCTCCAGTAGCACGACCGTGTTCCCGAACGGGAGCAGGGCGCGGATGTCCCGGCGGGTGACCGGACCCGGCGCGAAGATCCGGTTGGCCCGCAGGCCCCCGCTATTGAGCAGCGCCACCTCGGCGCTCAGCCGCTCACGCATCGCCTCGGCGACGAAGCGTCCCAGCGGCACCGGCGTCCGCCGCACCACCCCGTCGCGCGCCTCGAGCGGCGCGACGGCGACGAAGACGGGACGGTCCAGCTCTCGCTCGGTCAGCGCCGCGTATCGCTCGACGAATCGCTGGACGTCGGGGGCCTCGGCGATGCTTGCCGTCACGGGGATGAGCCGGTGCCGGCGCGCGAGCACGGCGCCACACGCCAGCTCGAGCTCCACCTGCCCGACATTCATCGCGTCCGAGCCCGCCTTGAGGATGAGGGCGCCGCCCTGCTCGACCACCATCGGGTCATGGTCGTGGCCGCCGAGGATGACGTGCAGCGGCACCGCGTCGGCGAGCGCCCGGTCCCCGCGCAGCTCGAGGTGGGTCAATGCCACGCGCACATCCACCGGGCCCATCGCCTCGAAGGCCGCGCGCGCCGCCGGCACCGGCGTTTCGAAGGAGACATCGGGGCCGGGATTGGATGTGTACTGGGTCTCGGGCAAGGTGAGCCCCACCATCCCCACCCGCACCGCGCCGAAGTCCCGCCGCAGCCACGGGCCCGCGCCGCCGAAGGGCCGATGGGATTGGCGATCCAGCACATTGGCGGAGATCCAGGCAAAGCGCGACTCCTGCATCCGCTCGCGCAGGACGGCGGGGCCCCAGTCGAACTCGTGATTGCCGAAGGTCGCCGCGTCGACACCGAGAAGATTCCACGCCTCGACCATCTGGCGGCCGCGGAAGAGCGTGGACAGGAGCGACGGCGACAGCGTGTCGCCCGCCAGGACGAACAGCGTGTTCGGCTGCTCGCGCCGGAGCCCGCGCACCAGAGTCGCCACCCGGGCCAGCCCTCCCGTGCCATCGGCGCGCGGCTCGAGGAGATAGACGTCGTTGACGAGGAGCAGCTGCACCCGCGTGGGCGCCTGCTCGCAGCGCGGCGCCCCCGCGCAGCCGGACCCCAGGACGAGCGCCAGCGCCAGGAAAGCGAGTCGGCGGGCCACGCGCGTGCTAGCGCGTGAACTGCTTGACGAGCGAGTTGTCGATGATCTGGTAGACGAAGTTGCCGTTGATGGGCAGGACTTGATTGGCGAGGTTGTCCGGCACCGGCGGGAACGGCTGGGCGAGCTTGATCGCATTCACCGCATACTCGTCCAGAATCTCCACACCCGAGGAGCGGCGAACCTCGAGATAGGCGAGGCGGCCGTCCTTGGCGATGTGGAACTCGATGAGCAGCGAGCCGCCGATGCCTCGATCCCCGGCCTCGCGCGGATACGTCCACTTCGACTGGATGCGCTCGCGGAGAATCTTGAAGTAGTCCTGGTACTTCGGATCGGGCGTGTCCAGCGGGACGGGCTCGCCCTCGACGCCGCCGCGGCCGCTCTGCAGTCCCCCGCCCCCGCCGGGCGGCCGGCGCAGCATGGCCGCGGGAAGGTCGATGCCCGAGCTGCTCTTCGCGGTGAGCGGGCCGGGCGAGGCGGGCGGTGACGGCGGGCTCACGGGCCGGGCCGCCTCCACGGGCTCGCGCGGCGCGGTGGGGGCCGCCGGCTGGGGCCTGGGCGCGGGGGCCGCCTGAGGCGCGGGCTCCGGCTCGCGGGGCGCTGGAGGGGGTGGCTCGGCCGCCTTGGCCACCTGCTCGGGCGGGGTCGGGGCGGGCGCCTTGGGCTCCGGCTTCGGAGCGGCCGGCGCGGCGGGCGGCGCGGGACGGGGCGCCTCCGCGACCCTGACTCTCGGCTCGGCGGCCTTTGGCCTGGGCGGCTCGGGCGCCTGGGGGCCGACCGGCCGGGACGGGTTGCCCGCCGGGGCCTTTTCCTCGGGCTTGTCGGGGGCCATGTCCACGAAGATGGGCTCGCCCTTCTTCGCCTCGCGCTGGGGGCTCCAGAGGCCGCCGAACATGACGGCCAGGAGCAGCAGCACATGGAAGAGCGCCGAGCACACCCCGGCGACGAGGAGAGCCCGGGACTTCCGCCGTTTCGCCCGCCAAGTCCGCATGACGACTCGATTATGCCATGCGATTCCCGGTAGCGGCCGGACCTACAGCGCGCGCCCCACCGCCTCCGCCACCGGCCGGAGCTCCCGCATGAGCTGGGCGAACTTCGACGGCTTGAGCGACTGGGGGCCGTCCGACAGCGCTTCCTCCGGCCGGGGGTGCACCTCGATGATCAGGCCATCCGCGCCGCAGGCCACCGCCGCCTTGGCCATGGGGGACACCAGGTCCCAGTGCCCGGTCCCGTGGGACGGATCCACCACCACGGGGAGATGCGAGAGCTTCTTGAGCACCGGCACCGCGTTGAGATCGAGCGTGAAGCGCGTGGAGGTCTCGAAGGTGCGGATGCCGCGCTCGCAGAGGATCACGTTCGGATTGCCGGCGGCGAGGATGTACTCCGCGGAGAGGAGGAACTCCTGGATGCTGGTGGCCATGCCGCGCTTGAGGAGCACGGGCTTGCCCAGCTCGCCTACCCGGCGCAAGAGGGAGAAGTTCTGGATATTGCGCGCGCCAATCTGCAGGATGTCCGAGTACTCCGCGACGAGCTCGGCGCTCTCCGTCTCGAGCACCTCGGTGACCACGGGGAGGCCGGTGCGCTTGCGCGCCTCCGCGAGGTACTTGAGGCCCTGCTCCTTGAGCCCCTGGAACGCGTAGGGCGAGGTGCGCGGCTTGTACGCGCCCCCGCGCAGGATGCGCGCGCCCGCGGCCTTCACCGCGTCGGCCACCTCGAGCACCTGGCCCTCGGACTCCACCGAGCACGGCCCCGCCATCACCACGATGGGCTTGGCGCCGATGACCACGTCGTTCACCCGCACCAGGCTGGGCTCCACGCGAATCTCGCGGCTCGCCAGCTTGAAGGGCTGCTGGATGGGCATCACCGACTCGACCGTCTCCATGGCCTCGAGGATGCGCAGATCCTGTTGACCGCGCTCTTCCCCCACCGCTCCGATCACGGTCTTGAACTCCCCGCGGATCTGATGGGGGCGATAGCCCATCTCCTCGATGCGCCGGCACACTGCCTCGATCTCCGCTTCCGAGATGCCTGACTTGAGCACGATGATCATCGCTGCCTCCGCCTCGCTAGGTCCGGCCCGTTGGGGAAAAACAAAAACGCCGCGGGCGGTGCCGCCGCGGCGTTGGGCTCGGTTCGTTCGCCACGGGCCGGCGTTCCGTCCGCCCGTGGCTCCCGGATGTCAGCTCAGGGGAGCCAGTAGGCGGACCGGGGAAAGTAAAAATAGTGGCGCCAGCCCTGCGCTCCACCATTCCCCGTCCGGTTCACTGAGCTCCTCCTGACGAACATGCGCTGGATTACGTCTACGAGAGTGACCGCGATGATAGGGCCCCGCGGTGAGACCTGTCAAGCCCCGGGGGCGGAGCCGGTCCCATCTCCTCCCTTCCGGTGGCGGACCCAGACCACGATCCGCATCCGGTAGTAGTAAAGCGGGAGGGCCACCGCAAGGGCAATGACGCCGATGAGCACGGCCTGGATGTACTGGCCGTGCGCGGTATGAGCGCCCTGCGCGGACAGGATCCAGGTCCCGGGGATGCGGCCCAGCCCCGACACCAGCGCGAACACCCAGAGCGGCATGGGGCTGATGCCGAAGAGATAGCAGACGATGTCCTTGGGAAGCCCGGGGATGAGATAGATGATGAAGCAGAGGATGGCGCCCTCCGCTTCCACGATGAAGCCCATCCGCTCCCAGTTTTGCTTGCTCACCATGTTGCGGACGAAGTGAGCGCCGAGCCACCGGCCGATGGCAAAGGCGAACACCGAGCCCAGGGTCAGCCCGATGGTCGAGTAGATGAAGCCGCCCCACACCCCGAAGAGATACCCGCCCAGGAACCCGGTCGCCTCGCCGTGAATGGGGGAGACGATCACCTGCAGCGCTTGGAGCAGGATGAAGAAGATGGGGGCGAGAATGCCCCACTCGTTGAGCTTCTGCTTGAGGAGCCGATTGTCCTGATAGAGACGGACCAGGGTCTGGAAGCCCGAGTCCTCCGACAGGATG
>DASRWT010000037.1:0-13781 GCA_035654455.1 Candidatus Nitrosocosmicus sp. | reverse complement strand
CCCCGCCTCCACTCGCTCGAAGCGGCCGGGGACCGACGTCACCGCCGCCAGCGCGGCCCCGATGGTGGCGAGGGGCATCTCCAGCGCCACCCCCACTCCCACCGCGCCCAGCAGGTTCATCACGTTGTGCTCGCCCACCAGAGGCGAGGTGATGGTGAGCTCCCCGCGCGGCGTCTTCACTTCCATGTGGATGCCGTCGATGCCGGACGTGAACTTGCGCGGAAAGATCTCCGAGGCGCCGCGAATGCCGAAGCGCAGGGTGTCGAGGGACAGGCCGCGCACCATGCCCGCGCCCGCGGGATCGTCGGCGTTCACCACCGCCGCGCGCCGCGGCTTCTTCCCCGCCGCCAGCGCCTCGAACAGACGCCGCTTGGCGCGCGCGTACTCCTCCAGCGTACCGTGGAAGTCCAGGTGATCCTGGGTGAGGTTGGTGAACACCGCCACGTCGAACTCGGTGCCGGCCACGCGGGAGAGCGCCAGCGCGTGCGAGGACACTTCCATCGCGGCGCCGGTGATGCCGCCGTCGCGCATGCGCGCGAGCAGCGCCTGAAGCTCCACCGCCTCCGGCGTGGTCTGGCTCGCGTCCACCGCCTGATCCCCCACGCGATACTGGATGGTGCCGATGAGGCCGGTGCGATGCCCGGCCGCGCGCAGGAGGGCTTCCACCAGGAACGACGTGGTGGTCTTGCCATTGGTCCCGGTGATCCCGACCAAGGTGAGCGCGCGCGAGGGGTGCGCCCAGTAGGCGTCGGCCAGCCGCGCCAGGGCCTCGCGCGCGGCGGGCACGAGCACGCGCGGGGTGGGCTGGTCCGCGAGCGGATCGGCGCCCTCCGCCACCACGAGGGCGGCGCCGCGCGCGAGGGCGTCGGCGATGTAGCGGCGGCCGTCCTGCTTGTAGCCCGCCACCGCCACGAAGCACTCGCCGGGAGCGACCTTTCTGGAGTCGTAGGCGATGCCGGTCACGGTAGCCGGCGGTCGGCCGAGCACCGTCTTGTCCGGGAGCGCGTCGAGGAGAATCGCGGTGGCCACGGGAGCGCTCATCGCCTCGCGCTGGGCGGGCTGAGGGTGAGGCGCGCGAGCGCGCCGGTGGGAAGGGGGGCGCCCGCCGCGGGGGCCTGGCCGGTGACCACTCCGCGCCCCGCCACCTCCAGCCGCACCTCGAGCGGCGCCAGCGACTCCATGGCCTGGCGCAGCGAGAGTCCCACCACCGCAGGCATCACGCCGTCGGCCGGCGCGCGCTCGCCCGCTTCCGCCACCCCCGCCAGTACCGGCGCGCCGACGGCGCGCGCGATGCCGCGCGCGGAGAGGGTCGCCGGCGACGGCTCGACGGGAGCGGTCACGGGCTCCGGGCGCACGATCTGGACGGGCGCGGTGTCCTTCGGCGGCGCGTGCAGGTAGCGGAGCGCCTCCCGGCCGATGCTGGCGAAGATGGGCGCGGCGGCCTCGCTGCCCCACTGCTCGTTCTTCGGCTCGTCGAGCATGACGATGAGCGCGATGCGCGGATCGTCGGCGGGGGCAAAGCCCACGAAGGACAGCACGCCGGGGGCGCGCGAGTAGCGGCGGGTGGCGGGATCGAGCTTCTGCGCGGTGCCCGTCTTGCCCGCCACCTCGAAGCCGGCGATGGCGGCGTTGTGGCCGGTGCCGTCCGAGACCACGCGGGTCATGATGCCGGTGAGCGTGCGCGCCGTCTCGGGCGAGATCACCTGGCGCACGACCTTGGGCTCGAAGCCCCGGATTTCGCGCCCCTGCCCGTCCAGCACCGCCCGGACGATCTGCGGCTGCATCAGCCGCCCGCCATTGGCCACCGCGCCGAAGGCGGAGACGATCTGCAGCGCGGTCACCGAGATCTCCTGCCCGATGGACATGGTGGCGAGCGAGAGACCGGACCACCGGTCCGGCGCGCGGAGCTGCCCGCGGCTCTCGCCGGGCAGGCCCAGCCCGGTGGATGTCCCGAAGCCGAAGCCGCTGATGTACTTGTAGTAGCGCTCCTTGCCCAGCGAGAGCCCCACCTTGATGGAGCCCACGTTGGAGGAGTTCTGGAGCACCTCGGAGAAGGTGAGCCAGCCGTACTTCTTCCAGTCGTGGATGGTGGCGCTGGCGATGGTGATGGCGCCGTTCTCGCCGTAGATGCGATCGCCGGGACGCACCACGCCCTCCTCGAGGGCGGCGGCGGCGAGGATCACCTTGAACGTCGAGCCGGGCTCGAAGGGATCGGTCACCGCGCGGTTGCGCCGCTCGTCGTCGCTGGCCGCGCTGAAGGCGTTGGGATTGAAGGTGGGCCGGATGGCGATGGCGAGCACCTCGCCGGTGCGCGGGTCCAGCGCCACCGCCATGGCGGCGCGCGAGCGCGTGCGGCGCCACACGGCGTCGATCTCCTTCTCCGCGATGTACTGCAGCGTGGCGTCCAGCGTGAGCATGACGCCCTGCCCGGGAAGCGCGGCCTTCAGCACCACGGGGGCCCCGGTGACCTCGCGGCCCAGCGCGTCGCGCTCCACCAGGGCCCGCCCCTCCTGGCCCGCCAGGTGCGCGTCCCACGCCTGCTCGATGCCGCCCAGCCCCTTGCCCTCCCCGCCCTCGAAGCCCACCACGTGCGCGGCGAGCTCGCGATTCGGGTAGAGGCGCAGGCTTTCCTCGAGGAAGCCCAGCGCGGGCTCCTTGAGGTCGCGCACCGCCTGCGCGACGGGGGGCGCCAGGCGGCGCTTCACGTACACGAAGCGCTTGGCGGAATCGAGCCGCCGGGCGATCTCTCCCGCCGGCTCGCCGAGCAGGGGCGCCAGACGGCGCGCCAGCCGGGTCGCGTCGTCCACCCTGTGCGGCAGGGCGTAGAGCGACTCCGCGCCGGAGGACACCGCCAGCACCTGGCCGTTGCGGTCGAGGATGGCGCCGCGCTTGGGGCGGAGGGCGACGGTCTTGGCGTGCTGGTTCTCGGCGAGGCGGAGGTACTCGTCGTGCTTGACCACCTGAAGGTAGCCGAGCCGGCCGAGCAGCCCGAGGAAGGCGCCGGCGAAGATGCCGGCGACGATGAGAGTCCGGATCCTCAGGCTCCCCGTCCGGGCCAGGCTCATGGCCGCATGACGGGTGGGTCGGAAAGCGGGGGGATCATCGGCGGAGGGTCCGGTCTCCCGGGGTCCCGCGATCGGCGGCCGCCGTGCGCGAAGGCACCGCGCGGCTCACGCCGCCGCCGGCGGACACGAACTCGCGCGCGAGCTGCACCTGATCCTTCCCGGGGGCCACCATGCCGAGCTCGTGCCGCGCCTTGTCCTCGATGCGGGCGAGCGAGCGGAGCGTGGCCAGCTCGACCTTCATCCGCCGGTTCAGCTCCTCCGTCTCCGCGCGCGTGGTGCGGAGGGCGTCGAGGCGATACGACAGGCGCACCTGCTGCGCCCGCAGTCCCACCACGCCCAGCAGCCCGGCCATGAGCACCGCGCCCAGCGCCACCGCCACTCCCATCCGGCGCAGGCGCCCGCGATCGCGCTCCCGGTGAAAGCGGGCCGCCATGTCCTGCCCGGCGGAGCCCAGCGACATGGCGAACACCCGACTTCCGCGACCCGTCCCTTCGCGCGCGGCCGCCATGCTCATGCCGCCTCCAGCCGCTGGAGCACGCGCAGCTTCGCGCTGCGGGCCCGCGGGTTCACCGTCGTTTCCTCGCGCTGCGGCACCACCGGCGACGGCTGCAACTCGCCGAACCCGTCCGTCTCGAGCGTGCGAAACGTGCGCTTCACGATGCGATCTTCTCCCGAGTGAAATGAGATCACGCCCAGTCGGCCTCCGCGGCCGAGCAGCGCGGCGGCCTGCGGGAGGGCGTCCCGCAGGGCCTGGACCTCGTCGTTCACAGCCATGCGCAGGGCCTGAAAGGTGCGAGTGGCGACGTGGAGGCGGCGCGACCACGCCGCGCGCGGCACGCCGCGCTTCACCGCCGCCACCAGCTCGCCGGTGGTGCGGAGGGGGGCGGACGCCCGCGCCTCCACGATGCGGCGGGCGATGCGCCGCGCGTGCGGCTCCTCGCCATGCTCGAACAGGATGCGCGCCAGCTCCGCCTCCGGCAGCCCGTTCACCAGCTCCGCCGCCGTCGGGCCCTGCGTGTTGTCGAAGCGCATGTCGAGCGGCTCGTCACCCTGGAAGGTGAAGCCGCGCCGCGACGCCGCCAGCTGATACGAGGACAGCCCCAGATCGAGCAGCACCGACTCCGCTTCCGTCACGCCGGCGCCGGCGGCATGCGAGGCGAGACGGCGGAAGCTGCCGTGACGCAGCACCGCGCGGTCGCCGAAGCGCGCCAGCCGCGCGCCCGCCCGGCTCAGCGCCTCCGCGTCGCCGTCGAGGCCGAGGAGCCGCGCGCCCGGCGCGCTCGCCTCCAGCAGACGCTCGGCGTGGCCGCCGAGCCCGACGGTGCCGTCCACCATCCAGCCCGCGCGGCGCGCACGCAGGAGGTGCGTCACCTCGTCGGCGAGGACGGGCACGTGGACGGCGGCGGGATCCATCGCGCTCACACGCCCTTCTGCGCCACGCGCGTGAAGAGCTCGCCGAGCGGCTCGCGCTGCTCGCCGAGATGCTTCCAGCGCTCGGGGTTCCACACCTCGAAGTGCTCGAGCATGCCGATCACGAGCACGTCCTTGTCGAGCCCCACCCTCTCGCGGTAGTCGGGCGAGAGCTGGATGCGGCCCTGCGCGTCGAGCGTGACGTCCTGCGCGCGCGAGAGGTACGCGTACTTCAGCTTGCGCGCGTCCTCGTCGAACTTGGGGAGCGTGGCGACCTTCGCCTCGATCTCGCGCCACGCGGAAAGCGGATACACCTCGAGGGAATGTTCGATGGGCACGATCACCAGCTTTTCGCCCAGGTCGCCGTCCAGCGCTTCACGAAACTTCGCCGGGATGCTGAGGCGCCCCTTCGGGTCGATCGTGTGCCTGAAATGTCCGCGAAACACTCATTCTCCCGGCCAAGGCCCTGACGCCGTTTAATTGGGCACTGACTCCACTTCATGGGAAATTGCCCCACTTGCAGGGGCATCCTACGGACTGGCCGGGAGGGTGTCAAGGAAAAACTAGGGATTTAAAAGAGAAATATCCTGTGTCACCTGGACGACAGGTTGGGTTCCACAGAGTTTGGTAACCCTGCCGCTTGGGCAAATGAGGCGTGCCGGGGCGCTTCGAGGGGAAAACGAACCCAGGGCCCGCGAGATCCCCCAGACGGGTATGAGCCCGGGACAGCAGATATTCGTATGGGGTTCTCCGACCAATGAGATACGCTGGCGAGAACCCCGTTCCCCCTGGCGCTCAGGGGTCTCCGAGCGTGCTTCCCCAACCGTCCCGCCCAGCGGCCGCCACGAATTGATCGAGCCCGCGCTGGAGTCCGAGGTGACTATGGTCGCGACGTACCGATGAAGATCTTGATCGCCGACGACCAGCTGATGTACCGACGTCTGGCCCGGGCCGCCCTCGAGCCGGCGGGCCACGAGATCAGCGAGGTCGACAATGGCCTCGCCGCCTGGGAGCGGCTCGAGGGCGCCGAGCGCCCGTCTCTCGCCATGGTCGACTGGATGATGCCGGGCCTGACGGGGCCGGAAGTCTGCCGCAAGGTCCGGGACCGGGCCGATGCCTCCCCGCCCTATCTGATCCTGGTGACCGGACAGGGCCGGCCCGAGGACATCGTCGCCGGGCTCGAGGCCGGCGCCGACGACTACGTCACGAAGCCCTTCAATCCGGCCGAGCTGAGGGCCCGCGTCCAGGTGGGGGTCAGGATCCTCGAGCTTCGAACGGCGCTGGGCGCTCGGGTGATCGCGCTCGAGGAGGCGCTCGCCCAGGTCCAGCAGCTCCAGGGACTTCTTCCGATGTGCGCCTGGTGCAAGAAGATCCGGGACGAGAAGAACTACTGGCAGCAGGTCGAGCAGTACATCGCCGGGCACACCAAGGCCCAGTTCACTCACTCGATCTGCCCGCAGTGCCGCGACACCATCGTCAGGCCGAAGATCGAGGCCATGCGGGGTAAGCCGCTCGTCTAGGTAATCCGCCTCAGGGCGTCGGGGCCGTCACCGAGTCGGCGATCCAGCCTTCCTTGCCGTCGGGAATCCGCACGCGATGCCAGCCGGTCTTGCTCTCGAGCACGTCGAGCCGGGTGCCCTGTCGAATGGTGACCATGACCTTGCCCATGGTGCCGGAGGCGTCGCGGAGATTGGCGGTCGGCGCCTTCACGTAACGGGTGCCGATCACCGGCGCGGGCGCCGACGGCTTGGGCGCCGGCGCGGGCGGGGGGGCCGGAACCGGCGCCGGGCGAGCGACGGGCGGGGCCGGCGCCGGGCGCTCCGGCGCGGCGGGGGGAGGGCTGGTGGGCGCCGGGGCGGCGGGTGGCGGCGCGACCGGCTCCGTCGCCCCGGGCCGAGCCGCCGTCGCCGAGTGACGGAAGTACGCGGTGGGAGTGCCGCCGGTGACAAGCCGCGCGGCGTCCTGAATGGCGGCGCGGATGGCCTTCTCGAGCGAGGTCCCCGCGTACCGGCCGAGCGCGGCGCCCAGCGGGGGCTGGAGACCGGGGCCGAGGCCCGCGGTATCGCCGGCGCGCCCGCGCACGGTCCCCGATCCGAAGACCTGCGAGGTCTTGGCGTCGAGCAACCCCAGCTCGATGGCAACCTGGGCCGGCGTCCCCGGCGCCGAGCCGGCCGGCGCGAACTCGGTGACCACGCCCACCACGAGGAGGTCCGCGTCCCGCGGCGTGATGACATAGCGATTGGTCTGGGCCAGCGCCGCCCCGAGCATTTCCGCCAGTCCGTCGCCGACGGCGGCGGGCGCGGTCGCGGACTTGACCTCCATGCGAAGGATGGAGATCCGCGCCTTCATTGGTGTCGACGGAGCCGCGGCCGGAGCCGCCGGCGGCGCGGGAGGCGCGGGCTCCGGGGTGACCGTGGTCTTGGCGCCGGCGCAGCCTGTGAGGAGAAGGACCATGGCGAGCCACGACAGGCGGGTTCGGGTTGTGGGACCCAAGGCGTCTCAACCCTAGCCAAGCCGTCGGCGGCAGTCAATACGGGGTCAGCGCGGCGGCTCGGGGCGCCTCTCGTTGCGAAAGCGGACCCGCGTCTCCATGACGATCGGGGCCAGGGGAAGCGCGGTGGCGCGCGCCACTTCGACCCGGATGCCCACCGAGGCCACCCGCGCCGGATCGGTGGTCGGCGCGCCGGCGCGATCGTAGTAGGTGAGCTGGAGCCCGGACACGCCCTCGGCGAGGGGCTGGGATCCCCCGCCCGCCTCGCGCCGGAGTACCGTGCCGCGAAGCAGATACGTGATTCGCTCCCGGGTGGTATCGATGACGCCGTTCTCGTTGAGGTCACGCTGCAGGGTGACGCGCGCGGGCTCCGCCACCAGGATGGGCTCGAAGCGCGCGCCCTGGGGATCGTAGCCGGCGTGGCGCAGCTCGCTGCCCATGCGCTCCAGCGCGACGCGGGCCGACTGGGTGGCCTCGGCGCGCGCCGAGCCCACCGCATGGGCGGCCTGGCCGGCGAGGAGCAAGGTCACCGTGGCCGTCATGACCAGGCCGGCCATGGCCATGGCCACCAGCAGCTCGATGAGGGTGAGGCCCCGCTCGCCGCCGAACGCGCCCGCCATGAGCGGAAGCGTGGGCGGCGGCGACGGCGGCGTCAATGTCCCGCGCGAGAGACGCGCCGGAACGGATACGCGTATCAGTCGAGGATCGGCTTGGGCGGATCCGTGGAGTAGTCGTAGAAGCCGCGCCCGGTCTTGCGGCCGAGGTCGCCGCGCTTCACGCGCTTCTCCAGCTCCCGGGGCGGGCGGTCGTTCGGATCCTTGGTGACCTCGAAGGTCTCCAGCCGCGCGTTGTAGCCGATGTCGAGCCCGGAGAGATCGCCCAGGCGGAAGGGACCCAGGGGATGGTTGAGCCCCAGCTCCACCGCGCGGTCGATGTCGGCGTGATTGGCCACGCCCTGCTCGAGGCAGTAGTAGGCCTCCCGCACCAGCGCGCGCAGGATGCGATTGACGAGGAAGCCCGGCAGCTCTTTCCGGAGAATGACCGCTTCGCGGCCGCTCCGGCTGGCCACCTCGGCGGTGATCTCCACCGTCTCCTCGCTGGTGGCCTGCCCCTTCACCACCTCGACCAGCTTCATCACCAGCGGCGGGAAGAAGTAATGCATGTTGACGCACTTGTCGGGGCGCTTGGTGGAGGGCGCGATCTGCGAGTTCATCAGGGTGGACGAGTTCGTGGCCAGGATGGCGTGGGGAGGGCAGAAGCGGTCGAGCTTGGCGAAGCACTCCTTCTTCGGCTCCAGCCGCTCCACGATGGCCTCGATGACGAAGTCGGCGTCGCGCGCGGCCTTCTCGAGATCCGCCTCGAGGCGGACCCGGGCGATCGCTTCCTCCATCTGGTCGCGGGTCATCTGGCCCTTCTGCACGCGGCGCTCGAGCTGCTTGCGGTTGCCCGCCATCCCCTTCTGGAGCACGTCCATGGTGAGGTCGTTGAGGGTGATGGCGTAGCCGTGCAGCGCGGACTGCATGGCGATCTGGGCGCCCATCTGGCCCGCGCCCACCACGAGGATTCGCTTCACGTCGTCGATCTTCATGCCGTCTCCTCCGCCTCAGTCCAGCGGCGGCTTCTGGTCGGCCCAGGGCGCGATCTTCTCGTAGCCGGCGGCGGCGCGGAGGACGCTCACGTCGTCGTAGCGCCGTCCCACGATCTGCAGTCCCACCGGCAGCCCGTCCTTGGTGAAGCCGCACGGCACCGAGGCCGCGGGATTGCCGGTCAGGTTGAAGGGATAGGTGTACGGGATCCAGTCGTAGGGCTCCACCGGCCGCCCCGCGATCTCGGTGGGATTGTCGAGCCCCACCTTGAAGGGCGGAGTGGCGATGGTGGGGGTGAGCAGGAGGTCGTAGGTCTCGAACAGCTTCCGCACGTGGTCGTACCAGGCGAGCCGGTCGAACCATGCCTGCACGTAGCGGGTGGAGGGCCACTTGAGCGTGCGCTCGATGATGGGCAGGAGACCGGGATCGATGTCGGCGCGCCGCTCGGCCAGGTACGGGGCCATCCGCGTGGCGATGCCGCCGCAGAAGATGGCCTCCCACGCGTCCTTGGGCGAGGGCCAGTTCGGCCGCGCCTCGTCCACCCGGGCCCCCAGCTCCCGGAAGCGCTTGGCCGCCTTCGCGCACACCACCTCCACCTCCGGGTCCACCACCCGCGCATTGCCGAGATCGGCGGTCCACGCCACCCGCAGGCCCTTGAGGCTGCCGCGCAGCGCCTTCACGTAGTCGGTGCCGGTGGCGGGCAGCGAGAACTGGTCGCGCTCGTCGGGGCCGGCGCACGCGTTCATCATGAGGGCGGCGTCTTCCACCGTCCGCGTCATGGGGCCGATATGCGAGAGGCTCCACGCCCCGCTCTGGGGATAGAGCGGAATGCGCCCGTAGGATGCCTTGTGGCCGAAGATGCCCGTGCAGGCCGCGGGGATGCGGATGGAGCCGCCGCCGTCGGTGCCGATGGCCAGCGGCCCCAGCCCCGCCGCCACCGCCGCGCTGGCGCCGCCGCTGGAGCCGCCCGGCGTGCGGTCGAGATGCCAGGGGTTCCGCGTGATCCCGAAGACGAGGTTGTGGGTGGCCCCGATCCAGCCGAAGGTCGGCGTATTCGTCTTCCCGAGCTGGATGGCGCCCGCCGCCTTCATCCGCGCCACCATGGGCGCGTCCTCGGTGGGCACGTTGTCCGCGTAGAGCCGGGTCCCGAAGGTGGTGCGGATCCCCTTGGTGATCACGAGATCCTTGGTGGAGAAGGGGACGCCGTGGAGCGCTCCGAGCTTGGCGCCTCGCTTCCCCAGCGCCCGCTCCGCCGCGCGTGCGTCGCGCAGCGCCTGGTCCGCGGTGAGGGTCACGAAGGCGTTGAGGCGCGGGTTCACGCGCTCGATGCGGTCCAGCACCGCGCGCATCACTTCCACCGGGGACACCTTCTTGCGCTTGATCGCCGCCACCAGGCGGGCAGCGGGCATCCAGCACAGCTCGTCGGCGGCCATGGGGGTCCTTTCTGTGGTGTCGCTCAGGCGCCGCGGAGACGCGGATCGAGCGTGTCGCGCAGGGCGTCGCCCAGCAGGTTCGAGCCGAATACCGCGAGGCTGATGGCGAGTCCGGGAAAGATCACGAGGTGCGGGGCCTTCTGCGCGTACTCCGCCGCGGACACCGAGAGCATGCGGCCCCACGAGGGATACGGCTCCGGCACCCCCAGGCCGAGGAACGACAGCGTGGCCTCCACGAGGATGGCGCTGCCGAGCTGGGCGGTCATGAGCACGATGAAGGGGCCCATGGTGTTGGGGAGAATGTGGCGGAAGGCGATGCGGAGGTGGCGGACGCCCACCGCGCGGGCCGCCTCGATGTACTGCATTTCCCGGATCGACAGCACGCTCGACCGGATCACGCGCGCGGCGCGCGGGATGATGGGAATCGAGATGGCGATCACCACGTTCTGGATGGACGGTCCCAGCGCCGCCGACATCACCATGGCGAGGACGAGGAGCGGCAGCCCCTGGAAGATGTCGAGCACGCGCTGGGTGATGAGATCCGTCTTGCCGCCGGCATAGCCGGACAGGAGCCCGATGATGCCGCCGAAGAAGGAGCCCATGAGGGTGGAGGCCAGCCCCACGATCAAGGACACCCGCGCGCCGTGCACCACGCGCGAGTACACGTCGCGGCCGAGGTGGTCCGAGCCCAGCCAGTGGTCGGCGGAGGGGGAGGCCAGGGTCTGGGAGGCGTCGGTGGCGATGGGATCGTAGGTGGCGACCAGCTCCGCGAAGACGGCGGTGAGCGTGATGATCAGGATGATGAGGCCGCCCGCGGCGCCCAGCGGCTTCTTGCGGATGAAGCGCCCCAGGATGGTGAGGGCGCCCGGACGCGGGCGTCCCGTGCGCGCCTCGGTGGGCGCCCCCAGCGCGACGGGATTAACTGCCATAGCGCACCCGCGGGTCGAGGAAGCCGTACAGCATGTCCACGAAGAGGTTGGAGAGGATCACCACCACCGCGATGAACATCACCAGGTTCTGCACGATGGGGTAGTCCCGCCAGAGAATGGCCTGCACGAGGAAGCGCGCCACCCCGGGAAGGTTGAACACGTTCTCCGTCACCACCAGCCCGCCGATGAGGAACGCGAACTCGATGCCGATGACGGTGACCACGGGCAGGATGGCGTTCTTGAGCGCGTGGCGCCAGATCACCACCCGCTCGCTCTGCCCCTTCGCCAGGGCGGTGCGGATATAGTCCTCGCGCATCACCTCGAGGAGGGCGGAGCGGGTGATGCGCATGATGAGCGCGGAGGAGCGGTAGCCCACCGCGAGGGCGGGCAGCCCGAACTGCACCGCGTGCAGCCAGAAGTTCTCCCGCGGCCCCACGTAGGTGACGGGCGGGATCCACTGCAGCCAGGTGACGAGGGCGAGGATGATGACCATGCCCAGCCAGAAGGCGGGCATGCTGAGCCCGGCCAGCGAGAAGACGCGGAGCGCGTAGTCCAGCCCGGTGTCCTGGCGCACCGCGCTGATGACCCCGGTGGGCACGCCCAGGCACACCGCCACGATGATGGACAGGGCCGCCAGCTCCAGCGTCACCGGGAGGAGCGGCCGGATGATGTCCCACGCCGGCTGGTCGTAGCGGTACGATTTGCCGAGATCCCCCACCATGAAGTTGCGCAGCCACTCGAAGTACTGGGTGACCAGGGGCTTGTCGATCCCCAGCTCCTTCATGATCGCCTGGCGCTCCTCGTTGTTCACGTAGCCCCCGGTGGAGAAGAGGATGTCCACGATGTCGCCGGGGGCGAGACGGAGCAGGACGAAGATGACGACCGACATCCCCAGGAGGGTGAGGACGGCGATCCCCAGGCGCTGCGCGACGTAACTCTTCACGGCGTGGGTCCCGGCGCCCTTACTTGTCGCGCCACACGTCGGTGAAGCGCGGGTAGTTGTAGACGTTGTTGTGCGCGACCAGCCCCTTCACGTGCGCCCAGTGGGCGAAGTAGTCCAGCCGCTGGGCCAGGATGGGCCGCGGGGCGTCCTGCTCCAGGCGCTTCTGGATGTCGATCACCAGGGCCATGCGCTTCTTGATGTCCAGCTCCTGGCTCTGCCGCTCGAACGCCTTCATCATCTCCTCGTTGCAGTACTGGCTGTAGTTGCGCGGCGAGCCGCAGGCGTAGTTCTCGTAGAAGTTGGCGTCGGGATCGTCGGTGCCCAGGCCGGTGAGGTTGGCGCCGATGGTGTAGTCACCCCGGGTGGCCATGGGATGCCACTGCGCCGTCTCCACCTGCTTGAGCGTGCCCTCGATGCCCACCTGCTTGAGCTCATTGACGACGAAGGACGCCATGTCGAGGTAGATGGCGATGGCGCGCACGCCCATCTCGACCTTGAGCGGGTTCTGAGGCGTGATGCCGGATTCGCGAAGGAGCTTGCGGGCCTGGTCCTTCATCTCGTCCGCCTTGCCGTACCCGGGCAGCGCGGTGAGGTCCTTCTCGGCCATGCCCCAGAAGCCGAAGGGCTTCGGCACCATGGCCGCCCCGAGCACCGCCCCGCCCTGATGGGCGGCCTGGATGAGGCCGCGGCGGTCGATGGCGTAGCTCACCGCCAGCCGCACCTTCGGATTGTCGAAGGGCGGCTTCTTGGTGTTCATGATGATGTTGTCGCTCACGTTCTGCGCCACCGGCTGGAACACCATGGTGGGGACGGCCTTCTTGAGCTGCTCCATGGCGGTGCGGCCGGTCTCGCCGGGGAAGGCCACGTCGAGCTGCCCGGACTGGAGCGCCGCCGTCCGGGTGCCGCGCTCGACGATGACGATGTACTTGAGCCCGTCGAGATAGGGCCGGCCCTTCACGAAGAAGTCCGGGTTCTTCACGTACTCGACGAACTCCCCCTTCCGCCACTCCTTGACCTTGAAGGGCCCGGTGCCCACACAGCCGGTGCGATAGGAAGCGGCGGGCACGTGCGCCGCGTAGACCGGCGAGTAGCCGGAGGCGAGCATGAGGAGCAGCGAGGGCTGCGGCCGCTTGAGCCGGAAGACCACCGTGTGGGGATCCGGCGCCTCGATGTGCTCGACGTTGGCGTACCAGTCTTTTCTCGGATTGATCCGCAGCTTCGCGGTGGCGTCGGGAGCTTCGCGCACCATGTCGAAGGTGTACTTGACGTCCTTCGAGGTGAAAGGCTTGCCGTCGTGCCACTTGACGTCTTTTCTCAGGAAGAAGACGAGGTTCTTGTAGTTGTCCTGCCATGACCACTTCTCGGCCAGCTCGCCGATCACGGTGTCCATGCTCTCCGTCTTCTTCGCGGGATCGAAGAAGACGAGGTTGCTGAAGCACGGGAGCGAGGGCGTGCTGGTGGCGACGGTGGCCGTCTCGTGGGTGGCGAAGCCCTGCGCCAGATCCTCGCGCAGCATGACGTTGAGCACGCCGCCGGACTTCGGCGCCTGGCCGATGGCGGGGGTGAGGCTCAGCGCGCCCACGACGAGCGCGGTGGCCCCGAGAGCGACGAGGGTCCTTCTCCGCATGTTCACTCCTCCTCGAGTCGATGCGAACCGCTAGTGGGCAAACGAAGGGCGCCCCGCGGGGGGTTCCCGGAATATTGGGTGCTACGGGTGAAAATATACGTGATCGTCGAGAACCCGACAACTGTTCGGGATAGCGAACGCGCACGGAGGCCCGCCGGGCGGGCGGCGAGCGCCCCGTGCGTTAGCCGGCGAGGGTGAGCGTGGGGCGGTCCGCGGCGAGCCGCGCGTACGCGGCGGCACGCTCGGGATCGTCGGCGCGCGTGAAGTGATGCATGAGGCGCTCGACCACCTCGTCCA
>DASRWT010000036.1:0-26601 GCA_035654455.1 Candidatus Nitrosocosmicus sp. | reverse complement strand
ATGCTCGCCGACTCCGGCCTCAACTTCACCAGCGCGGCCGACATGGGCGACGGCGCCCAGAAGGTCGTCGCCCTCGCCGGCGGAGCTCGGCCGTGACCTTCAACTACCAAAGTCGGGGTCAGGCCGTAACTTTGGTTTCCGCCCGCTCGGCGGGCGCCTCGCCCCCGGGAATATCAAAGTTAAGGCCTGACCCCGGAGTTTTGACTTTCGCATGAGCGTGCTGGTCGGGCGGGAGACGCGGGTGGTGGTCCAGGGGATCACCGGGCGCGAGGGCACGTTCCACGCGCTCCGCTGCAAGGAGTACGGCACCCAGGTCGTGGGCGGCGTGACTCCGGGCAAGGGCGGCACCACCCACGAGGGCTTCGCGGTCTGGAATACGGTGGAGGCTGCCGTCAAGGCCACCGGCGCCGACTGCGCCCTGATCTTCGTGCCGCCGCCCGCGGCCGCCGACGCGATCATGGAGGCCGCCGACGCCGGCATGCCGCTGATCGTGTGCATCACCGAGGGTGTGCCGGTGGCCGACATGGTGCGGGTGAAGGCCTTCCTCGCCCGGACCACCAGCCGGTTGATCGGCCCCAACTGTCCCGGCCTGATCACGCCGGGTCAGGCCAAGATCGGCATCATGCCGGGCCACATCCACAAGGTCGGCAACGTGGGGGTGGTCTCGCGCAGCGGCACGCTCACCTACGAGGTCGTCCACCAGCTCACCCGGCGCGGGCTCGGCCAGTCGTCCTGCGTGGGCATCGGGGGCGATCCGGTCAACGGCACCAGCTTCATCGACGTCCTGAAGCTCTTCCAGGCCGACCCGGACACCACGTCGATCATGATGATCGGGGAGATCGGGGGCACCGCCGAGGAAGAAGCCGCCGCCTTCGTGAAGCAGCACGTGACGAAGCCGGTGGTCGGCTTCATCTGCGGCCAGACCGCGCCCCCCGGCCGGCGCATGGGCCACGCCGGCGCCATCATCGCGGGCGGCAAGGGCACCGCCGCCGAGAAGATGAAGGCGATGGAGGCCGCTGGCATC
Source organism: Candidatus Nitrosocosmicus sp. (assembly GCA_035654455.1). Taxonomy (GTDB): domain Bacteria; phylum Methylomirabilota; class Methylomirabilia; order Rokubacteriales; family CSP1-6; genus DASRWT01. Next base: position 25,577 of record DASRWT010000036.1, on the reverse strand, counting down.
ACCACCGTCAAGAGTCCCGCGGACATGGGCGCCACCGTCGCCCGCGTCCTCGGCAAGAAATAGGGGATCCATGGCCATCGAGCGGACGCTCACCATCATCAAGCCGGACGCTGTCGCCAAGGGCGCCACCGGCCAGATCATCGCGCGCTTCGAGAAGGCGGGCCTCAAGGTCCTGGCCGCCAAGCTCGTCCATCTGAGCGCCGAGCAGGCGGGCGGCTTCTACGCCGTGCACAAGGCGCGGCCCTTCTTCGCGAGCCTCTGCGCCTTCATGACCCAGGGCCCATGCATGCCCATCGTGCTCGAGGGCGAGGGCGCCATCCTTCGCCTGCGCGATCTCATGGGCGCCACCGATCCCGCCAAGGCGGCGGCGGGGACCATTCGAAAGGACTTCGCCTCCTCGATCGAGGCCAATGCCGTGCACGGGTCGGATTCGCCGGAATCGGCCGCCTTCGAGATCCCGTACTTCTTCGGCGCGCTGGAGATCCACGCGAGATAGGCACGCGCGCGGAACCGGACGAGGACCCTTTCTTCCCCGCCTCGCTGGGGACCCGGCAGCGCATCCTCGCGGGGATCTTCGCGCTGGGCCTGGGGGTGGCGGTGCCGTTCGCGCTGTCGGTGTTCCTGGTCGCCACCAGCGGCGACCCCATCTTCGTGATCTTCCCGCTGCCCTTCCTGGGCGTGGTGTGGGCCCTGCAGGGGCTGGCGCCGTCCGGCTACACGCTGGAGCCGCGCGGGATCCGCCTGGAGCGACGCTGGCTGGCGCGCCGGCTGCCGTATTCCGCGATCCGCTCGGTGGACCGGACGCCGCGCCCCATCGGCGGGCTCCTCGCGCTCGGGCTCAACGGGCTCTTCGGCTCGCACGGTCTCCGCTGGAATCCGCGCGTCGGGCTGCACTACCTCGCCATCACCAATACCCGGGACCTCGTCTATCTGGAGACCAGCCGCGGGCTGGTCGTCATCTCGCCGACCAATCCCGACGAGCTCGTGGCGGCGCTCCGGGCCCGCCTGCCCGCGGCGCCGGGCGCGGCATGACCGTCTCGGTGTCCGTCCCCGAGCGCTTCAACGCGAGCGCGTTCTTCCTGGACCGGCATCTCGCCGAGGGCCGCGGCGCGCGCACCGCCTTCCGCTACCGCGACCGCTCCGTCACCTATGCCGAGGTGGCCGCGCGGGCGGCCCGCGCCGCGGGAGCCCTGCGCGCCCGCGGCGTGGACATCGAGCAGCGCGTGCTGCTGGCGCTGCCCGATTGTCCCGAGTTCGCGGAAGTGTTCTGGGGGGCCATCCGGCTGGGCGCGGTGCCGGTGCCGCTGGACCCGGGACTGCGCGCGGAAGACTATGCCTTCTTCGTGGAGGACAGCCGCGCGCGCGCGGTGGTGACGCATCCCGGCGCGGCGGCGGGCTTTCTCGCCGCGGCGGCGCCCGGCGGGCGCCGCCGCTCCCTCCTGGTGGTGGGCGCGCCCCCGCCCGGCGCCGAATCCTACGAGAGCGCGCTGGCCGCCGCCCCGCCGGTGCTGGAGCCCGCCGACACCTCGCGTGACGACGTCGCGCTCTGGGGCTATACCTCGGGCTCCACCGGGCGACCCAAGGCCGCCGTGCACCTCCAGCATGATCTGGTCCATGCCGCGGAGCTGGTGGGCCGCGGCGTCTTCGGGATCGGAGGGGACGATCTCGTTCTCTCCGCCTCCAAGCTCTTCTTCGCCTTCGGCCTCGGCAACTCGCTGTACTTTCCCGCGCTCGCCGGCGCCGCCTCCGTCCTCGTGCCGGAGCGGCTCGATCCCGAGCGCCTGCTCGCCACCGTGGCCGCCGAGCGGCCGACGCATCTCTTCGCGGTGGCCACCGTCTACGCGCGCCTCCTCCACGTGCCCGAGGCCGCGCGCCGCTTCGATCTCGGCTCGCTGCGCGTCTGCGTCTCCTCCGGCGAGGCCTTGCCGCCGGGCGTGTTCCAGGGCTGGCGCGACCGGTTCGGCCTCGAGCTGCTCGACGTGGTGGGCTCCACCGAGGCGCTGCACGACTATCTCGCCAATCGCCCCGGCGCGGCGCGCGCCGGCTCGAGCGGGCAGGTGATTCCCGGATTCGAGGCGAGGCTGGTGGACGCCGAGGGCCGGCCGGTGCTGCCCGGCGTCACCGGCGAGCTATGGATCAAGGGCGAGACCACCGCCGCCTGCTACTGGAACCGTCACGAGCAGAGCCGGCGCACCATGCAGGGCGAGTGGCTTCATACCGGGGACATGTTCTTCCAGGACACCGATGGCTACTTCTACTTCCAGGGCCGCGGCGACGACATGCTGAAGGTGGGAGGAGTGTGGGTGTCGCCGGCGGAGGTGGAGAGCTGCCTGGCCGAGCATCCCGCGGTCCTCGAGGCCGCCGTGATCGGCCGCCGCGATGCGGACGGCCTCATCCGCGCCCATGCCTTCTGCGTGCTCAAGGACGGCGCGGCGGGAGATGACGCGCTGTCGGCCGCGCTCACCGAGCACGTGCGCCGGCGGCTCGCCGGCTACAAGTCGCCCCGATGGATCGATTTCGTCGGCGAGCTGCCCAAGACGTCCACCGGCAAAATCCAGCGCTTCCGCCTCCGCGCCGCCGCGGCGCGGTGACGGGCCTCCGGTGAGAGTCATCGTGGACGGAATCAGCAAGCGCTATCAGGATCGGCGCGGCCGGGACGTCATCGCGCTGGAAAACGTCTCCTTCTCCGCCGCGTCGGAGGAGTTCCTGGCCATCCTGGGACCCTCGGGCTGCGGCAAGTCCACCTTGCTGGGCCTCGTCGCCGGACTCTTGCCCGCCAGCGCGGGAGGGATCTTCTTCGAGGGCGAGCGCGGCGCCGGCCGGCCACTCACCGCCACCGTGTTCCAGGAGTTCGCGCTCTTTCCCTGGCGGACCGCCCAGGCCAATATCGAGCTGGGCCTGGAGGAGCTGGGGCTGCCCGCCGCGGAGCGGGCGGCGCGCGCCCGCCGGCACATCGAGCAGATGGGCCTGCGCGGATTCGAGGACAAGTATCCGCATCAGCTCTCGGGCGGGATGCGGCAGCGGGTGGGTATCGCCCGCGCGCTGGCGGTGGATCCCGCGGTGCTGCTGATGGACGAGCCCTTCTCCGCGCTCGATGCGCAGACGCGCACGCTCATGATGGAGGAGCTGCTCACCCTCTGGGAGCGTACGCGCAAGACCATTCTCTACGTCACGCACAATATCCAGGAGGCGGTGTTCATGGCCGACCGCGTGCTCGTCCTGTCGCGGCGGCCGGGCCGCGTGCTGGACACGGTGGCGATCGACCTGCCGCGGCCGCGCACCGAGGCCATGCTGGGCCATCCCGCCTTCGTCCGGGCCGCGGACCGTATCTGGAAGCTGATCCGATCGCAGGCCGAGGCCGCGCTGCTCGAGGGCGGCCCGTGACGGCGCCGCGGCTTCCGGTGGAGAACCGGACGCGCTTCCTCGTGCGGCGCGAGTACCGGCTGCTGCGGGTGGCCGCCCTCGTCGGGATCGTGGTGATCTGGGAGGCGCTCAGCCGCTCGGGCTGGGTGTCGGCCCTCTTTCTGCCCTCGCCACTGGGCGTGCTCGCGGAAGGCGTGGACATGGCGCGCTCGGGCGAGCTGGCGGTGCACGTGGCGGCCAGCCTCAAGCGACTCGTGATCGGCTTCGTGGTGGGCGGCGCGGCGGGGATCGCGGTGGGCGTCGCGGTCGGCTTCTTCTCCGTGGCCGAGGCCCTGGGGACGCCCGTGATCGCCGCCACCTTTCCCATTCCCAAGATCGCGCTGCTCCCGTTGCTCATCCTGTGGCTGGGGATCGGCGAGACCTCCAAGATCGCGGTGATCGCCCTCGGCGTCTTCTTCCCGCTCGCGCTGAATACCTATGCGGGCGTGCGCCAGGCGGACCCGCTGCTGATCCGCGCCGCGGTGTCCTTCGGCGCCGGGCGCTGGAGCGTGATTCGCAAGGTGGTGTTGCCGGCGGCGCTGCCCATGGTCTTCGCCGGCCTCAAGCTCGGGGCGGGCACGGCCCTGCTCCTGCTGGTGGCGGCGGAGATGATCGCGGTGGAATCCGGGATTGGCTTTCTGGTGCTCCACGCGGCAAACCTGATGGCGACCACCAAGCTCATGGTCGGCATCGTGCTGCTGTCGCTGCTGGGAATCCTCTCGCACTGGGCGCTGACGGGCCTGGAGCGGCTCGTCATCCCGTGGCGCGAGGGTTGAGCGATCAGAAGAGTGGGGCGGCCCCGTGGAGAAGCCAGTAGGCCGCGCCGATCGAGAGCCAGAGCAACGCGCCGCCGGCTATGCCGACGAGCAGGCCCTCGAAGGCATCGAAGCTCCTATCGGTGCTGGTATGCATGACTCGATTGAGAGCAAGAGCCGATCCAAATGGTCAAGTACGTGAGAAGAAAGCCGACCCTCGCCGACCGGGAGACGGCCACCGGAAGTTCTTACATGTTCGGCCGCGATTCCGCCGGCGCCGGCAGGTTTCTAGCGCACTGTGTTAAGTTAGGCGGCACACTCGTCAAAGGAGACGCCATGCCGCGCCTGCTCGCCGCTATTCTGTCGATCGCGCTGTTTCTCGCCGGAGCCACCGCCCGCGCCCAGACCAAGGTCAAGGTGGGCGTCCTCAAGCTCACGTCGTCCGCGCCCATCTTCGTGGGCGTCGAGAAGGGCTTCTTCAAGGAGTTCGGCGTGGAGCCGGAGCTGGTCTACTTCCAGGCCGCGGCGCCCATCGCCACCGCGCTCGCGGCGGGCGCGGTCGAGGTTGGCGCCACCGGCCTCACCGCCGCGCTCTACAACATCGTGCTCCAGGGGGAGAAGCTCTGGATCGTCGCCGACAAGGGCCGCGAGTGGGCGGGCTTTCCGCTGGTGGGCATCGTGGTCCAGAAGGAGCTGTGGGACTCGGGCAAGGTGCGCTCGATCAAGGACCTCAAGGGCCGGACCATCGGCGTGACCCAGCTCGGCTCCACGTTTCACTACCACATCGGCAATATCCTGGAGAGGGAGGGGCTCGCGCTCGGGGACGTGCGCATCGTCCCGCTCCAGGCCATGCCCGCCACGGTGGAGGCGCTCAAGGGCAAATCCGTGGACGCCATCCTGGTGCCGCAACCGTTCCCGGGCGCCACCGAGGCGCAGGGGTTCGGCAAGGTGCTCTTCTGGGCCGGCGACCTCTACCCCTGGCAGATCGCCGCCGTCTTCTACTCGAAGCAGTTCGCCGCCGACCGCGAGAAGGCGGTCGCCTTCATGAAGGGCTACGTGAAGGCCTCGCGCTATTACCACGACGCCGCGCTGGTGGTGAAGGACGGGCGGCCGGCGCCCGGCGCCCACTACGAGGACGTGGTGGAGATCACCGCGAAGTACACCGGGGCCAAGCCCGAGCTCATCCGGGCCGGACTGCCCTACCAGGATCGCAACGGCCGGCTCTGGGTCGCCGACGTCGAGAAGCAGATCAAGTGGTGGGTCGAGCACGGCTTCATGAAGAGCCTGCTGCCGGTCAAGGAGGTCGTCGATCCCTCCTTCGTCGAGGAAGCGGTGAAACAGCTCGGCGGCTGACTGACCACCGAGTCCGCCGAGACATCCATGCCCCAACCTGCTATCATTTTCCCCTCGTGACACCACCCTTTTCGAAGGTCCTCATCGCCAATCGCGGCGAGATCGCCGTCCGTGTCATCCGAGCCTGCCGCGAGCTAGGCATCCAAACCGTGGCGGTGTACTCGGAGGCCGATCGCGAGTCGCTGCACGTGCTGGCCGCCGACGAGGCGGTGTTTCTGGGACCGCCGGCGCCCGCCGAGAGCTATCTCGACATGGGCAAGATCGTGAAGGCCGCCCAGGACACCGGCGCGGACGCGGTGCATCCGGGCTACGGCTTCCTCGCCGAGAACGCGCGCTTCGCCGAGGCCTGCCTCGCCGCAGGGCTGGTCTTCATCGGGCCGCCGCCCGCGGCCATCCGGGCCATGGGCGACAAGGTGGCGGCGCGGCGCACCGCCATCCGCCTGGGCGTGCCGGTGGTGCCGGGCACCGAGGCGCCCGTCGCCGACGATGCCGAGGCGGCGCGCGTGGCGGCCGAGGTGGGCTTCCCGGTCATGGTGAAGGCGGCCATGGGCGGGGGCGGCAAGGGGATGCGCGTGGTCCGCGCCGCCGGCGAGCTGGCAGGCGCGCTCCGAGCGGCGCGGAGCGAGGCGGGCAGCGCCTTCGGCGACGCCTCCGTCTACCTGGAGCGGTACGTCGAGGCGCCGCGCCACATCGAGGTGCAGGTGCTGGCCGACGCCCATGGCAACGTGGTGCACCTCGGCGAGCGCGAGTGCTCCATCCAGCGGCGCCACCAGAAGCTGGTCGAGGAAAGCCCGTCGCCGGCGGTGACGCCGGAGATGCGGCGGCGCATGGGCGAGGCGGCGTGCCGGCTGGCCGCCGCCGTCGGCTATGTCAATGCGGGCACGGTGGAGTTTCTCGTGGACCGCGCGGGCGCCTTCTACTTCCTGGAGATGAACACGCGGCTCCAGGTCGAGCACCCGGTCACCGAGCTGGTGACCGGGCGCGACCTCGTCAAGGAGCAGCTCCGCCTCGCGGCGGGGGAGAAGCTCGGCTTCGGCCAGGACGACGTGGTCTGGCACGGCTGGGCGATGGAGGCGCGGATCAACGCCGAGGATCCCTTCGCGGGCTTCGTGCCCTCGCCGGGCCGCATCACCGAGCTGCGCGCGCCCGGCGGTCCGTGGGTGCGCAACGACTCCGGCGTCTATGCCGGGGCCACCATCCCGCGCTACTACGACACCCTGATGGCCAAGCTCATCGTCTGGGGCCCCGATCGCGAGGCGGCCATCGCGCGCATGTCCCGCGCGCTCGCCGAGTATCGCGTGGCGGGAGTGCGGACCACCATCCCCGTGCTTGCGCGCATCATGCGCCACCCGGACTTTGTCGCCGGGAAGTTGGACACCGGCTTCATGGAGCGGCTGCTCCCGGCCGATCTTCCCGCCGGCGGCGGCACGCGCGGCACCCTCGCGCTGGCCGCGGCCGCCATCGCCACCTATGACGCCGCCGGGCGGCGCGCGCCCGAGCCGCTGGCGACGGGGCCGAGCGCCTGGACGCGATCCGGACGCGTCTGGCCAAGGCCGCGTTGAAGTTCTGGGCCGAGGTCGAGGGCCGCGCCGTTCCCCTCGAGGTGACGGGTGAGGGGGGCCGATATCGCGTGACGGTGGCGGGCGAGACGCTGGAGCTGGATGCCCGGCGGGTGGGCGAGAGCGGCTGGTCGCTGCTCCTCGGCACGGAGTCGCACCTCGCCGACCTCAGCGACGAGGAGGGCGTCACCGTGGTCTCGGTGGAGGGCGAGATCCATCGGGTCCGCGTCGAGGAAGAGTCGCGCTACCTCATCCGCACCCGGGGCGGGACCGTCGCCGCGCGCGGCCAGGTGCTCAAGGCGCCCATGCCCGGGCGCGTCGTCCTCATCGAGGTCGCGGTGGGCCAGCGGGTGTCGCGAGGGGATGGGCTCGTGATCCTCGAGGCGATGAAGATGGAGAACGAGTTCCGGGCCACCGGGGACGGCACCGTCAAGGAGATCCGGGTGCAGCCCGGACAGGCCGTCAACCCCGGCGACGTCCTGGTGGTGATCGAGTAGCATGTCCGACGCCATCGAGTTCCTCCACGTGGACAAGTGGTTCGGGCCCCTCCACGTGCTCGCCGACGTGAATCTGGCGGTGGCGGGCGGCGAGGTCATCGTGGTGTGCGGCCCTTCCGGCTCCGGCAAGAGCACCCTCATCCGCTGCGTCAACCGGCTCGAGCCCATCCAGAAGGGCGAGATCCGGGTGCACGGCAAGAGCATCACCGCGCCCGACGTGAACCTCTCCCGCCTCCGCGCCGAGGTGGGCATGGTCTTTCAGTCCTTCAACCTCTTCCCGCACATGACCGTGCTCCAGAACATCATGCTGGCGCCGATCCGGGTGAAGGGGCTCGCGGCGGCGGAGGCGGAGAAGATCGCGCGCGTCCTGCTCGAGCGCGTGCGCATTCCCGACAAGGCGGACAAGTATCCGGCCAACCTCTCCGGCGGCCAGCAGCAGCGCGTGGCCATCGCGCGCGCGCTCGCCATGCAGCCGAAGATCATGCTGTTCGACGAGCCGACCTCCGCGCTGGACCCGGAGATGATCAACGAGGTGCTCGAGGTCATGACCGATCTCGCCCGGGAGGGCATGACCATGATGGTGGTTACCCACGAGATGGGCTTCGCCCGCCGCGTGGCCCATCGAGTGGTCTTCATGGACGCGGGCCAGATCGTGGAGGTCCAGCCGCCCCAGGAGTTCTTCGCCGCGCCGCGGTCCGAGCGCGCCCAGGACTTCCTGTCCAAGATCCTGTCGCACTAACCGACCTCAAGGAGACGACGCATGAAGAAGACACTGGTCATGGTCCTCGCCCTCGCCCTGGTGGCGACGGGCCTGGCGCCGGCGGTCGCGCAGCAGCCGGCCGCGCTCAGCGGCACCCTGGAGAAGATCAGCCAGTCCGGTACGCTCACCGTGGGCACCCGGACCGGCTCGCCGCCCTTCGCCTATGTCAATGCCAAGAACGAGTGGGTGGGCTTCTCCATCGATCTCGTGGAGGAGCTGGTGAAGCCCGCCATCGAGAAGAAGATCGGGAAGCCGATCAAGGTGGAGAAGAAGGAGTCCACGCCGCCCACACGCATCCCGCTGCTGTCGTCGAATGCGGTGGACCTCATCGCGGGCACCATGACCGACACGCGCTCCCGGCGGGAGAGCGTGGACTTCTCGCTCACCTTCTTCGTGACCGGCGCCCAGTTCCTCGTCAAGAAGGGGAGCCCCATCAAGGGAATCCAGAACATCGACGGCCGGCGCATCGCCGCCCAGCAGGGCTCGACCAATGCGCGGATCATCCGCGAGAAGGCGCCCAAGGCCCAGCTGCGCGAGTTCCCTGACCAGCCGGCGGCGTTCCAGGCCCTGCTCCAGGGCCAGGCGGACGCCTATACCAACGACGGCATCCAGCTTGCCGGCCTCAAGTCCAAGGCGCCGAATCCGGCCCAGTGGGACATCGTGGGCGACTTCTTCTCGTACGAGCCGTACGGCATGGCGATGCGGAAGAACGACTCCGACTTCCGCGCGGTGGTGAACGCCGGCCTCATGGAGGGCATCGAGTCCGGGAAGTACTTCGAGATCTATGACAAGTGGTTCGGCCCCAAGGGGGAGCTGCCGTATCCCATGAGCGCGGCGGTGCGGCAGTTCATGATCTACCAGGTCGTGCCGAAGTAGCGCGCGCGTGAGCGCACGCGCAGCCGGGGCAGGACCGGGGGCGGGGGGCACACTCGCTTTGCTCAGTACAACATTCGCCGCGAGCGTACCCCTCGCCCCCGGCCCTGCCCCTACTCGCGCGCCCGGCTCCGCTTCGGGTCGCACGGTCGCCACCCACCCAGACCCGGGGCTTCCTGCGGTGTGGCGCTCATGAATTACCGGTTTGATTGGTCGGTGTTGTGGACGGGGGAGTCGGGGCGATGGCTGCTCAGCGGGCTGATCACCACGCTGGAGCTGTCGGCCTGCGCGTGGATCCTGGCGGTGGTGCTGGGCATCCTGTCGGGGGCGCTCCGCACGGTGCCGTTCCGGCCGCTCCGGGCGCTGGCCACCTTTTACGTAGAGTTCTTCCGGAACGTCCCCCTCCTGGTCTGGATGTTCTTCTGGTACTTCGGCGTGCCGCCGCTCCTGCCGGAGTCCGTCCGGGAGTGGCTCTTCAGTCACGGGCTCGAGTTCTGGGCGGGGGTCTGCGCCCTGGGCGTCTATAGCGGCGCGCGCTTCTCCGAGGTGCTGCGCTCCGGCATCCAGTCCATCCCGCGCACCCAGCTCGAGGCGTCGGTGGCCTCCGGGCTCACCGTGCTCCAGGCCTACCGCTTCGTGATTCTCCCCATCGCCCTGCGGCTCATCATTCCTCCCGCCACCAACGAGTCGCTCAACCTTCTCAAGAACTCCTCGGTGGCGCTGACCATCTCGGTGGCCGAGCTGACGTTCCAGACGCGGCAGATCGAGACCTACACCGCCAAGGCCATCGAGGCGCTCACCGCGGGCACCGTCATCTACCTCGTCCTCTGCGTCTCCCTCGCCGCCGTCATGTCATGGGTGGAGCGGCGGACCGCCATTCCGGGGCTCATCGTGGGCGGGCGGCAGCGCGCATGACGCTCGACTTCTCAGTGGTGTGGCGGAACCTCGATTTCCTCATCATTCAAGGATTCTTCGGCTTCGGCAACTTCGTGGGCGGCACGCTGCGGCTGGCCATCCCGTCCATCGTGCTGGGCTTCATCCTGGGGATCTTCATCGGCCTCGGCCGGCTCTCCCGCCGGGCCTGGCTGCGCGTGCCGGCGACGCTCTACGTCGAGTTCTTCCGGGGCATTCCGCTGGTCATGGTGATCTTCTGGATCTGGATCGTCATTCCCGTCGTCCTCCGGATCAAGATTCCCGAGTTCGGGGTGGCGCTGACCGCCTTCGTGATCTTCGAGGCCGCGTATCTGGGCGAGATCGTGCGGGCGGGCGTCCAGTCGGTGCCGCGGGGCCAGGTGGAGGCGGCCACCGCGGTGGGACTCTCCTCCTCCCAGACCATGCGCCACGTGGTGCTTCCCCAGGCGCTCAAGAACATGATCCCGTCCCTGGTGACCCAGTTCATCGTGCTCTTCAAGGACACCTCGCTGGCCTCCATCATCGGGTTCATGGACCTGACCAAGGCCGCCCAGGTGGTGAACAACCGCGAGATCCGCCCCTTCGAGCTGTACCTCTTCATCGCGGCGGTGTACTGGGTGTGCACGTACTCGATGTCGCGCTACGCGCGCTCGCTGGAGAAGAGGCTCAGTCCTGCCTGAGACGGTGCTGCCTTCCGGCGTTCGCCTGCACTGGCGCGAGGCGGGCGATCCCACCCGGCCCCCGCTGGTGTGGATTCACGGCGGCTCCGTCGAGGACTCCTCCGTGATGCTGCCGGACGTGGAGCCCTTCCTCCACCGGGTCCGCGCCCTGCTCCCGGACACGCGCGGCCACGGCCGGTCGCAGCGCTTCGAGCGTCCGGAGGACTATGGGTACGCCGCCAAGGCGGCGGACCTGGTCGCCTGGCTGGACGCCCTCGGTGTTCCCTCCGCGGTATTCGGCGGGGTCTCCATGGGCGGGGCGCTGTCGCTGTGGCTGGCCGTCCACCAGGCCGCGCGCGTGGGGGGAGTGTTCTCGATCAGCGGGCCGCCCTATGCGCCGTCCGACGAGGACCGCCGCTGGTGGCTCGCGCATCGGCCGCTGGTGTCGGCGGGTCGCTTCGAGGAGTACTTCGATGCCAACGTGCGGCTGCGGATGGGCGAGGAGGCCCTGGCCCGGCTCAAGGAGCGCCCCGAGCGGTACGCCGACCTGCTGGACAGCCTCCGGCGCCACTCCGTGCCATCGCTGCTGGCGCTTCTCGACGAGACCTACTCGCGCGGGGAGTGGCTGGCCGACTGCGCGCGGATCCGCTGTCCCGTGCAGATCGTGGCCGGCGCGCGCGACCACTTTCCCACCGTGGAGATGTCCCGCCGCCTGGCCGCGACCATTCCGGGCGCGCGCCTGCACGTGGTGGCGGAGGGGCCGCATTTCCCGAATCGCAGCCATCGGGCGGAGGTGCAGGGAGTGATGGACGCATTCCTCGCCTCGCTCGGCATCTGAGCGCGAGTTGCCACCTGCCGACCCGCATGCTAGGCTGCCGCGGCATGTGGCCCCCACGCGGGAGCGCGGCGCGGTGAGTCCCGGGAGCCGGCTCGCCCGCTGGGAGACGTGGGTGACCGTCGGCGGCGTGCTCGTGCTGGCGCTCGTCGGGGTGGACATCGGGCTCTTCGAGCGCAATCGGGGCATCCAGGCCGAGCTCGCGGGACGCCAGCAATTCCTCCAGAAGACCCAGGGGCTCGAGACGCTGCATCGCGAGCTGGTCAACGCCATCGCGAGTCTTGTCGCGCGCGACAATGACGAGGATCTGCGCAAGATCCTCACCGACCACGGCATCGGTGCGAGCGCGGCCCCGCGGCCGCCGGGCCGGCCCTGATGGAGGAGATGCTCGACGAGACCGAGCCGACATCGCCGCCGCCGCGGGTCGCGCTGAGCCCCTGGCCGTTGCTGGCGATGCTGGTCGCCGCCTGCTTGTGCTGGTTCGGCTTCCAGGGCTGGCAGCTCCAGCGCGAGTATGGCAACCTGCTCGAGATCCGGGCGAGGTCGGAGGCGCCGCTGGAACAGGCGCGGAAGCGGCGCGCGCAGCTCGAGTCCATCATGGCGCGCACCTACGAGCTGGCCCGGAAGGGCAATCCGAGGGCGACCCTCATCCTGCAGGAGCTGGCCCGGCGCGGCGTGAGCATCAATCCGGCGCCCACGGCGCCGGCACCCACGGGGCCGGCGCCCGCGGCCCCGGCGCCCACGAAGTAGCGCCCCCGTTCAGCGGAGAGGGAACCGGGGCACGATCTCCTCGGCGATGCGGTCGAGCTGCTCGAGGTCGTAGTCCAGCGGCGCCAGCACGAGGTACTCGATGCCCGCCCGCTCGAGATCGCCGATGCGGTCCACGATCTCCGCCGTGGTTCCCATGAAATAGGATTCCTTCAGCTGGTCGAAGGACCGGTGCGTGCCCATCACGCGCTCGAAGCGCGGGCGCTGGGCGGCGAGGGCGGCGCCGCGATCGCGCGCGTCCACCAGGTGCACGAAGTTGATGTGGCCGTAGCGCAGCGTGGCCGGATCGCGGCCCTGGCCGGCGAGATGGGCGCGCACCGCCTCGATGTCCGCCTTCACCATGGCCTGGGTGCCGGCGGCGCGCGCGAGCCAGCCGTCGGCGCCCGCGATGCGCCGCAGCACTGCGGGGTCGAGATAGGTCTTGTCGGGGGACAGCGTGGTGCGCACCTTGCCGCCTCCGCCCACCCACACCTCCGGCATGTGCGGCAGCAGCGGCTCCATGGTCAGGTTCCGGAAGCGGTAGTACCGGCCCTCGAAGGTCACCTCGCGCTCGGTGAGGAGCCGGCGCGTGGCGGTCAGGATCTCGTCGGTGCGGGGCCCGCGCTCCGCGAGCGGCACGCCGAGCGATTCGTACTCGCGCGCATCCCAGCCCGAGGCCACCCCCAGCACCACGCGGCCGCCGGAGAGGTGATGCAGGCTCTGGATCTCGCGGGCAAGGGTCACCGGGTGATGGTACGGCAGCACGAGCACGCCGGTGGCGAGCCGGATGCGGCTGGTCACCGCCGCCGCGTGGGAGAGGCAGAGCAGCGGCGACATCCACACCGCCCCGTAGAGGCCGGGCGCGACGAGGAAGTGCTCGCACACCCACAGCGCGTCGAAGCCCAGCGCGTCCGCCTTCCGCGCGAATTCCCGCATGCGCCCGGCCTTCTCGAAGTCGAGGTCGGGCCACGCGTAGGTGGGGAGGTAGATGGCGAAGCGCACGGGGAAGCTCAGCCGCGGGCGGGGCGGGCCCGGGCAGCGGCCTCGATGGCGGCGCGTACCCGCGACGGCGTGACGGGCAGCGTGGTGATACGCACCTCGAGGTCCCGGAGCGCGTCGCACACCGCGTTGGCGATGGCGGCGCCGAATCCGGGGTTGCCGCACTCGCCCACGCCGCGCAGGCCCAGCGGATTGGTGTGGGCGGGAATCTCCTGATAGAAGGCCTCGATCAAGGGCACGTCGGTGGACAGCGGCAGGGCGTAGTCGAGCAAGGTCCCGGTGAGGAGCTGCCCCTCCGCGTCGTACTCGAGGGACTCGAGCATCGCATTGCCGATCCCGAAGACGGCGCCGCCGGCGAGCTGGGCCTCGACGAGGGCAGGATTCACGGCGCGGCCCACATCGGCTCCCACCACCGCCCGGCGCACCCGCACCGCGCCGGTGGCCTCGTCCACCTCCACCACCACCGCCGCCCCGCCGCCCGCGTAGGTGAGCTTGGGCACGCTGAACGACGCGCCGGCGGCCAGCGGGGCCGCGGCGGCCAGCTCGGCGAGGCTCACACGGCGCCCGCGCGCCGCGCAGTGGCCGGCCGCGTAGCGAACCTCCTCCGCCGGGACGCCGAGGAGCACCGCCGCGCGGGCGCTCGCGTCCTCCACGAGCTTGTCCGCCGCCATCTGCGCGGCATTGCCCGCGGTGACGGTGCCGCGCGAGCCATAGGTGCCCACGCCGCTCTCGATGGCGGCGGTGTCGGGATGCCGCACCTCGAAGCGGTCGGCGGGAAGGCCGAGCGCGGACCCCAGGATCTGCGCCAGCGCCGTCTCGAGCCCGGGCCCCATCGAGGACGCCCCGGTGTCCACGCGGAAGCGGCCGTCCGGCCGCGCCTCCACGCGCGCGGTCTCGAAGGGGCCCAGCCCGGTCTTCTCCACGTACATCGCGAGGCCGATGCCCTGACGGACGCCCCGCGCCGCCGCCGCCCGCTGCTCGGCGCGCGCCCCCGGATAGTCCAGGCGCTCGAGCAGGCGCTCGAAGAGCGCGGGGAAGTCGCCGGAGTCGTAGACCGTCTTCACGCCGAAGGAGGTGGTGCCGCAATCCCAGGGCATCTCGTCGGCCCGCACGAGATTCCGTCGCCGGATCACGGCGGGGTCGAGGCCCAGCCGCGCCGCCGCCGTGTCGAGCAGGCGCTCGCGCGCGAAGTTGCACTCGGGGCGGCCGGGCGAGCGCAGCGTGCCCACCGGCGTCTTGTTGGTGACCACGCTCCACAGGTCGCAGGTATAGTCCGGCATGCGATAGGGGCCGGGCAGCAGCGCGGCGCCGAACTCCGCCGGCACCAGCGCGGCGGTGCGCACATAGGCGCCGATGTCGGCGCGGATCACCGCGCGCACGCCGCGGATGGTCCCGTCGCGGTCGAAGCCCATCTCCAGCTCGTACACGGTCTCGCGCGCATGATTGGCGGCCATGAGGTTCTCGCGCCGGTCCTCGAGCCACCGGACGGGGCGAGCGCACGCGAGCGCGGCCAGCGGCACCAGGATGTCTTCCGGATAGAGCTCCCCCCGCACGCCGAAGCCGCCGCCGACGTCCACCTCGGTGAGGCGGAGCGCGCCCGGCGGCAGGCCGAAGATGGGCGCGAGGATGCCGCGGTTGATGTGGATGCACTTGGTGGAGCCGATGAGGTGCAGCTCGCCCCCGCTCGCGGTCGGCGGCACCGCCACCAGCCCGCGCGTCTCGAGCGCGGCCGCCGTCTGCCGCGGATGCGCGAATCGCTCGCGGAGCACCAGGGAGGCGGCGGCGAGCGCGGCGTCGGCGTCGCCCACGCGCATGCCGATCACCGCCACGTTGTTGGAGTCGGTGCCCGGAAAGAGCCGGGGCGCTCCCGGCGCCAGCGCGGCCTCCACCGAGGCCAGCACGGGCAGTGGCGCGTACTCCACCTCGATGGCGTCGAGCGCGTCCTCGGCGATGTAGCGGGTGTCCGCCACCACCAGGGCCACCGGCTCGCCGACATAGCGCACCACGCCGCGGGCGATGGCGGGCTGGAGGTAGCGCGGCGTGCCCTCGGGCACGGGGACCCGATTGGGGATGATGGCGGTGGCGGGCACGTCGTCGGCGGTGAGGACGGCCCGCACGCCCGGAAGGGAGCGGGCGCGCCGCGTGTCCAGGCGGACGATGCGCGCATGCGCGTGGCGGGAGCGAAGCACCGCCGCCTCCAGCATGCCGTCCGCGCGCACGTCGGCCACGAAGCGGCCGTGACCGGTGAGCAAGGGCTCGGCGCCCAGCCGGGTGAGGGCGGCGCCGATCATGGAGCCAGGGGGGAGGGAGTCATCGGCGGATCATAGCCTCTGGCCGGAGAGCGGGCAACGCCCCAGGGGCTCAATTCGGGATTGCGAATCGTGGCGCGCCGGAGCCGCGTAAGCGCGCGGCGTGTCTTGACAAAAGCGGGGCCGATTGTTACCAATGGCTCCCACGGGGGACTCGCCCATGAGCCTCTTCAAGGCCTTCAATCACGTCAGCATCACCGTCACCGACCTCGCCAAGGCCAAGGACTTCTACGGCGGCCTGCTGGGCTTCCCCGAGATTCCCCGGCCCGCCTTCAACTTCCCCGGGGTCTGGTACGGGATCGGCGACGGGCTCTCGCTGCACATCATCGTGAACGAGACGCTCGTGCGGTCGCCGGTGGAGCGCGAGTCGTTCGAGGGGCGCTACCCGCACTTCGCGCTGTGGACGGATGACTGCGACGCCACCGCCCAGCGGCTGGCCGGCACCGGCGTGCACGCTCACGACCTCGTGTCCACGCCCACCGGCCTCCGGCAGCTCTTCGTGAAGGACCCCGACGGCAATATGCTGGAGTTCATCGGCCCCACCAAGGCGCCCCGCGTCCGCCGGATGGAGTAGCCCCTGTTTCCGCTCCCCCCGCTGGGCCCGGAGCAGCGGGGCCTCGTCGACGCGGTGTCGACCCTGTCCCGCGAGCGGTTCGCCGGCCGGGCCGCCCGCTACGACAGCGCGTCCGCCTTCCCGGCCGAGAACTACGCCGACCTCCACGCGGCGGGTCTCCTCGGCCTCGTGGTGCCGCGCGAGTACAGGGGGCGCGGCGCGGATCCGCTCACCTATGCCATCTGCCTCCTGGAGATCGCGCGCGGCTGCGGCGCCACCGCGCTGACGTTCAACATGCACTCCAACGTGCTGACCTTCATCGACGCGCTGGGCAGCCCCGCCCAGAAGCGCCACTACTTCGGCGAGGTGGTGGAGCGGGGGCGGCTCTTCGCCTCCATCACCAGCGAGCCGGAGTCGTCCTTCCGCGACAAGTTCGTGCTCCAGACGGTGTTCCGGCCCGCCGAGGGCGGCTATCACGTGAGCGGGCTCAAGCACTTCTGCTCGCTGGGTGACGCCGCCGACTACTACTTCCTCTCCGGCGTCCGCGAGGGCAGCGTCACCGCCCGCGAGGGTCTCCTCTCGGCGGTGATCAGCCGTGGTGACCCCGGGGTCAAGGTGGAGGGGACCTGGAACGCGATGGGCATGCGGGGGACCATCAGCCACAGCATCCGCTACGAGACCTTCGTGGGCCCCGATCAGGTGATCGGCGGGCCGGCCGGGCTCCTGAGCATCGATCTGTCCGGCTTCGCGCTGGGCTATGCCGCAACCTACCTCGGCATCGGCGAGGCGGCCTTCGACTTCATCCTCGAGTTCGCGCGCACCAAGACCTTCAAGCCGTCCCCGCTGCCGCTGTCGCACCACCCCCTCACTCAGCGGACCCTCGCCGAGATGGGGACGGCCATCCGCGCCGCGCGCCTCCTCCTCTGGGAGGCCGCCCAGATCAAGGCCGGCGGCGATCGCGCCGCCGCCACCCTGGCCGTGAGCCAGGCGAAGTATCTCGCCGCGGAGACGGGGATGCGCGTGACCACCGAGGCCATTCGCCTCGCGGGCGGGCGCGGTATCCTCCGGGAGCTGCCCCTGGAGCGCTGGCACCGGGACTCGATGGCGGGCCCCGTGATGCCGCCCTCCAACGATCGCTGTCTGGAGACGGTAGGCAAGGCCCTGTGCGGGCTGGAGGCCAGGGCGCTGGAATTCGAGTAGAGGTTGGACCGAAGGCTCACTCATCAGCCAAGGGAGGCACGACGATGGCTTCGATCACACGTCGCAAGTTTCTGGCCGGGACCGGCGTCGCCGCGGGCGCGGTGGCGGCTCAGGGCTGGTTCCCCGCGGTGCTGCGGGCCCAGGCGGAGCCGCTTCGCATCGGCTGTCCGCTGCCGCTGACCGGGCCCTTCGCGGCCCTCGCGGCAGACATGCAGCGGGGCGCCCAGCTCGCGCAGGACGAGCTGAACGGGAAGGGCGGCATCATGGGCCGCAAGGTGGAGGTGCTCTTCCGCGACGATCAGCTCAAGCCCGCGGTGGGCGCCCAGCGCACCAAGGAGCTGATCGAGAACGAGAAGGTGCAGTTCATCGTGGGCGGGCTCGCCGCCCACGTGCAGATGGCCATCAACGAGCAGACCAAGAAGTCCAACGTGCTCTTCATCTCCACCAGCCAGTCCGACGAGATCAGCGCCAAGCCGGATACCAGTCCCATCACCTTCCACGAGGCCCTCAATCCCACCATCACCTCCCGCGTCATGGGCAAGTGGACCTGCGACAACCTCGGCAAGAAATGGTGGATCATCTACGCCGACTACGCCTGGGGCAAGCAGAACAACCAGGTGCTCCAGGACACGCTGAAGGCGAACGGGGGGACCCTGCTCGGCTCCACGCCGTATCCTCTGGGCAGCGCCGAGTTCTCGGCGCATCTCCCCAAGATCCAGGCCGCCAAGCCCGACGTGCTGATGTCGGTCACGCCCGGCGCCGACAACATCGCCTTCCTCAAGCAGGCGCGGAGCTTCGGCATGGACAAGCAGATGAAGCTCGCCCAGCCGCTCCTCTGGATAGCCTATCTGAAGGAAGGCGGCCCCGAGCTCTACCAGGACGTGCACGGAGCGCTCAACTGGTACTGGGAGCTCCAGGACTCCATCCCCACCGCGAAGAAGTTCGTCGAGGCGTCCATGAAGAAGTTCAACATGCCGCCCGGTGACTACGGCGCGTACTCGTACTCGGGCGTGATGGAAGTGGCGCGGGGCGTGGAGCTGGCCAAGTCCACGAACGCCGAGGCGGTGGCCAACGCGCTGCGGAAGAGCCCCACCTACGATCACTTCAAGGGCAAGCAGTGGTGGCGGGCCTGCGACAACAAGTCCTTCCAGGATCTCTGGATCATGAAGGGGCGCGGCCCCGGCAAGGCCAAGGGCGAGTGGGGTCTCGCCGACATCGTGGCCAAGGTGGCCGCGGACGAGAAGTACGACCGCACCTGCGCCGAGAAGGGCCACGCCTAGCGGCGGAGCCACCCGCGCCATGGGCGATCTTTCGCTCGCCGCCGTCCTGCCCCAGATCTTCACCGGGCTGGTGCTGGGGATGATCTTCGTGCTGCTCGCCATCGGCCTGTCGCTCATCTTCGGGCTGATGACGGTGGTGAACTTCTCCCACGGGGCGCTCTACATGCTTGGCGCCTACTTCACCGTGTTCGTGCTCACCTACACCAGGAGCTTCTGGCTGGCCCTGGTGGTGGCTCCGATCATCGTCGGGACGCTCGGGCTTCTCGTGGAGCGCTTCCTCATCCGGAGGCTCTACGGCCGGAGCCCGGACGACCCGCTGCTGCTCACGTTCGGCCTCTCGCTCGTGCTGATCGAGACCGCCAAGCTCATCTGGGGAAAGGTCGGGCTCACCCTCGACCCCCCTCGTGAGCTGGCGGGCGCGGTCAACCTCGGCTTCATGGCCTTCCCCGCCTATCGCCTCTTCGTCATCGGGGTGACGGTGGCGGTGCTCATCGGCCTGTGGGCGTTCGTCACCCGCACCAATATCGGCCTCATCATCCGGGCCGGCTCGCGCGATCCCCTCATGGTCCGGGCGCTCGGCATCAACCTCAATCGCATCTGGCTGCTCGTGTTCGGGATCGGCTGCGGGCTGGCCGGCCTCGCGGGGGCGCTGGCCGGGCCCATGCGCGGCGCCTATGCCGAGATGGGCGTGACCATGGTCATCGAGTCCTTCGTGGTGGTGGTGGTGGGCGGCATGGGCAGTCTCCTCGGCGCGGTGGTGGCGGGCATCATGATCGGGCAGGTAGTGGGCATCACCACCTTCTTCGCCCCCAAGCTCGCCGAGATCATGGTCTTCGTGGTGATGGCGGTGGTCCTCCTCATCCGGCCCAGCGGCATCTTCGGCGAAGCCGGGCTCGCGGAGTGAGCATGCGCGTCCTCGGACCCGTGTTCGCCGCGGTGGGGCGGCACCCGGTGCTCGCCTTCGCCATCTTCTTCGCCGCTTTTCCGTTCCTGGTCCCGTACAAGGCTCTCGCCGCGCAGGTGCTGATCTTCGGTCTGGTGGCCCTGGGGTTCAATCTGCTCTACGGCTACACGGGTCTCCTGTCCTTCGGCCACGCCGCCTACTACGGGCTCGGCGCGTACGGCACCGGCATCCTCCTCGCCAAGGTGAAGATCGGGTCCTTGTGGCTGGGGCTCGCCGCCGGCCCGCTGCTGGCGATGCTGGGCGGCGCGGTCATCGGCTTCTTCTGCCTTCGCCGGCGCGGGATCTACTTCGCCATGCTCACGCTGGCCTTCGCCCAGCTCCTCTACTTCGTCGCGTTCCACCTTGCCGAGGTGACGGGGGGCGACGACGGCCTGCGGGGAATCCCGCAGCTGCCGCTCAACCTCTTCGGCTGGACCTTCAAGCTGGACGGGACGCTGGCCTTCTACTACTTCGCGTATGCGGTGGTCGTCCTCGCGGTGGCGGGACTCAAGCGCATCCTGGACTCGCCCTTCGGCACCGTGCTCCAGGCCATCCGCGAGAACGGCGACCGCGCCGCCGCCTGCGGCTATGACGTCAACCGCATCCGGCACCTGTCCTTCGTGTTCTCCGCCATGTTCGCCGGCCTCGCGGGCGGGCTGGACGCCCTCCGGCTCGC
The DNA here is from genome assembly GCA_035654455.1 of Candidatus Nitrosocosmicus sp. Lineage (GTDB taxonomy): Bacteria > Methylomirabilota > Methylomirabilia > Rokubacteriales > CSP1-6 > DASRWT01. Next base: position 5,265 of record DASRWT010000036.1, on the reverse strand, counting down.
GGTGGTGCCGGTGGAGTCGCTGTACTGGACCACCTCGGGGCAGATCGTCATCATGACGCTCCTGGGCGGCGCGGGGACCTTCTTCGGTCCCTTCGTGGGCGCTGGCACCTACCTCGTGCTCGAGGACCGGCTGAGCGTCTTCACCGAGTCGTGGCCCCTCGTCATCGGGCTCATCTTCATGACGTTCGTCCTCTTCCTCCCCAGGGGCGTCTGGGGCACTCTGGTCGAGCGTCTGTCCGTCACACCCCGCGCGCCGGAGGCCCCCGCGCCTGCCGCCGCGCCATCCCCGGCACGGAGGATCTGACATGGCCGTCAAGGTGCTCGAGCTCCACCACCACGGTATCCGCGTGAATCCCGACGAGACGGAAAAATGTCTCGGCTTCTACAGGGATGTCCTCGGCCTGACGCCGGACCGGGGTCGCCCGAACATTCCCGGCATTCCCGGCTACTGGATGGACTGCGGCAACGACACCCAGATTCACATCATGGGCTGCGAGGGCCAGTCACGCTACGCGAAGGGGCCCGACAAGGATCCCACCCATCTCCACGTGGCCCTCGCGGTGGCGGACGTGCAGGAGACGAAGCGTGAGCTGGAGCGGATGGGGGTGCCCTTCTGGACCATCAAGTCCGTGGTGGGACCGCAGCTCGAGCAGATCTTCATGGACGATCCGCACGGTAACCTCGTCGAGCTGCACCAGATCGACACGTGCCGCTGCCGGAGATCGGCTCGCCCCGACGTGGTGACGCCCCCAGCGACGATGGCATAGGCCATGGGCGCCTAGCGGATGAACCTCCCCGACGGCCCGCGTGCGCTCGTCGTGCGCGTCGACGAGCTCACGCGGGCCAAGATCGCGCCCCGCGCGGCGTACTACGACCGCGAGGGCACGAACCCGGTCGAGAGCTGGCGCGACCTCTGGCGGGAGGGCATCCTCGGCGCCGCCATCCCCACCGCCTACGGCGGGCTCGGGCTGGACATGGCCACCTACGTGGCCTGCCTCCGGGCGGTGGGGCGCGGCTGCGCCAATACCGCCATGACCGTGCACATGCACTCGACGGTCATGCGCTTCATCGACGCGCTGGGCACGGAATCCCAGAAGCGGCGCTACTTCGCCGAAGTGGTGGACCACGGCCGGCTCTTCGGCTCCTGGGGCAGCGAGCCCGCGGTGAGCCTGTCCCGCACCTTCCAGATGGAGACCGTGCTCCGCCGCGACGGCGGCGGTTACGTGGTGGACGGGGTCAAGCACTTCTGCACCATGGCGCTGGGCGCGTCCCACTACATGGTCTGGTGCGCGCTCGACGGCGCCTCCGACATGTCGAAGGCCCTGCTCCTGGCCCTCGTGCCCGCGGAGACGCCCGGGCTCCACACCGATGGGAAGTGGGACACCCTGGGCATGCGGGCAACCTTCAGCCCCGCGGTCGAGTTCAAGGGGGCGCGCATCGCCGGCGATGCGGTGCTCGGCGAGCCGGGATCGGCATTGCAGGCGGGGGTGGTGGAAAGCTTCGCGCTGGGCTATGCCGCCATCTACGTCGCGCTGGCGGAGGCGGCGCTGGCCTTCGCCATGGACTACGTCAAGAAGCGGGTGGTGAAGCCGGAGAACATCGCGGTGGCGCACGACCCCGCCATCCAGCGGCATATCGGCGAGCTGGAAGCGCGCCTCTACGCCGTGCTCCTCGTGCTCGAGGACGCCGCCGCGCGCTGGGATCGCGCGGACACGCCCACGCGCGGCCTCCTCGCCAACCGCGCCAAGCTTCTCGCCACCGAGGTGGGGCTGGCGGTGACCGCGCACGCGATCCAGACGGTGGGCGGCCGTGCCGCCTACAAGGACTATCCGGTCGAGCGAGCCTTCCGCGACGTGCGCACGGCGACGCTCATGCCGCCCACCATGGACCGCATGATGGAAGCCATCGGCAAGGCCGCGCTGGGGCTCGAGTCGGCCATGTTCCGCTTCGGCGGCGAGCCGCGAGGAGCCTGAGCGCTGGGCGCGGTCGGATTCGTGGGGCTGGGCGTCATGGGCTCGGCCATGGTGCGCCGCCTCCTGGCCGGTGGACATCAGGTGACCGGCCACAACCGCTCGCGGGCCAAGGCGGAGGCGCTCGCTCCCCACGGTCTGCGCGTGGCCTCCTCGCCGCGCGAAGCCGCCGCCGCCGGCGACGCCGTGCTCAGCATGGTCACCAACTCCGACGCCCTGCTCCAGATCGCGCGTGGCCCCGACGGCATCCTGGCCGGCCTCCGGCCGGGCGCGGTGTGGGCGGACATGAGCACGGTCAGCCCCGCGGTGTCGCGCGCCCTGGGCGCCGAGACGGCGGCCGCCGGCGGCGCCTTCCTCGACGCGCCCGTGTCCGGCAGCTCGATCACGGTGGAGCAGGGGAAGCTCGCTTTCCTCGTGGGCGGCGACGCCGCCGCGCTCGAGCGCGTGCGGCCCTTTCTCCTCTCCATCGGCCCCACCATCACGCACATGGGACCGCTGGGCCTGGCCGTCACCATGAAGGTGGCCATCAATCTCGGCATCGCCATCCAGCTCGCCGCCTATTCGGAGTCCGTGCTCCTCGCCGAGAAGGCGGGCATCCCGCGCGAGCGGGCGGTGGAGGCGCTCATGAGGAGCGTGCTCGCCTCGCCGATGCTTCAGTACCGCGCGAGCTTCGTGGTGACCTCGCCCGCGGAGCCCCTCTTCGACTGCGCCATGATGCAAAAGGACCTGGGGCTCGCGCTGGAGATGGGCCGCGCGGTGGGCGTGCCGCTGCCCACCACCGCGCTCGCGCACGAGCTACTGGGCGCCGCGCGCGCCATGGGCCTGGGCGACCGCGACTGCGCGGCGATCTTCGACGTGCTCGCGTCCATGAGCGGCGTGCCCATGAGCGCGGGCGGACCCCCGGGCGAGACTCCGCCGGGGCGCGCGGACCGACCGGCCTAGCGCCGCCCCGGTGGCAGGCGGCGCGCCGGGCCTTTTCCTCCTCAAGCTGCTCGTCACGCCCACGCTGATCGGCGCCGCCAGCCTCGCCGGCCGTCGCTGGGGGCAGGGGGTGGGCGGCGTGATCGTGGCGCTCCCGCTCACCTCCGGGCCCATCGCCTTCTTTCTGGTGCTGGAGCACGGGCCCGGCTTCGCCGCCGGCGCTGCGCTGGGCTCGCTGGCGGGCGCGCTCGCGCAGGGTGTGTTCTGCCTGGGCTATGCGGCGCTGGCTTTCCGCGGCGGCTGGCCCGCGGCCTTCGCGGGCGGCGCGCTTGCCTTCGCCGCAGCGGGCGCGGCCCTCCAGGCGCTGGCCCTGCCGCTCTGGCCGCTCACCGCGCTGGTGATGGGCGGGCTCGGCGTGGCCATGCTCCTCATGCCGCGCGGCGCGGAGGCGCGCCGGCCCAGCCCACCGCCGCGCTGGGACATTCCCGCCCGAATGGTGGTCGCGACCACGCTCGTTCTCGCGCTGACGGCGGCCGCCGCCACCCTCGGCTCGCGGCTGAGCGGCCTCCTCGCGACGTTTCCCGTCTACGCGGGCATCCTCGCCGTCTTCGCCCACGGGCAGGACGGCCCAGGGCCGGCCACGCGCGCGCTGAGGGGACTGCTGGCCGGGCTCTTCGGCTTTGGCGCCTTCTTCGTCGTCCTCGCCGCGCTCATCGAGCGGGCGGGGACGCTCCGCGCCTTTGCCGCCGCGCTGGCGGTGACCCTCGTCCTGCAGGGAGCGGCGCTGTGGGCGGTGCGGCCGGCTTCCGGGCCTGACGCAGCGCCGACTCGATGAGGGCGTCCACCATCCAGCCTCGGCTAGGGCGATCGGGGCGAGGAGTCAGCGCGAGGGGACCGCACGGCGAGAGTGTTCACGACGCGTCGCACCCCGCCCACGCCCCGCGCCACGCTCTCCGCCAGCGCCTTCTGGTCGGCCGAGGCGACGTCGCCGGTCAGGTACACCACCGCCTGCCTGCTCACGACGCCGAGCCGGGTGAGGTTCGCGTCCTTCTCGGCGACGAGACGGGCCTTCACCTCACTCTCGATCCGCGCGTCTTGCCACGGATCGACGGTGGCGCAGGCGCCGACAGCGACGGCGAGCCAGGCCAGGAAGAGCCAGGGAATGCGCCTCTCCATTTCAGCTCCCGGCGGCGGGACTACCGCCTGATCCCGTCTGGCCCAGCAGGCGGCGAAGGAATCCTGGGCGTCCTGGATCCTCGGGCTCGATCAGGTCCACCTTCACCTGGCCTTCTCCGCTCTCGGCCGCGGAAGGGGCGGCGACTTTCAGGCGCTCGCCGTTGCCGCCGGCGCGCTTGATCCCCTCGCGCACCGCTTCCAGACGCTCGGTGGCGAGCTCGGCGGGCTCCGTCGCCTTCTTCCAGCGGATCAGGCCCGCTCTCGGTTCGCGCGCCTTCTCCTCGAGCGCGGCGAGGTCCCGGGACGACACCACCGGCACGAGGGCCAGACGCACCTCGGGCACCTGCTCGAGAAAGGCCGCCAGCCGGGCCACCTGCTCCTGGGCATCCGGCGCGAGCGTGGCGGACCCCGGCGCGAAGGGGATCGGGTCCACGACCACCCGTTCGATCTTCGAATTCGGTCCGACGTGGACGCGCCCGATCCAGCTCACGGGCGCCGTGATCGCCTTGACCGCCACGTTCCGCACCGTGCTCCACAGGGCCTCGCTCATGTCGAGGCGTGGATCGCTCAGCCGTCCGCCCACGGGCAGCGAGACGCGGATGTCGCCGCGCCGATCCTTCATCAGCGCGACGATCGTGCCGAGCGGCAGGCCGATGCGCGCCTGGGCCTCGTCGGGGCCGCCGGCCCGCCCCACCTCGAGTCGACTGAGCAGGATCTCGGTCCTCGCGTCGAGGGCGTCGCCGTCGATCCGGCAGCGCACGCTCGTGGTGAGCGATCCCGAGCGCGCTTCCCACGCCACCTGCTGTACCAGGTACGGGTTCGTGCGCGGCACCGCAAACCCCCGCAGCTCGGCGCTCATGTCGAGACGGAGGGGACCGCCCAGCGAGCCGAGGGTGCCGCGGAGGTCGAGGCTCGAGTCGGCGCCAACACGCCCCGCCATCTCCAGGCGGGCGGGTCTGGCCGCGGGGTCCGTCGAGAGACCGTCGACGCGCCCCGCCAGACGCTGCGTATCGAGGGCGAACGGGGGCACGACGCGCTGATCGACGGTGCGGGCTCCTCCATCCTCGACGACGAGATGGTCGACGGTCACGGGGACGGGCGCGGCGCCGCCGTCCGTCGGCGAGCCGTTCGCCGAGGCGTTCGCCGACCCGTTTGCCGTGCGGGGGGTGAGCAGCGCGCGTAGGGGCAGGGTTCCGCG
>DASRWT010000035.1:0-17180 GCA_035654455.1 Candidatus Nitrosocosmicus sp. | reverse complement strand
CGCTCTGGGTGGGACAGTACCGGGACCGGAAGATCTATCAGATCGATCCCCAGACCGGGGCGATTCTTCGCACGATCGAGTCCAACCGCTTCGTCACCGGAGTCACCTGGGTGGACGGAGAGTTGTGGCACGGCACCTGGGAAGGTGACGAGAGCGATCTGCGTCGAGTCGACCCTCGAACGGGAGAGGTCCTGGAGCGGCTGGAGATGCCGCCCGGAGTGAACGTGTCGGGACTGGAGTCCGATGGCGGCGATCGGTTCTTCTGCGGAGGCGGAGGTAGCGGCAAGGTGAGAGTCGTCCGCCGGCCCAAGCGAAGCTCCGCGAAGAAGTGATTGAAGCAGCCCGCGACGAGGTCAGCGCGCCGGCGCTCTCCTCGCGATCAGGCGCTCCGCAAGCCTGAGCGCGGCGTCCAGCGCCGTGCCGCGCGGAGGGGTTGGCGCGAGGCGCAGGCCGGCATTGCGTGCGGCCAGCCAGACGCCGGCGCGGAAGCGGGGATCCTCGAGGAGGCCGCCGGCCCAGCTCACCGGAACGGGTGGGCGCAAGCGGAGGCGCCCGGCCAGGTCGGCCACCAGCTCGGCCAGCGCGACGTGGGCCCCCACCACGATGGCCTGGGCGATGGGGTGCCCGCTTCGCGCCGCCCGCACGGCCGCCGGCGCCAGCGCAGCCACGCGGGCCACCGCGTCGGGCCTCAAGGCGAGACGGCGGAGCGCAAGGGCGCCGGCGCCGCGGCGCGCGATGGGTAGCCACGCGCGGCCGATCCAGAACGCCGAGCCCTCGTCGCCCAGGAGGGGACCCAGTCCTCCCGCGCGGCCGAGCTTGCCGCGGCGGTCGCGGCCGAGCGCGATGGAGCCGGTGCCGGCCAGGAGCAGGATGCCGGGGCGGTCGCCGAGGGCGCCGTCGCGCGCCGCCTCGACGTCGGAGAGCACGCGCACCCGCCGCCCCAGGCCGCGCAGCCGCGCGGTGGCGGCGCGCCGCTCGGCCGGCGTCCACACGCCCCGCGAGGCCACCACCAGCGCGCCGACCTCATCGGGACGGATGGCCCACCCGCGCAGGGCGGCGCGCAGGCGCGCGGGCAGGGCGGCGAGGGGCACCGCGGGCGCGCGCAGGCGGCGCCGGCGCCCGGTGGGGTCCCGCGCGAGCACACGCAGTGTGGTCCCGCCCAGGTCGCAGCCGATGGCCCAGGCCGCTCGCGCTTTCCTCGATCGCATGCACCCAATATGCACGGCCGGCCGTTTCCGACGCGCATAATGACGGCAGGCCATGGCCCCCTCCGTGACCGGCACCGGCCTCACCTGGCCCGACTACGCCGTGCTCTTCCTCTCCCTCGGCGCGCTGGTGGCCATCGGGGGGGCGTTCACTCGCTCGCAGCGCGAGACGGCGGACTTCTTTCTCGCCCGCCGCCACATTCCGTGGTGGGCCGCGTGCCTCTCCTTTCTCGCCACGGAGATCAGCGCGGTCACCATCATCTCGGTCCCCGCCACCGCCTACAGCGAGAACTGGCAGTACGTGCAGTTCTTCGTCGGGTCGAGCCTGGCCAAGCTGGTGGTGGCCTTTCTCTTCATCCCCGCCTTCTACCGCCACAACGTGACCACCATCTACGAGTTCCTGCGGGACCGCTTCGGCGCCGCCAGCCAGGTGACGGGCTCCCTCTTCTTCTTCGTGACCCGGCTGCTGGGCTCGGGCGTGCGGCTGATGGCGGCCGCGCTGGCGGTGTCCATTCTCATGGGCTGGCCGCTCTGGGCCACCATCGCGCTCTTCACTGTGATCTCCATCGTCTATATCGGCCTGGGCGGCGTGAGCGCGGTGGTGTGGACCAACGTCTTCCAGGCCACCTTGTTCCTGGTGGGCGGGCTCGCCACCGTCATCTACCTGGCCTCGCAGATCGAGGGCGGGTTGGGCGCGATGTACGCCATCGCGGCGGAAGCGGGGCGATTGGGCGTCATCAACTGGGGCCCCGCGCCGGGCGATCCCGACTTCTGGCGGCGCGTGCTCACCGATCCCAATATCTTCTGGCTCGCCGTGCTCAACGGCCTGGTGGGCTCGGTGGCGGCCTTCGGCACCGATCACGACCTCATGCAGCGGCTCCTCACCGTGGAGACGCGCAAGCAGAGCCAGCGGACGCTCATCCTCACGCCGCTGGGCACCCTGGCCACGCTGGCCATCTACCTCAGCATCGGCGCGGGACTCTTCGCCTATTACGCGCAGCACCCGACTCCGGGGCTGCCGCGGCCGGACGAGATCTTTCCCTTCTTCGTGCGCACCGCCATGCCGGAGGTGCTGCGCGGCCTCATGCTCACCGCCATCGTGCTCGCGTCCATCGACTCGCCGCTGGGCTCGCTCTCCGCCTCCTTCGTCACCGACATCTACCGGCCGCTGCTCGTGCGCGGGCGCAGCGAGCGGCACTACGTGTTCGTCTCCCGCCTCGCGGTGGCGGCCTTCGGGCTGGTCCTGGCCGCGCTGGCGTGGTGGCTCTCGTCGCGCAACCAGATCCTGTGGCTGGCCTTCAAGATCGCGGGGGTCACCTTCGGCTCGCTGCTGGGGGTCTTCCTCCTCGGGCTCCTCACCAGGCTCCGCGCGGACCGCGCCAACGTGGTGGCCATGGTCGCCATGGCCCTGGTGAACCTCGTCCTCCTCGTTCTGGGGGAGAGCGGGGTGATCGCGCTCGGCTGGTCGTGGCTGGTGATCCTCGGCACCGCCGGCACCATGCTCCTCGCCGCGCTCCTGGCGCCGGTGCTCGACCGCGGCCGCTAGTTCGCTCCCCGTAGCCTGCCCCCGGCGGGCGCGCTATCATGCGAGAGATGGTGATGCCGGCGGTGGGTCCCGATGCGGTGCTCGCCGACTCGCGGGTGCGCGTGCGGGCCGGGCTCATCTCCCTCGTGGTCGCGGTCGTCCTGCTCGCGGCCAAGTATCAGGCGTACCGGATGACCGGCTCCACCGCCATCCTGTCCGACGCGCTGGAGTCCATCGTCAATGTGGTGGCCGCCGTCTTCGCCCTCGGCGGCATCGCCTTCGCGGCCCAGCCCGCCGACCGGAACCACCCGTACGGCCACGGGAAGATCGAGTTCTTCTCGGCGGCCTTCGAGGGCGGCCTCATCGCCTTTGCCGCCGTGCTCATCATCTACGAGGTGATCCAGGCCCTCCTGCACGGGGTGGAGATCCGCGCGCTCGACGCGGGGCTGGCCATCGTGATCGGCGCCGGGCTCGCCAATCTCGCCCTGGGCCTGTACCTGTTGCGGGTCGGGCGCGCGTACCAGTCGCTCACTTTGGTCGCCGACGGCAAGCACGTGCTGTCCGATTTCTGGACCAGCGTGGGGATCGTGGTGGGCCTGCTCCTCGTCCGGGCCACCGGGATCTGGTGGCTCGACCCCGCCACGGCGGGGGTGGTGGCGCTCAACCTGATGTGGACGGGCTTCCGCCTCGTGCGCCACGCCGCCGGCGGCCTTCTGGACGAAGAGGACACGGGGCTCGTGTCCCGCCTGCTCGGAGCGCTGGACTCCCGCCTCGGGCAGGGCGTGATCCGCGTCCACCACCTCCGCGCCATCCGCGCCGGCCGCTTCCACCACGTGGAGGCGCACCTGGTGGTGCCGGAGTTCTGGTCGGTGGATCAGGCGCACGAGCTCTCCGAGGACCTGGCCGCGCGAGTGATCGCCGATCTGGGGGTGGAGGGAGAGCTGGTCTTCCACACCGATCCCTGCCACCGCATCTACTGCGCGATGTGCGATCTCGACGACTGCACCATCCGGCGCGAGCCCTTCCGCGACCGCCCGACGCTGAGCCTCGAGGAAGCGGTGCGGCCCGATATGCCCCACCCCTGAGCGCCTTCTCGCGCGCTAGGGCCGGCGCGGGATCTCCATGTGCCGCTCCGGGTGCAAGAGCTCCTGGAACCCGAACTTCCGGTAGAGCGCGTGGGCATCGCGCGTGGCCAGGCTCCACCGCTCGAGATTCTGGAGCGCGGGATGGTCCTTGACGCATTCCATGAGGAAGGCCCCCACCCCCTTGCCGCGCTCCGACTCGTCCACGAAGACGTCGCACACATAGGCATAGGTGGCGCGATCCGAGATCACGCGGGCGAAGCCCACCGGGCGGGCGCCCCGGAACACGCCGAAGCCGATGGACTGCCGGAGCGAGCGCTCGATCACGTCGCGGCTGCGCTTCGGCGCCCAGTACGACCGGCCGATGAAGTCGCAGATCGCGTCGAGATCGAGCCGCGCGGGATCGGCGGTCACCATGAGGTCCCCGCGCCGCCACTCCGGATGCTTAGCGGGCATGGGAGTGCGCCAGTGCCATGCCGACGTGGATGAAGAGGGCGCCCAGCCGCGCGCGGAGGGGGGGACGGCGCTCGCGAAGGTCTCGGACCAGGGCGCGCCGGCGCGACGCCTCCCGGGCTTCCGCGAGCTTCGTGGCCACCATCTTCTCCACCGCGTACGGATTGAGATCCATGGCCGGATCCTCCTCGGGCCCCATGATGCCGCGAAGGGCATCCATCAGGGAAATCAATTGTCGTGATGTGAACCATCAGATATCGTTTGGGGCGTGCACATCCACATGGCCCACCTCCGCACGCTGGAGGCGGTGGCCCGGCGCGGCAGCTTCTCGCGCGCCGCCCACGAGCTCCACATCACCCAGCCCGCGGTGAGCATGCAGATCCGCGCGCTGGAGAAGGAGCTGGGCGCCGCGCTCCTCGAGCGCGTGGGCAAGCGCGCCTTTCCCACCGCGGCCGGCGAGCTGCTCCTCGCCCACGGCGTCCGCGCTCGGCGCGAGCTGGAGACCGCGGTGGAGCGCATCCAGGGGCTCAAGGGTATCGTGGCGGGCCGGCTGCGCATCGGCACCAGCGGCTCCATCAGCACCTATCTCCTTCCGCCCGCTTTGGGCGCCTTCCGCGCCCGGTACCCGCGCGCCGACCTCGTCATCGTCACCGGCAATGCGGCGGAGATCGCGCGCGCGGTGGTGGAGAGCGACCTCGACATCGGCATCGTGAGCCTGCCCGTGCGCCATCGCGAGCTGGTGATCACCGCCTTTCACGACGACGAGCTGGTGGCCATCGCGCCCGCCGGCCGGGCGTGGCCCGCGCGGGCCCGCATCGGCGCGGTGGACCTCGCGCGCGAGCCGCTGGTGCTCTTCGAGCACGGCGGCAACGTGCGCCGCGTGATCGACGCCTGGTTCCACGCGGCGGGGGTGGCGCCGGCGGCGCCCATGGAGCTGGGCAATACCGAGGCGATCAAGAAGCTGGTGGAGGCCGGGGTGGGGCTCTCCATCACCTCATGGTTCGCGGTGCGCGCCGAGGTGGCGGCGGGGCAGCTCGTCGCGCTCCCGCTGGAGCCGCCGCTCGTCCGCCGCATCGGCGTCATCCGGCGGCGCGGCCGCGCGGTGGCCGGCCCTCTCGAGGCGTTCCTGGCCGGCCTGGAGGCGTTGCGCCGCGACCTCGAGCGCGGCCGGCGGGCGCCCGCGTCGCACGGGGGCGCTAGGCGAGCAGGGACGCGAGCACGGCCTCGAGCTGGCAGCGGCGCCAGCCGTAGGCGGTGAGGCCGAGCACGCCGGGGGCCAGCAGCGCGGCGTCGTAGGGATCGCGCATCAGGATCACCGCGAGGGCCGGAGCCGCCGCCTGCAGCGCCTCCAGCAGCGCGCGGTTCGATCGGTACAGGTGGGCGTCGTAGAGGAAGAGCACGGTGGCATCGGCCCCGCGCGCCTTCTCGGCGGCGGCGGCGATCTCGGCCTCGGTCGGCTCCACGCCCACCACCACCACGTCCGGCGAGACTCCGAGCGGGGCCATGGCGGCGCGCACGTACTCGGTCTCGCGCTGCATCGCCGGCTCCACCGTGATCCGGTCGGCGAGGGCGGACAGGCGCGGGAATATCGCCACCACCTTGCCGTTCAGGCGTTTCCGCAGCTCGGGCGCGGGCGGCGTCACGCGGGTGACCGCGCGCGTGGCCATGGCGCGAGCCAGCGGCTCGCCCTCCGGCTCCGCGCGCGCGGCGCCGCCGGCATGGCGCTCGGGCCGCCGTGACGCGAGGTGATCGAGCCGGCTTGCCGCCAGCTCGAAGTCGCGACGCGGAATGGCGCCCGACCGGGCGGCGTCGAGCAGCGCGGCATGCGCGCCGCGCTGCTTCGGCTCGGTATGGCAGACCAGGAGCAGATCGTGCCCCGCCGCCGCCGTCCGCACCGTGGCCTCGCCGATGGGGCAGAGCTCGCCGATGGCGCCCATCTCGAGGTCGTCGGAGACGATGACCCCGCGATAGCCGACCTCGCCGCGCAGATAATCGGTGACGATCAACCGCGAGAACGAGGCGGGCATGCGCGCGGCGGGATCGAGCCGCGGATAGAGGGGATGGGAGGTCATGATGCAGTCCACGCCCGCCTCCATCGCGGCCAGGAACGGCGGCAAGTGGCCCGCGTGCATCTCGGCCCAGTCGGAGTCGATGACGGGCAGCCCCAGATGGGCGTCCACCGGCGCGTGGCCCTTGCCCGGGAAGTGCTTCGCGCACGCGGAAAGTCCCGCCGCCTGCATGCCGCGGATGCGCGCCGCGCCGAGTCGCCCCACGAGCTCGGGGTCCTTGCCGTAGGAGCGGATGCCGATATTCGGGCTATAACGCTCGGTGAGGACGTCCAGCACCGGCGCGAAGTTGACGTCCACCCCCAGCCGCCGGAGCTCGCGGCCCTCGATGAGGCCCTGGCGCTCCACGAAGTGCGCGTCGCCCGAGGCGCCGGCGGCGAGCCCGTCGGGGAAGATGGTCACCCCGCGGTTGAGCATGATGATGCGGCCGCCCTCGTGGTCGGTGGTGATGAGGAGCCGCCGGCCCACCGCCTGCTCCAGCCCGTCGAGGAGCGCACGGAAGCGCTCCGGAGTCTCGAAGTTGCGGCGATAGAGCATGATCCCGCCCGCATGCGTATCGCGGAACAGGCGCACGTCGGTGTCGGTGAGGTCCGGGCCCACGAGCCCGAAGACGAGCCGCCGGCCGACCAGCTCCTCGAGCGTCATGTATGCTTCCGGCCCGCCAGGGCGGTGCCGACCCCGACGGCGGCGAGACCGAGGCCCGCAAAGGCGAGCATGCCCCGGTCCGCGCCGCGGTCCACCAGACGGCCGAGCACGGCGCTGCCCGCCGAGAGGCCGGTGAAGAGGAAGAAGGCGAAGAGCGAGAAGGCCTTCCCGCGCGCGGTGGACGAGATGTCGGTGCCGCGGAGCTGGAGCGTGGTGTGCAGGCCGACGAAGCCCAGGCCCAGGACGAGCATGCTGGCCGCGAAGACCGCCTTGCCGGTGGCCGGAATCAACGCCAGGAATGCCACCGCCATCAGCGCGCCGCCCAGCCAGGAGAGCCCGCTCTCCGAGATCCGCCGCCGTATCGGCGCCATCCAGATCCCTCCCACCATGGTGCCGAATCCGAACAGCGAGAGCAGGAGCCCGACCTCCAGCTGATTGATCCCGAGGCGGTGAGCCGCGTAGCCGCCTAGATAGGTGACGCCGCCCCAGAGGAGAAAACCCTCGGCGAAGATCGCGAGGTAGACGATGCGCGCGCGCGGATCCAGGAGGAAGTCCACGAAGCGGACGCCGCTGGAGTGCGCGTCCGCGGCGCGCTCGGGCCGTGCGGGCGGCAGGCGGAACATGAGGAGGGTGGGCACGAGCCCGAGCGTCGCATAGGCGATCAGCATGAGGCGCCACGACATGAAGTGCGCGATGGTGCCGCCCACCGCGGCGGAGAACGCGAGGCCCGCCGAGGTGACGACCGAGAAGCGGGCGATGGCGGCCTGGCGCTCCGCGTAGGCGTAGGTGTCGCCGATATAGACCACGGTGGTGGGGATCACCGCGCCCGCGCACGCTCCCGCCAGCAGGCGAATCACCACGAAGGCGACCGTCGTCGTCGCCAGCGCGCTGAGCGCGGTGAAGAGCACCCAGCCCAGCCCGGCCGCGCGCACGACCGCCACCCGGCCGTGGCGGTCGGAGAGCAGGCCGTAGCCGAGCTGGCCGACGCCATAGGCGAGGGCGTAGCTCGTCATGGCCAGCCCGGCCGCGCCGTGGGTGGTGCCGAGCGAGGCCGAGATGGACGGCAGCACCGGCGCCAGGATGCGCAAGTCCACGGACACGAGGAACGCCAGGGTGAAAAGAAGCAGGAGCGGGGTCACGATCGCGCGCTCACGAGTAGAGGAGATAGGGCCGGCGCGCGCGGGCGAAGCGCCCGAGGCCGTCCCGCCAGCTCGCGGTGAGCCGCGACAGCGGCCGGCCGCTCTCGATGTGACGGCGGATCTCCGCCCCGCCGCCGAGGAGATCGATGGCCAGGCGCTTCCACTCGAACTCGTAGGGCGGCCGCCGCCAGCGGAAGCGCCGGCCGGCCTGACGCCGCGCCTCCGCGATGAGCGCGATATAGGTGAGGTAGGGCCGGAATCGCGCGCGGTCGGTGACGTGCACCTGCACGCCCTCGCAGCGGCGCCCGCGCCACTTGTGGAAGGCGGGCTCGAAGGCGGTGGCCCGGAAGCGCACGCCGGGCAGCGCGCGGCGCTCCAGCGCCACCGCCAGGCGCGCGCCGTCGAGATAGGGCGCGCCCACCCACTCGAAGGGCCGCGTGGTGCCGCGTCCCTCGGACATGTTGGTGCCCTCGATGAGACAGCCGCCCGGATAGACGCGCGCGGTGTCGAGCGTCGGCATGTTGGGGGACGGCGCCACCCAGGGCAAGCCGGTGTCCTCCCAGAGCATGGAGCGCCGCCAGCCGCGCATGGGCACCACGGTGAGGTCGCATCCGATGCCATGCGTCTCGTTGAGATAGCCGGCCAGCTCGGCGATGGTCATGCCGTGGCGCGTCGGGAGCGGATAGAGGCCGACGAAGGACGAATAGCCGGGCGCGGCGATATTGCCCTCGAGGCGCTCGCCCCCGAGCGGGTTGGGCCGGTCCAGCACCACCACCGGCACGCCCGCGCGCGCGCATTCGCGCATGGCGAGCGTCATGGTCCACACATAGGTGTAGTAGCGCGAGCCCACGTCCTGAAGATCCACCACGAGCGCGCCCAGCCCCCGCAGCGATTCCTGGGTCGGCGCGAGCCGGCGGCCATAGAGACTCCACACCGGAAGGCCGGCGGCGCGGTGCCGCTCGCCGCCGATCCCGATCTGGTCCTGCGCGGCGCCGGTGATGCCGTGCTCGGGCGCGAACAAGGCGACGAGGCGCGCGCCGGGCAGCGCGCGGACCACGTCCACCGCATGCCGGAGGTCGCGCGTGACGGACGGCTGATGCGAGAGGAGCCCCACGCGCCGGCCCCGGAGGAGGCGAGGCAGGCGGGCGAGCACGTCGAGACCGGCGAGAACGGTGGTCACCGGCTTCTATAGTAGTAGGATAGGCGCGCCGTCCATGCGGAAGATTCGCTACGCGCGCCTGCCCACCGAACGGCCCCACCCCGCGAGCCGGCGTCTCGACCGGATGTCGCCACTCGCCATCGCCCGGCTCATGAACCGCGCCGACATGGCGGCCGTCCGCGCGGTGGGACGCGGGGCGGCGCCGCTGGCGCGGGCGGTGGAGCTGACCGCGACCGCGCTGGCACGGGGCGGCCGGCTCGTCTTCGTGGGGGCGGGCACCAGCGGCCGGCTCGGCGTGCTCGAGGCGGCCGAGTGCCCGCCCACCTTCGGCACGCCGCCTCGTCTGGTCCAGGCGGTGATGGCGGGCGGGCGGTCCTCGGTGTTCCGCGCCCGGGAGGGCGCGGAGGACGATGCCGCGGACGGCGCGCGCCAGGTGCGTCGCCGCGCGCGCCGCGGGGACGTGGTGGTGGGCGTGGCGGCGAGCGGCGTGACGCCGTTCGTGCGGGGGGCGCTCGCGGAAGCGCGCCGGCGCGGCGCCGCCACCGTGCTCGTCACCTGCAATCCCACCGTACCGCGCTCCGTGGCGCGGGTGGTGGTGGCCCTGGCGGTGGGGCCGGAGATTCTCGCCGGCTCCACGCGGCTCAAGGCCGGCACCGCCACCAAGCTCGCCCTGAACACGCTCACCACCGCGACCTTCGTGCGGCTTGGCAAGGTCCACGGCAACCGCATGGTGGATCTCCTGCCGCGCTCGGCCAAGCTGCGGGCGCGCGCGGCGGCTCTCGTGGCCGAGCTGGGGCGCGTGACGCCGCGGGCCGCCGAGCGCGTGCTCGCGGCCGCCGGCGGCCGCGCCAAGCTCGCCATCGTGATGGCCCGCCTGGGCGTGGGCCGCGGCGAGGCGGTCCGGCGACTCAGCGCGGCGCGCGGATTTCTCGGCCGGGCACTGGCAGAGTAGGCCCTACGGCGTAGGACCAAAGGCGGGGGTGCCGCGAGCCTCGCGTTCGCCCCCCTTTGGGCGCAAGGTGGAGGAGCAATGACGCTGGGCGCTTCCTTGACGAATCCCCTGCTGTTGCTCCTGATGGGGGCGGTAGCCTCCCTCGCAGCAGCTCATCTCGCGATCTGGCTGGGCCGTCGCAGCGACCGGCTGTCTTTCTGGATCGCGCTGTGGTGCGCGAACACCGTGGTCGTCATCGGAAGCCACTACTTCCAGTACGTTGCGCTTGACGGCGCTCGCGCCCTCCTGGGCGCGCGGATCTCCTGGGCGAGCGCGCTCTTCCTGGCCCCGCTGATGATCGGGATCACCCACGCGGTGGTGGGCGAACGGCCGCCCCGGGGAATCCTCCGGGCCACTGTCGTGATCACCGCCCTCATCGGCGCCTGCATCTCGCTCACCCCGCTCGGGTTCACCGGAGGCGTGACTCCGCGGATCGACGCGCTGTCCGGCTGGTACCTCGCCGCCGACCCCGGCCCGCTGCAGCCGGTTGCGGTACCACTCGTCCTCGTCGTCTTCGTCTACTGCGTGCGGGTGGTGTGGCGAGCCCGGCGGCTCGGAGTCTGGGAGCGGCGCGTCTTCCTCGGCGGCTTTCTCATCTACGCGGGTGCGGCGCTCAATGATGCCCTGCACGCCGCGCGATTCATCCAGACCGCGCGCGTCTTCGACTTTGCCTTCGTCGGCGTCGCGATGGGCCTCAGCTATTTCCTCGTCCGGCGTTACAACCGCGTGTACAACAACCTCGAGGAGGAGGTGGCGGCGCGGACGGCGGAGCATGCCGCCCTGGTCCGGGCGGGCCGGTTCGTGCTCGGCGGGCTGGACCTCGACGACACCCTCACCCGGATCGTCGAGGAAGCGGCGCGCTTCGCGGGCACGCCTCACGTCAAGCTCCTTCTGGTCGACAAGGACGCGGGCGTGCTGCGGCTGGTCGCCATCGCGGGCGCGACCGCGCCGAAGAATTTCACGGTACCCTTCGGCAAGAGCTATTCGGGCACGGTGGCGGCGACGGGCGAGACCATGTTCGTGGCGGACACCCAGAACGACCCCCAGAACCTCCTCGCCCAGCGGGACCGCGAGCAGGGGATTCGCACCTATCTGGGGCTGCCTGTCCGGTTCGAGAACGAGGTGGTGGGCGTGCTCACCCTGAACACGGAGGCATCGAGCCCCTGGACCGCGGACCAGCTCGCCTCCCTCGGCTCGTTTGCGGACGTGGCGGCGGTTGCCATCGGGAATGCCCGTCTCTATGCCGCCGCCACCAACCAGGGGCAGCGGCTGGCTGCGCTCGCCGACCTGACCCAGAGCCTCACTTCCACCCTCGCGCTCGACCAGGTGCTCGACGGAGTCGTCCGGCACGCGGTGGCGCTCTTCGAGCCGGCGGTGGCGCGGCTCTGGCTGCTCGACGAGGGCGGGCAGATGATCTCGCTTCGGGCCCACGCCGGCGCGAAGGCCGAGGTAGGGGGTGTCGTCCGGATGGCGGTCGGCGAGGGACTCATGGGCTCCGTCGTCGCCTCGCGAGCGCCGCTGGTGGTGGATGACATCCAGGAGGACAGCCGGAGCCGGAATTCGAGCCGGATCCGTGCCGAAGGCACCGTCTCCTTTGCGGGAGTGCCTCTCCTCCTCGGGGACCGTATCTTCGGCGCCCTCGGCCTCGCGCTCTCGAAGCGGCATCGGTTCGCCCCCGAGGAGCTGGGATTGCTCCAGACTCTGGCCGGCCACGCCGCCGTCGCCATCGAGAACGCGCGCCTGTTCGAGGCGGCGCAGGAGCAGGCTCGCGAGCTCACCGCGCTGGACGAGGTCCGGACCGCGCTCACCTCCACCGTCGAGCTCGCCGCGGTGCTCGAGTCCATCGGCGAGTGGGCGATCAAGCTCATCGGCGCCGACGGCTCGGCGGTGTTCGAGCTCGACGAGCGGGCGCAGGTCCTGAACCCCCGGACGAGTCGGGACCTGGCCCCCACCAAGGCCTTCGTCCAGGTGCCCCTCAAGGTCGGCCAGGGGGCGGCGGGAATGGCGGCGATCCGCCGCGCGCCGGTGTGGAGCGCCGACATCGCGGCCCATCCGCTGCCGGGCTACGATGACGCCGCTCTTGACGATGGTCGATTGCTGGCGGCGGTGGTGGCGAACAACGCGTATCGCGCCGTGCTGGCCATTCCGGTCATGAGCCGCGAGACCGTGCTGGGCGCGATCTGCCTCTACTGGAATGCGATCCACGAGCCCACCGCCCGAGAGATCCGGGTGCTCACCGCCTTCGCGCAGCAGGCGGCGGTGGCGCTCGAGAACGCCCGGCTTTTCGCCTCGCTCGGGGAGCGGCTGACGCGCCAGCAAACCCTCACCCGGCTCACCCGGCTCATCTCCGGCTCGCTCGACACTCCGACCGTGCTCGCCGAGATCAGCCGCGCCGCCGCGCGGATCCTGGACTCCCCGCTGGCGCTCTTCTGGGTCGTCGATCGGGAGCGGATGACGCTCCAGTTCTCGGAGTCCTCCGACTCCGTTCTCGCCGCCGACTTTCCCCTCCGGCAGGTACGGTTCGACGAGGGCGTCGTGGGTTGGATCGCCGCCCACCGTCAGCCCCTGGCGGTGGCGGACGTATTCACCGACTCCCGCTTCAGGGCCCACGACTGGTGGCGACGCCATGGGCTCAAGAGCTTCTACGGGCTTCCGGTCATGCTGGAGGGCGTTCTCCTCGCGGTGCTCACGTTCAACTCCCGCCAGCCGTTCGAGCTGACCCCGGGCGATCAGGACATACTCGACAGCTTCGTGGCCCAGGCGGCCCTCGCCATTCACAATGCCACGCTCTTCGAGGACGAGGCGCGCGCGCGTCGCGAGGTCGAGCTGGCACTGGCCCAGGTGAAGCAGCTGCAGGGCATGCTGCCGATCTGCGCCTATTGCAAGAAGATCCGGAACGACGCCAACTACTGGGAGACGATCGAGGGCTATATCGGCGAGCGCTCGGCGGCGACCTTCAGCCACGGCATCTGTCCGGATTGCCGGGACAAGGTGGTGGGACCGGAGATGGAGCGCTGGAAGCGCAGCCAGCAAGGCCCCTGAGGCATACGCCCCAGGGGCCTCACCTCGTCACGAGCCCGGGCACCCGCCCTCAGCGATGGAACGGGGGGAACGGAAGGTGCGGCGGCCGCGGAAAGTGGGGGAAGTGCGGAACGGGGGGCGCCGGATACCGTCCATAGGGGATCCAGACCCACTGACCGTAGTAGCCGTCACCGCGGAACTCGTACCGGCCGTGCGGGTAGGGCACGACCCTCCGGTACCCGTGCCTTCCATAGCCATAGCTATCCCGATACACGGGGCCGTCGTAGTACCCGTCCCGTCGGTACACCGGCTCCGGGCGGTAGTCCACCTGGACCGGGCGAGGGCCCACGAGCTGGTTGAAGACCGCGAAGGCGGCCAGCCCCAGGGCCACGTTGGTGGCGGTGTCGTTGTCGGCGCGAGCCGGCGCGGGGGCGAACACGATGACCATGGGCAGGGCGAGCGCGAGGGCGACGGTGAGTGCGATGAGTCGACGCATGTGCTTGCCTCCTTTCCTCTGCCCGTTGGACGTTGTCAGCCGCCGGGGTATTTACGCGTGGCTCGGCCCGGCGGTGTCCTCGATCCGGACCGGCGACTTCCCGACCAGAAAGTCAAAGTCCACGCCCTGATGCGCCTGGAGCACATGGTCCAGGAATAGCCGCCCGTAGCCCCGCTCGAAATGCGGTGGTCGCGGAGACCATAGGGTCCGTCGCCGCGCCAGCTCCGCGTCGGGAACCCGGAGGGTCAACCGGCGGTTAGGAACGTCCAGCTCGATCTCGTCACCGTCGCGGACCAGGGCCAGGGGCCCGCCCACCGCCGCCTCCGGGGAGACGTGCAGCACCACGGTGCCGTAGGAGGTCCCGCTCATCCGCGCGTCAGAGATGCGGACCATGTCCTTCACGCCCTTCTGCAGGAGGCGGGTGGGGATGGGCGCCGCGCCCCACTCCGGCATGCCCGGGGCGCCCTTCGGCCCCACGCGCTTGAGCACGAGCACCGAGGTCTCGTCCACCTCGAGGGCCGGATCGTCGATACGCGCGTGGAGGTCGGCATGGTCCTCGAACACCACCGCGCGCCCGCGATGGGTGAGAAGATGCGCGGACGCGGCGGACTGCTTGAGGACGGCGCCGTCGGGACAGAGATTGCCGGTAAGGATCACGGTCCCGCCCTCGGGCGCAATGGGCAGCGCGAGCGGGCGAATGACGTCGGTATTCCAGTTCTCCGCGCCGGCGACGTTCTCGGCCAGGGTCTTGCCGGTCACGGTGAGCGCGTCGCCGTGCAGCAGCGGCAGGAGCTCGCGAAGGACGGCGGGCAGCCCGCCCGCGTAGAAGAAGTCCTCCATCAGGTACTTGCCGGAGGGCTTCACGTTCACCAGGAACGGCGTGCTGCGCGAGAGCTCGTCGAAGCGCGTGAGCGGCAGCGGCACTCCGGCGCGGCCGGCGATGGCCACCAGGTGGATGATGGCATTGGTGGAGCCGCCGATGGCCATGTCCGCGCGGATGGCATTGTCGAACGCCTGGGCGGTGAGGATGTGGGACGGCTTGAGGCCCTCGCGGGCCATCTCGATGATGCGGCGCCCGGCCATCTCGGCGAGCGCGAGGCGCCGCGAGTCGGCGGCGGGAATGGCGGCATTGCCGGGCAGCGCCATGCCGAGCGCCTCCCCCATGGACGCCATGGTGGACGCGGTGCCCATCACCATGCAGTGCCCGGCCGAGCGCGACATGCACGACTCCAGCTCGCAGAACTCCTCCTCGGTGAGCCGCCCCGCGCGCCGCTCCGCCCAGAGCCGCCACGTGTCGGTGCCGGAGCCGAGCTGCTCCTGACCCCGGATGCCGTTCAGCATGGGGCCGCCGGTGAGGAGAATGGCCGGCACGTCGGCGGAGGCCGCGCCCATGAGCATGGCGGGCGTGGTCTTGTCGCAGCCGGATAGCAAGATCACGCCGTCGAGCGGATAGGCGCGGATGCACTCCTCCACGTCCATCGCCATGAGGTTGCGGAACATCATGGTGGTGGGCTTCATCAGGACCTCGCCCAGCGAGATGGTGGGGAACTCGAGGGGGAATCCGCCCGCGGAGAGGACACCGCGCTTCACCGCCTCCGCCACGGTGCGGAGGTGCGCGTTGCAGTTCGTGAGCTCGGACCAGGAATTCGCGATGCCGATGACCGGGCGGCCGTCGAACATCAGATCGGAGAAGCCCTCCGCCTTGATCCATGAGCGATGCGCGAAGCCGTCCAGATCCTTCCGCCCGAACCAGTTGTGGCTGCGCAGCGCGACTCCGGACATGGACGCCTCCTTGAGTGGGGTAGGGCGACATTATATAGTCGGCCGCATATGAGACTGGACGGCAAGGTGGCGGTGGTGACGGGGGGCGGCGCGGGGATCGGCGAAGGCATCGTCATGTGCATGGCCCGGGAAGGCGCGGACATCGCGATCCCCGATATCCAGGAGGGGAACGCGGCGCATGTCGCGCGGCAGGTCCAGGCGCTCGGACGCAAGGCGATCAGCATGCGCTGCGACGTGACCAAGAGCGCGGAGATCGGGGCCGCCTTCGACCGCATCAAGGGGGAGCTGGGGCGCATCGACATCCTGGTGAACAATGCGGGAATGGCGTCGCCGCCGGGCATGCCCTTCACCGTGAACACGGAAGAGGACTGGGACCGCACCTACGAGGTGAACCTCAAGTCCGTGTTCCTCACCTGCAAGGCCATCGCGCCGCACTTCATCGAGCGGAAGGCCGGGCGCATCATCAATATCGCCTCGATTGCGGGGCCGCTGGCCGCGCAGACCATGCCGCCCTACTCGGTGGCCAAGGGCGGCGTCATCACCTTCACGCGGGTGGTGGCGAAGGAGCTGGCCGCGCACGGCATCACCGTCAACGCGATCTGCCCGGGGGTGCTGTGGACGGCCTTCTGGGAGGGGCTGGCCAAGTACATCGCGGATACGAACCCCGCCTTTGCGGGAATGACCGCCCGCCAGGTCTTCGACAAGCGCGTGGCCGACGTCATCCCCATGAAGCGCGAACAGACCCCGGAGGACATCGGCTGGGCGGCCGTCTTCCTCGCCTCGGACCAGGCGCGGAACATCACGGGGCAGGCCCTGATGGTGGACGGCGGCAGCGTGATGCATTGATCGCCCAGGCCGGCCTCGTTCTCGGGCTGCTGCTCTGCCTGGCGCCGCTGGCGGACAGCGCGGGCGAGCCGGCGGTGGCGGCGGCGACGGAGCCGGTCCTCAAGCAGCTCGAGGCGTTCCGGCGCGGCGATTTCGACACCGCCTACACCTTCGCGTCCGAGTCCATCCATCAGCAGTTCGACCGCGCCGCCTTCGAGCGCATGGTGACGGGGGGCTATCCGGAGATCGCGCGCTCCGTCTTCGCGGTGGTGGCCCAGGGGGAGCTGGCGCCCAACGGCAAGGTCTACCTCGTGCTCAAGATCCGCGGCGCCAACGGCATGAGCGTCGAGGCCGTCTACGAGCTGGTGGACGAAGCGGGCGCCTGGAAG
Organism: Candidatus Nitrosocosmicus sp.; assembly: GCA_035654455.1. Lineage (GTDB taxonomy): Bacteria > Methylomirabilota > Methylomirabilia > Rokubacteriales > CSP1-6 > DASRWT01. Next base: position 402 of record DASRWT010000035.1, on the reverse strand, counting down.
ATCAACGGCGTCATCGCCCGCCCGGATTCAGGCATCATCTAGGCACGCGAGGGCACTCAATGGACTTTGACTTCACCGAAACCCAACAGAGCTTCCGCTTGGAAGTTCGCGCCTGGCTGGCGGCGAATGTTCCCGCGGAGCTGCGCGGGCGCGGCTTCGCCTCCTCTCGCGCCGATCTCGAAGCCGTGCGGCGGCTGCGCGACTTGCAGCGCACGCTCTACAAGGCCGGCTATGTGGGCATGGACTGGCCGACCGAGTACGGCGGCCGGGGCGCGTCCCTGGTGGAGCAGGTGATGTTCTACGAAGAGATGTCGCGGGCGCAGGCGCCGCAGCCGCTCAATCGAAGCGGGCTCTCCATGCTCGGGCCCACCCTCATGAAGCACGGCACCGCGGCGCAGAAGG
>DASRWT010000034.1:0-26660 GCA_035654455.1 Candidatus Nitrosocosmicus sp. | reverse complement strand
CGATTCGCTTCCTCGGAGCCGGTGGGCAGGTGATAGGCCATGAAGGGCTCGAGCCACTCCCCCGAATCGTCCACCAGCCAGATGCCGCTGGTGCTGGCGCTCAGCGACCGGGCCACGTGGCGCAGGAACTCGCGCGGCATTCGGTCGAGATCGAGGGTGGACGAGATCGTGCGGCTCACCGCGAGCAGCGTCTCCGTCTCGCGCAGCTTGCGGGCGGTTTGCTGGGCGAGCTCCGCGTTCTCCATGGCGAGACCGATCTGGGCCGCGATGCCCTCGAGGAGCCGGATCTCCGCCGGCGCGGGCTCCCGTCCCGGTCCCCACCACACGAGCGACAGCGCTCCCACCGGCTCGCCGTGCACCAGGGTGGGGGCGAGGATCGCGGCCCCCGGGTCGAGCCCGCCCACCAGCGCGGGGTCGAAGCGGGGATCGCCCTTCATGTCCGCCGTCCACATCGCGCGCCCCCCGCGCCACGCCGCCTCCAGCTCGGGCATGCGCGCGAGCACGAGGGACTGGGTGAGGAAGTGCTGGAGCAGCTGCTTGGGCACGCGATAGCCGGCCACCGGGGTCAGCGCGTCGCGCGACGGGTTGAGCGCGTAGACGCCGGCCATGTCGGCGCCGAAGGCGCGCGCGGCTTCCCGCGCCACCCGGCGCATGACCTGCCCGGGCGTGCCCGGCTGGGAGAGCACCTGCCCCACGGCGAGCAGCGCGGTCGTCTCGCGGAGCCGCTCCTGCGCCTCCGCGTAGAGCCGCGTGTTCTCCAGCGACAGCGCGAGCTGGCCCGCGATGGCCATCGCGCGATCCACCTGCCAGGGCGCGAAGCTGATGCGCCGGTCGCAGCAGTCCAGGTTCATGAAGCCGATCAGCTCGTCGCCGCGGAACAGCGGCACCGCCATGTAGCTCTTGACGCCGTAGGTGTCCCGCCACCGCGACGGAATGAGCTCGCTCGACTCCGCGTCGTCGATCACCACCGGGCGTCGGGTGGCGATCGCGCGCGTGTGCGCCGGCACCTCGAGGGGCGCGTACGGCTCCACCGTGTTGAAGGCCTCCCACATCGCGGGCGCCCGGCGGCCGTCCGCGAACTGGGACATGAGGGGGACCATCCGGGTGCCTTCCCAGCGCTCGATGGTGCAGCGGTCCACCCCGCAGACCTGGGCGATGCGCATGGTGGCCTGCTTGAGCAGCTTCTGCGGCTCCAGCGTCGAGTTCAGGATCTCCGCCACCTCGAGCAGGACGCGGGTCTCGTCGAGCCGGCGGCTGGTCTCCGCGTAGAGATTCGCGTTCGCGATGGCCACCGCCGCCTGGCCCGCCAGCGACTGCAGGAGGTTCAGGTCCTCGTCGTCGAAGGGCCGCCGCTCGCGCACCGACACCGAGAGCGCCCCGAGCACGCGGTCGCTCAGCATCAGCGGCACCCCCGCGAAGGAGATGATGCCCTCCGCGCGAATGCGCTCCGCGTTCCCCGGGCGCGGGTCCTCGAGAAGATCGGGCACCAGGAGGGGCGCGCGGGTGGCCACGATATGCCCCATGAGCCCCTCGCCGGAGGCGAAATGGGTGCGGCCGACCACCGACGACACGGCCCCGGCGCTCGCTCGAAGTGACAGCGAGGCCCCGTCCGGATCCAGGAGCCAGACCCGCGAGACGCTCGACCCGAAGAGGTCCACCGCCGAGCGCACCACGCGATCGAGCACTTCTTCCAGGCTCAGCGTCGCGGTGAGGGTTTCCGTGAGGCGGGTCAGCGCGGCCAGCCGCTTGCCGCGATCGGTCGCCGCCTGATAGAGGCGCGCGTTCTCCAGCGCGATGGCCGCCTGACCCGCCAGCGTGCTCAGGAGCTCGATCTGGAGGGCATCGGGCGAGCGGACCTCCCACCAGTACACCGACAGCACGCCGTACGCCTCGCCCTTGATGCGAATGGGCACGGAGAGCACGGCCCGATAGCCTTCGTGGGCGATGCGCGCCCGGGAAGTCTCGGGGAGCGAGACCTCGTCATCGGCGAGGATGTCCGCGGTCCAGACCGGCAGGCCCTCGCGGTAGCTTCGGCCCGTCGTCCCCTCACCCGGAAGGAGAACCATCGACTCGATGAACTCGGCGGACAGGCCGACCCCGCGGCCGTAGACCAGGCCGCCGCGCTCGGCATCGAACCGGAAGATCCCCGCCGCGCCCGCGTCCAGCAGCGCGCGGCAGCGCTCCACGATGACGTCCAGCACTCGCTGGACGTCCAGGGTGGAGCTGATGATGCCCGCCACCTCGAAGAGCGCCCGGTACTCGGCGGCGCGTCCGCGCGCTTCGCCGAAGAGGCGCGCGTTCTCCACCGCCACCGTGGCGCGGCTGGCGAAGTCCGCCAGCACGGAGAGATCGTCGCCGGTGAAGGGCGGCGTGTCGCCGGCCCGGTTCACCACCAGTACCCCCACCACCCGGTCTCCCGCGAGCAGCGGCTGGGCGAGCACCCGAGCGTAGCGGTCCACGAAAGATTCCAGGCGCAGGGGGGAGCGGGCATAGTCGTTCTCGATGACGCCCATCCGGCGCGCCGCCGCCGTGCCGGTGACGCCGGTGCCGATCGGCGTCAGCACGCCCCGATACCAGGCCTCTTCGGGCGTCCACGCGCGCGGGCGAAGCGCGTCGCCTTCGCGGAGATAGACGACCGCGGTGGAGCCCCCGATGAGCCGGAGCACGGATTCCGCCACCACCGCCAGGAGCGCGTCCACGTCGAGCTGGGCAGAGATATGCGCCTCGATCTCGCGCAGCGCTTCCAGCCGGCGGCTCCTGTCCCGCGACTCGGTGAGGAGGGCGGCCCGCTCCACCGCGAGCCCGATCTGCCCCGCCACCGCCTCCAGCACCCGCACCTCCTCCGGGTCGAAGGCGCGCTGGTCCTGGAACACGAGCACCAGCGCGCCCCAGACCCCGTCCTCGACGGGAATGGGCAGCGTGATCTGGGTGAGGACGGGTGTCCGGGCCGCCAGCCCGCACAGCGCGGCGCCGTTCGCCGGTGGGGTCTCGATCTCGGCGATGTTGACGCGTCCGTTTCGCACCGCCTCTCCGACGTGGGTCCCCTGCAGCGGCCGCACGGCCAGGGTGGCCGCGACGGCCTCCTCGAGACCGCGATGCGCCACGAGGACGAGGCCGTCGATGGCGGCATCCTTGCGGAAGACGCAGCCCACCCCCATCCCGGTCAGCCCCAGCACCACCTCGAGGGCGTCGCCCGCGGTGGCCTCGAGATCGGCGCCGCGGCCGATGGTGGCCGACACCGCGTTCAGGGCCTCCAGCTCGCGGTTGCGTCGGGCCAGGGCTTCGAAGGCGGGATCCGTCATCGCGTGGCCAGTCTACCGTGCGTTCTACAGCCCGAGGTAGGCTTGCTTGATATGGCCGCTGGCGAGCAGCGCGTCGCGGGTGCCCGAGAGCGCGATGCGCCCATTCTCGAGGACATAGCCGCGGTGAGCGAGCCCGAGCGCGCGGGCCACGTTCTGCTCCACGAGGAGGATGGTGGTGCCGTCCCGGTTGATCTGGGCCAGCACCTCGAAGATCTGCTTCACCACCACCGGCGCCAGCCCGAGGCTCGGCTCGTCCAGCATGAGGAGACGGGGGCGGGCCATGAGCCCGCGGCCGATCGCGCACATCTGCTGCTCGCCCCCGGACAGGGTTCCCGCGAGCTGGCGCGTCCGCTCGGCGAGCCGCGGGAAGAGGCCGAACACCCACTCCAGCGTGTCGGCTCGCCGCGCCCGCGCGTCGCGGCCGGCGGCGCCCAGCTCGAGGTTTTCCCGCACGGTCATGGTGGGAAAGAGCTGGCGGCCCTCCGGCACATGGGCGATGCCGCGCGCCACCACCCGCGCCGGAGACAGGCCGTCGATCCGCTCGCCGTCCAGCGCCACCGCCCCGCGGCGGAGGGGGAGGATCCCGGTGATGGCCTTGAGCGTGGTGGTCTTGCCGGCGCCGTTCGAGCCGATGAGGGCCACCGTCTCCCCCGCGTTGACCTCCAGCGACACCTCGCGCACCGCGGTCAGCGCGCCGTAGCCGACCTCGAGGGCCTCAAGCCGGAGGAGCGTGGACATATTCCTCCCCCAGATAGGCCTCGATGACCCGGGGATCATTGGCGACCTGCGCGGGCAGCCCCTCGGCGATCTGCTCGCCGAAGGACAGCACCACGATGCGGTGCGAGAGCGTCATCACCGCGCGCATGTTGTGCTCGATGAGGAGCACGGAGACGCCGTCGCGATTGATGCCGGAGATGAGCCGGACCATCTCCGCGGTCTCGGTGGCGGTGAGCCCGGCCATGACCTCGTCGAGCAGCAAGAGGGTGGGCTCCGTGGCCAGCGCGCGCGCCAGCTCAAGTCGCTTGCGGTCGGAGAGCGTGAGGCTGCCCGCCGCCGCGTCCACCTTGTCCCCGAGCCCTACCCGCTCCACCACGCGGCGGGCGCGCTCCCCCGCCGCGCGCGTGTCGGGATGCCGGCCCAGCGCGCCCACGCGGACATTCGCGAGCACGGAGAGATGGGGGAAGGGCCGCACGATCTGAAAGGTGCGCGCCAGCCCGAGCCGGCAGATGGCGTGGGGCTTGAGCCCGATCATGCTCCGCTCCCGGAAGCGCACCTCCCCCGCGTCGGGAGAGAGAAAGCCCGAGAGGAGATTGAATACCGTCGTCTTCCCCGCCCCGTTGGGCCCGATCAACCCCAGGATCTCGCCCTCGGGCATCGAGAGCGAGAGCGCGCTCACCGCCTGGAGACCGCCAAAGCGCTTGGAAAGCCCCTGTACTTCGAGCAAGGCGTTCATTCGCGCCGGGGGGGCTTGGGGCACGTATTCATACGCGGTGGGGGGCTTGGGAAACGTACTCAGACGCGGTGGGGGACTTAGGGAACGTACTCATGCGCGGTGGGCGGGCTCTGGGAAACGTACTCAGACGCGGTGGGGGGGTTTGGGGGAGGAGCGGCGTTCGCTCCCCCCCAATTTAATGAGAGTCGGATAGGCGCCCTGGGGGAAGAACAGCACCACCGCGATGAGCAAGAGCCCGTAGCCGATCAGGTGCAGCCCGCTCCAGCCGCCCTGCGAGAGATAGATGCGGGAGATCTCGCCCAGCGGGCTCAGGATGAACGAGCCGAGGATGGGGCCCAGCACGGTTCCCGCTCCGCCCACGATCGGCCGGATGATGATCTCCACCGAGAGCGGGATGCCGAATACCGAGTTCGGCTGCAGCGAGAAGAGGTAGTAGGCGTAGAAGGTTCCGCCGATCCCGGTGAGGAAGGACGACAGCACCATGGCCAGCATCTTGTACTTGAAGGTGTTCACGCCCAGCGCCTCGCAGGCGTTCTCGTCCTCACGAATGGCCCTGAGGTACTCACCGAAGCGCCGGCGCTCCAGCACAGCCACGAGGCCGGTGGCGGCAAGCATGAGGGCCAGCGCCACGTAGTAGTAGACGCGATTGTCCTGGAACTGGAACTGGCGCGGATTGCCGGTGAAGCCGATGTAGAGCCCCAGCGCGCCGCCCACCGCGTCGGTATTGAGGGCGACGATGCGGCAGATCTCGGCGAAGGCCACCGTGAGGAGCACGAAATAGAAGCCGCGCAGGCCGAAGCGGAACCCGAGGAATCCGATGAGGGCCCCGAGCGCGGCGGACAGGAGCCCGCCCACGAACATTCCGATCCAGGGCGTGAGGCCAAGGGTCATGGAGAGCATGGCCGACGTGTAGGCTCCCACTCCCACGAAGGCGGCATGCCCGGCGGAGAGCTGGCCCGCATAGCCGCCGACGATGTTCCAGGCCTGACCGAGGTACGCGTAGAAGAAGATGAAGATGAACACCGTGACCGCATAGGAGCTCAGCACCGCCGGCAGCGCGGCGAGCATCGCTACCGCCAGCAGCGCGGCGATTCCCCCGCCCCTCATGTGCCGCGCTTGCCGAAGAGACCCGCGGGGCGGAAGAGCAGGATGACGATGAGGAGCGAGAAGCTCACCAGCTCCTTCATGGAGGGCGCCAGGAACACCGCACCCAGGGACTCCGCCACCGACACCAGGAGCCCGCCCGCGAACGCGCCCACGAGGCTGCCCATCCCTCCGATGATCACGATATTGAACGACGCCACCGACAGCGAGAGCCCGCCCGCGGGCTGGAAGGGCAGGATGGGGGAAACCAGAGCTCCCGCCGCGCCCACGCAGGCGGCCCCGATGCCGAAGGCCGCCGCGTACACGCGCCCCACATCGGTGCCGATGACGAGGGCCCCGTAGGGATTGTCGGCCGCGGCGCGGATGCGCTGGCCCAGATCGGTGCGGGCGAGGAAGAACCACAGCGCCAGCGTGAGCGCCAGCGCCAGCCCGAAGGTCACCAGGCGCGCCACGTCCACGAAGATGGGCCCCAGCCACACGGTGGCGGCCGTGAGCGGCGACCGCACGCGCTGGGGGTCGGGACCGAACGCCACCAGGGCCGCGTTCTCCAGCACCAGCGCCACCCCGAGCATGAGCAGGATCTGCATCTCGTGGGGCGCGTCCACGATGCGGTGAACCAGCCCGCGCTGGATCGCCCACCCCAGCAGGAAGAGCGCGGCGGCGCAGAGGCCGAAGCCGAGATAGGGATCGACGCCCAGCCGGGTGGACAGCATCCAGGCCAGGTACATGCCCCACACCATCATGTCGCCGTGCGCGAAGTTGACGACGCGCATGACGCCGAAGATCAGCGTCAGGCCCACCGCCATGAGGCTGTACACGCCCCCGAAGAGCAGGCCGCTGAGCAGCCCCTGCCCGATGAGGGTCGGGTCCACGTCAGCGAGCCCCTCGAGGGCGACGCGTCAACGCTTGGGGCGCGGGAACACGAACTTCTGGAGCGCCGCCTCCTTGGGCCACACCGCGACCGGCTTCTGGCCGAGGATCTGGATCATGGTGGTGACGGCGTTGGGGTTGTCGCCGAGCTCGTTGAAGACGACGGGCCCGGCGTACTGCATGAGGCCGGCGCCGTAGTTGGTCTTCCGGATCGCGTCCACGATGACGTCCGGGTCGGCGGACTTGGCGCGCTCCAGCACGTCCGCGATGACGAAGATGCCGTCGTAGGAATAGCCGGAATTGGTGTCGAAGGTCTTGCCCCCCGAGCGCTTCTGATAGTCCTCGGCCACCTTCTGGGTGCGCGGGTTCTTGAAGTTGGCCCAGGGCGTGCTGGCCATCACGAACTCGAGGTCGTCCTTGAGCACCGCGAGCTGCCCCGACTCGTAGAGGCCCGGGCTGCCGGGCCCCACCACGCCCATGATCTCCAGGCGCTGCTTGCGGAGCTCGGGCAGGAGGAGCTGGGCCGAGGCGGGCCGCGTGATGGGCGCGATGATGTCGGGCCGGGCGGCCTTGGCGCGGGACACCTCGGTGGAGAGATCCTGGGGCGGCTCCGGCCACGGGATCACGTCCACGATGTCCCATGACGGCTTGGCCGCCGCGTGCGCGGCCTGGAATCCCTTGGCATTGTTCTGGCCGAAGAGATCGTTGCAGTACATCAGCACCACCCGCTTGGGGGCGACGCCGGCCTCCTTGAACACCTCCGAGAAGTACTGCACCGCCTTGATCCCGAAGGAGGAGCCGGTGGGGAAGTTGCGGTATACGTACTGGACCTTCTGCTGCCCCTCCTTCACCGCCTTGGCCACATTGGCGGTGATCGGATCGGCGGCGGCGATGTCCACCAGGAAGGGCACGCGCCGCTGCTGGACCACCGGCACCATGGCCGCGGTGCTGCCCGAGTCGAACGAGCCCATGAGCATCTGGGCTCCCTGGTTGATCACGCGCTCCGCCTCGGTGCGTCCCACGTCCGGCTTGGTCTGCGTATCGCCGAAGATCAGCTCGAGCTTCGCGCCCCCCATGGACTTGATGCCCCCCGCGGCATTGACGGCCTCCGCGGCCATGGTGGCGCCCAGGCGGCAGGCCTGACCCGGCTCGGCCAGCGGGCCGGTGACGGGATGGACGACGCCCACCTTGAAGACCGGCCCCTGGGCCCGCAGCGGCAGCGGGAAGCCGAGCACGGCGGCGCCGGCGACGGCGCCCTTGAGGACGGTGCGGCGGGGAATTCGCGTCGTGCTCCGGCTCGCGCTCATCTCGGCTCTCCTTTGGCCAGCAGCTCCCGTGCGATCACGAGCCGCTGGATCTGGTTGGTGCCTTCGTAGATCTGGGTGATCTTGGCGTCGCGCATGTAGCGCTCCACCGGGAACTCGCGCGTGTAGCCGTAGCCGCCGAAGATCTGCACCGCGTCCGTGGTCACCTTCATCGCGGTATCGGAGGCCAGGCACTTGGCCACCGACGCCTCGAAGGCGGTGCCGGTGGCGCCGCGGTCCATCAGCGCCGCCGCGTGGTGGACGGCGAGCCGCGAGACGTGCACCGCCATCGCCATGTCCGCCAGCATGAACTGGATGCCCTGGTAGGCGGCGATGGGCTGGTCGAAGGAGCGGCGCTCCCGAGCATAGCCCACCGCGGCATCCAGCGCGGCCTGCGCGATGCCCACCGCCTGCGCGCCGATGGTGGGGCGCGACTGCTCGAGCGTGTGCAGGGCGACGCGGAAGCCCTCGTTCTCCTCGCCGAGGCGATTCTCCACGGGGATCTCGCAGTCGGTGAAGTGCAGCGCCACCGTGGGGCTGCCGCGGATGCCGAGCTTCTTCTCGTGCTTGCCCACGCTGAAGCCCCTGGTGCCGGGCTCCACCAGCAGCGCGGTCACGCCCTTGCCCCGCCGGCTGCGGTCGGTGCTCACGAAGACGGTGAGCACGCCGGCATGCGAGCCGTTGGTCACCCACATCTTGGAGCCGTTGACGACGTACCGGTCGCCCTTGCGCACCGCCGCGCACTGCAGGCCCGCCGCGTCCGAGCCCGAGCCGGACTCGGAAAGCGAGAACGCGGCCGTGATCTCGCCGGTGGCGAGCCGGGGGAGGAAGCGCTTCTTCTGCTCGGTATTCCCGGCATTGATGAGGGGATAGCCGCCGAGATTCTGGACGAGGAAGATGGTGGAGGTGGCCGCGCAGGCGGCGGCGATCTCCTCCGCGGCGAGGCAGAAGGCCAGCGCGCCCGCGCCGCTGCCGCCGTACTCCTCGGGGATGTGCAGCCCCATGAGGCCCTGCGCGCCCAGCCGCCGGACCTGCTCCTCGGGATACTCTTCCGCTTCGTCCACCTGGGAGGCGAGAGGGGCGATGCGCTCCCGCGCGACCTCGCGGGCGAGGTCGCGGATGGCCCGCTGCTCGTCGCTGAGATACCAGGGGTTGTTCACGGGCTCACTCGCCTATTTCTTCGAATAATCGTAGAAGCCCTTGCCCGTCTTCCGCCCCAGCTGGCCGGCCATGACCATGCGCTTCAGGAGCGGGGGTGGGGCGTAGCGCGCCTCGCGAAATTCCTCGAACATCACCTCGGCCACGAACATGGTGGTGTCGAGCCCGACGAGATCGAGCAAGGTGAACGGGCCCATCGGATACCCGCAGCCCAGCTTCATGGCCGCGTCGATGTCCTCGAGGGTGGCCAGGCCGCCCTCGTAGACACGGATGGCGTCGAGGAGATAGGGCACCAGCAGCCGGTTCACGATGAAGGCGGTGGAGTCCTTGGTGCGGACGGGCACCTTGCCCACCGCCTGGACCCATGCGTACGCGCTCGTCACCGTTGTCTCGTCGGTGAGGATGCTCTGCACCACCTCCACCAGCTTCATGAGCGGCACCGGGTTGAAGAAGTGCATGCCCAGCACCTTGTCCGGCCGCTTGGTGGCCGCCGCCATCGCGGTGACATTGCAGGAGGAGGTGTTCGAGGCGAGCAGCGCGTGCGGCGGGCAGACGGCGTCCAGCCGGGCGAAGGTCTCGTTCTTGAGGGCCTGGTTCTCGGTGATGGCCTCGATCACGAGGTCACAGTCCTTGAACGCGGAGAAGTCGGTGGCGCCCGTGATGCGGTCGAGAATCTGCTGCTTCCCCGCCGCGTCGAGCTTGGCCTTGGCGATGAGCCCGTCGAGGGTGCGCCCGAGGCCGCCGAGCCCGCGGTCGAGCAGGGCCTGGTTCGCCTCCACCACCACGGTGCGGAACCCCGCCTGGGCCGACACCTGGACGATGCCGGAGCCCATGAGCCCGCATCCGATCACGCCGACAGTCTGGATTGCCATGCTGACCACTCCTGGGTGGCCGCGGCAGCGGCCCGGGGCCCCCGCGCGGCAGGGATCGTTCGGGCGCGGGTGCTAGTAGCGGCCGCGACGAGGCAGCGGCGGCGCCTCGTGGAACGGGTCGTCCGGGCACTCGGCGCCCACCTTGCCCCGTACGCGCAGGTTCCCGTAGCGCAGGCTCCCGTCCGGCATCTTCTCGAACCCTCGCCCCGAGGGAGGCGGCGTCAGATCGGGGCGCAGCGACTCGCGCAGCGTCGTATCGGGGGGCGTCTCCGCCGAGCGATTGAGGAGTTGGAAGACATTCGGAGCGCTGCCGGGGCGCGGACTGACGGCCGGCGGGCCCGCCGGCGCGGGCGCGGCCACCGCCGGCGGCTCGTCGGCCGACGCGGGCCCGGCCGCGGCGAGCCCGGCCGTCGCGAGGGCGGCCAGGCCGACCGCCATCATCGCGCGCCGGCTAATCACGGAGCGCCTCGAAGACCATGGCGATCCCCTGCCCGCCGCCGATGCACAGGCTGGCGAGGCCGAAGCGTCCGTCGCGGCGGGCCAGCTCGTGGAGCGTGGTCAGCGCCAGCCGGGCCCCGGACGCGCCCACCGGATGGCCGAGCGCGATGGCGCCGCCATTGACATTGGTCCGGGCGCGGTCCAGGCCGAGCTCCCGCTCCACCGCCAGATACTGAGCGGCGAAGGCCTCATTGATCTCCACCACGTCGAGGGCGTCCACGGTGAGCCCGGCCCGGTGCAGCGCCTGGCGCGATGCCGGAACGGGACCGATCCCCATGATGTCCGGATCCACGCCGGCCACGCCCCAGGACACGATGCGGCCGAGCGGCGCCACGCCCAGCGCCTCCGCGCGCCGGCGCGTGGTGACCACCATCGCGACCGCGCCGTCGTTGATGCCGCTGGCATTACCCGCGGTGACCACGCCGTCCTCCTTGAACGGGGTCGGCAGCGCGGCGAGCTTCTCCACCGTGGTGTCGGCCTTGACGTGCTCGTCCAGCTCCACCTCGACAAAGCCCTCGCGCGCCTTGAGCGTCAGCGGAGCGATCTCCTCCGCGAAGTAGCCCTTTTGCTGGGCCGAGGCCGCGCGCTGGTGGCTCAGATAGGCGTAGTCGTCGGCTTCCTTTCGGGAGATGCCCTGACGGGCCGCGAGATTCTCGGCGGTGATCGCCATGGGCATCCCGTTCCATCCGTCGGTGAGGGCCAGCCAGAGATTGTCCTCGAGCTGGCCCTGGCGGAAGCGCAGCCCCCAGCGGGCGCCGCGGATGATGTGCGGCTGCTGGGACATGCTCTCCGCGCCCCCGGCGAGCACGATGTCCGCCTCTCCTAGCTTGATCATCTGCGCGGCGGTCACCAGGGCCTGCAATCCCGAGCCGCAGAGACGGTTCACGGTGAGCGCGGGCACACCCACCGGGCAGCCGGCCTTGAGGGCCACGTGGCGGGCGAGATAGGCATCCTCGCCCGAGACCTGGATCACATGGCCGAAGACGGCGTGATCCACCTGCTCGGGCGCCACCCCGCTGCGCTCGAGCGCCTCGCGGGCGGCATGCGCGCCGAGCTCGGCCGCGGACAGATCCTTGAGCGCGCCGCCGAAGTCCCCGAAGGGCGTCCGCGCCCCGCGGAGGACGACGATGTCCTGATCAGCCGTGCCTGGCATGACGTCCCCTAGTCGTAGGTGATGAGCGCGTCCACGTCGTAGCCGCGCAGGCGATCCCGCCCCTTGAGAAAGGCGAGCTCGATGAGAAAGGCAGTGCCCACTACCTTGCCGCCCAGCCGCTCGACGAGCCGGAGCGTGGCCGCCATGGTGCCACCGGTCGCGAGCAGATCGTCCACCACCAGCACCTTCTGTCCCGGCAGGATGGCGTCCTCGTGAATGGCCAGGACGTCTCTGCCGTACTCCAGCTCGTATTCCTCTTCGAGCGTCGGGCCGGGCAGCTTGCCGCGCTTCCGCACCGGCACGAAGCCAGCCTTGAGCTGATGGGCGAGCGCTCCCCCGAAGATAAACCCGCGCGACTCCACCCCCACCACGATCTCGATCCGGGCGGTGTGGTATCGGGCCGCCAGGTGGTCGATCACCGAGGCCCAGGCCGGGCCATCCTTGAGCAGGGTGGTGATGTCCTTGAAGAGGATCCCCTCGGTGGGGAAGTCCTTGATGTCACGGATCTTTGTGCGAAGTTCGGCGGTGTTCATCCGAGGCTGATGTTACGCGTGGCCCCCCCATGACGCAACACGAAATCGGCCGATCAGAGGGTCCGCAGGAGGTCCGGAAGCTCGGCCAGGTCGGCCACCACCAGGTCGGCCAGGGGGGAGGGCGTCCTCCCCCCGGCGGTATAGTGCACGGCCCGCAGGCCCATGCCTCGTGCCCCCACCAGGTCGGCGTCGGGATTGTCGCCGATATGGGCGATCTCGCCCGGCTTCCCGCTCAGATCAGGCCCCAGCCCCGCGAGAGTCCGCCGGAAGATCTCGCCGTCCGGCTTGCGGCGGCCGATCTCGTCCGAGTAGGTGACCGCCCGGAAATAACGGAGCAGGCCATGCCCCTCGAGGTAACGCCGCAGCACCATGCCGGGCGTGCGCCCGGTATTGGAGACGATGCCCAGCGCGATGCCGCGCGCGGCGAGCTCGCGCACCACCTCGCCCGCGCCCGGGCAGAGCGCGGGCGGAAAGCGCAGGACCGGCTCCGAATAGCCGCGCTGGAGGGCCTCGAGCGCCGCTCCCGTCACCCGCGCGGCCGAGCCCGGGGCGAGGCACTCCAGCACCATGCTCACCTGCTCCGGAAAGGTGGGATCGCGATGCTGGCTCCAGAAACCCGCGTCCAGCACCTCTTGCGAGCGCGCGAAGCCCGCCTCGAGCTCGGCGGGGCTGAGCGGGATGTCCGCGCCCGCCAGCGCCACGCGCAGCGCCTCCAGGCGCAAGCGCTGCTGGGCGGCAAGATTCTCCGGCGTATCGTCGACCAGGGTCTGCCAGAAATCGAAGGTCACCGCGCGGATCATGCCTCGCGCTCCAGCGACTCGATGGCGCCCGGCAGCTCCCCGAGCCCCTCGATGACGACGTCGGGCGCGGGCGAGGCCACCTCGGCGCCCGCCGGCACCACCTGCACGGTGCGAAGGCCGGCCTCGCGCGCGCCTCGCACGTCGAGCACGGCATCGTCGCCGACGTGCACGGCCTCCGCGGCGGGAACGCCGAGCGCGTCCAGCGTGAGGCGAAAGATCTCGGCCGCCGGCTTGCGCACGCCCACCTCGTCGGAGAAGGTCAGGTGCTGGAACGGCGCCAGGAGCCCGTGGGCCTCGAGGACGCGCCGCAGCGTCCGGCCCGGAGTTCGCATGGTATTCGAGACCACCGCCAGACGGAGCCCGCGCGCGGCCAGCGCCTCGAGCCCCCCGCGCGCCCCCGTGTCCGGATCGGGCGGCAGCAGCAAGGCCGGCGCCGCATACGCCTCGATGAGCGCCTCGAGCGTGGCGCGGGCTACCCGCGCCGACAGCCCCGGCTCGGCGCCCTCGAGCAGCGAGGCCACGTGCCGCAGCACCGGTACGTCACGGTTCTCGGCCCAGACCCAGGACAGCTCGCGCCCGCTCTGTTCGTATCCTTTCGAGAGCGCGCGCGCCCCCACGCGGAAGCCCGCCCCGCGCAGGATGGACTCGAAATTGACGAGGCGCCGTTCCTTGTAGCGGTCGTCCGCCCGCGGCCCCTCGAGAACGAGCGTGCCCCAGAAATCCACCGTGACAGCACGGACCGGCCGCGGCACGGAAGACCCGCTCAGGCGAAGCGGGGCTTCCGCTTCTCGAGGAAGGCCTGCATGGCCTCGCGGGGCTCGCCGGTGGCATACGATTGCGCGAAGGCATTGATCCCGGACTCGATCGCGGTGCGCAGGTCGGTATTGCGCCAGCGGATGATCAACTCCTTCTGGAGCCGCACCGCGCTCGGCGCGAAGGCGAGGATGGACTCGACCAGCCCCTGGGTCACCGCCTCCAGCTCCGCCGGCGCCACCACGCGATTCACCAGCCCCCACTCGAGCGCCTGGGCCGCCGTCACCGGCGCGCCGAGGAGCAGGATCTCGGCGGCGCGCGCCGGGCCCACCACCGCGGGCAGGAGCGCGGCCTCGATCACCGACGGGACGCCGACGCGAATCTCCGGCAATCCGAAGCTGGCCTCGGTGGACATCACGCGGAGGTCGCAGGCCATGGCCAGCTCGAAGCCCGCGCCCAGGCAGGGCCCGTTCACCATGCACACGGTAGGGAAGGGCGCCTCGTGCACGGACTGGATGGCCTCGTGCAGGAGCGTGATGAAGGCCTTGGCCGACGCCGGGTCCAGGTCCATCAGGTACTGGAGCTGCATGCCGCCGGTGGTGGCCCGCCCGGCGCCCGTCACCACCGCCGCGCGCACCGCGGAGTCCGCCCGGAGGGCGGCGAACGTATCGCGCAGCGCGCGGATGACACCGGGCTCGAGGAGATTCAGGGGCGGCCGGTCCAGGGTCACCCAGGCGCAGCCGCCGCGACGCTCGACGCGGACGGTCCCGCTCAATAGCGCTTCATCCGCGCGTCCACCTTGCGCGCCCACTGGTCGATGCCGCCCTCGAGGTTCCACACCTTGCTGAAGCCGTTGCGCGCCAGAAAGTCCGCCACCGCGGCGCTGCGGACGCCGTGATGGCAATACACCACCGTCTCCGCCTTGGGATCCAGCTCCTCGGTCCGGTGCTCGATCTCTTCCATGGGGATATGCACGGCATTGTCCAGCCGCGCGAGCGCGGTCTCCCAGGTGTCGCGGACGTCGAGCACCACCACCGGCTCGTGCGCGTCCAGCCGCCGCTTCAACTCCGCCACCTTCATCTCCTGCGCCATGGACCATCCTCCTCGTGGGGGTCCGCGTACGATACCACTACTCCGCGGGAAGCAGGATGGAGGTCTCCGGCGACACCTCCAGCTTGACGTGATCGCCCGGCTTGAAGCCGCGGCCCACCAGCGCGGAGGTGATCATCTCCACGCGCACCGTCGCGCCCGGAATCGCGACCTCGTAGAGGGCGCGCCCGCCCTCGAAGACGTACGAGGCCACCGTGCCCGCGATGCCGCCCGGCACGAGCGCCGCCTCGTCGATGCGCAGCGCTTCGGGCCGCAGGCAGAGGAGCCCGGGCGCCCCCACGCTCCACTCGCGGCCCCCGTGGCCCACGGGAACGCGTGCCCCGCCTTCCGTCTCCACCAGCACGCCCATCTCGCGCCGCTCGATCACTCGCACCGGCACCAGGTTGGCCGCGCCCACGAACTCCGCCACGAAGCGGGTGCGCGGGCGCCAGTACACGTCCTCGGGCTTGCCCTCCTGGACGAGCCGGCCGGCGGAGAGCACCGCGATGCGCGTGGAGAGCGCGAGGGCCTCGGCCTGATCGTGAGTGACGTAGAGCGTGGTGATCCCCACGTCGCGGTGCAGCCGCGCCAGCTCGAGCCGCATCTGGCCGCGGAGCTGCGCGTCCAGGCTCGAGAGCGGCTCGTCGAGCAGGAGCAGGCGGGGGCGGACGATGAGCGTCCGCGCCAGCGCCACCCGCTGCTGCTGCCCGCCGGAGAGCTGGGAGGGCCGCCGCGCGTCGAAGCCGCGGAGCCCGACCTGCTCCAGCGCCTCTCCCACCCGCCGCGCGAGCTCCGCTCCGCGCACACCGCGCTCGCGAAGGCCGAAGGCGACGTTCTCCCGCACCGTCATGTGCGGCCAGAGCGCATAGCTCTGGAAGACCATGCCGAGATTGCGCTTCCACGGCGGGACCGCGTCGATGGGCTCGTCGTCCACGATGATGCGGCCGGCGTCGGGCCGGGCGAACCCGGCGAGCATGCGGAGGAGCGTGGTCTTGCCGCTGCCGGAGGGCCCGAGCAAGGTGTAGAACTCGCCGGGCAGGATGGACAGCGTGACGTCGCTGACCACCCACGTGGCGCCGTAGCGCTTCCCCACCCCTTCCATCTTGACCTCGGACAGACGCACGAGCGACTCGGGGCTCACGGCAGGCTTCCCTCCGACGCGGCCCGGCGACCGAAGGCCCGGAACAGCAGGGGCACCACGGCCAGCCCGAGGGCGGCGAGCGTCACGAAGACCGTCCAGATGGGGGCGACGGTCACCAGGGTGGTGGCGATGACGGGCCCCACGAAGGCGGCGCCGATCCGCGAGGAGTTGACGAAGCCGATGGCGGCGCCGGACGAGCGCTGGGCGATGGCCGCCACCGAGAGCGGGAAGATCGGCGCGATGCAGAGCACCTGGAGGAACCGGAGGACGCTGAAGGTCCACACCCCCGGGGCCAGGGCCTGCAGCGCGAGCAGCAGCGACGACGCGCCCAGGAACCACACGATGGCCCGCAGGTCGCCCATGATCTCGCCCAGCCGCGGCGCCAGCAGGGAGCCCACCGCGGCCGCGAGCCCGGTGACGAAGATGATGATGCCACCCATCTCCAGCGTGTCCGCGAGGGGAATGCCCAGTGGCGGCAGCACCTGGGGCAGGATCGCGGTGAGAAAGAACACCTGGGTGGAGCCCGCGAGCACGAGCAGACAGACCGTGGACACCTCGAGCAGCGAGGTCCGGCCCGGGCGCGCGTCGGTCGCGGCCTTCGCGCGCACGGCGGGCGTGCCCAGCCCCACGATGATGCAGCAGCCCCACAGCAGCATGCCGCCGAGGAGAAAGGACTCCTGGAAGCCGACGCGCGAGGCCGCCATCGCACCCACCGGCGGTCCCAGCACCTGCCCGAGCGTCATCCCGGACTGGATGGCCGAGATGTCGCGGCGCATGTCGGCGCCGGGCCGCTGCCCCGCCATGATGAAGGCGAAGGTCGAGGAGGCGCCCATGAGCCCCAGCAGGAGCCGCGCGCCCAGCATCTCGGGGAGCGTGCGCGCCATGGCCATCAGCACGAAGCCGATCCCCTGCAGGAGCTGCACGAGCATGTAGAAGGCCTTGGGATCGCCGCGTCCCGCCAGCCGCCCCGAGATGGGCGCGATCACCACCGTGATGAGCGGGCTGATGCCCAGGATCCACCCCGTCCACCGGATGGTCGAGACCTCGTCCAGCGTGCTCAGCCGGTGGATGTAGAACGGCAGGCTCACGTAGACGAAGGACCAGGCGAAGGTGCCCACGAACATCGAGAACGGCATCACCCAGCGCGCCCGGAACTCGCGGTCCATGACGCTCATGCGCGGAAGAGCGCGCCGCCGGCGCGGGCGGAGAGCCGCACCGCCAGCCAGGTGCCCGCCGCCACCAGCACGATGGCGACCACGCCCAGGGCGGCGCCGGGTCCGCGCCCCACCGCCGACTGCATGTAGAGATAGATGCCGTAGGAGAGCGGGCCCAGCTCCACCCGCGGCACCAGGAGCATGGTGGAGGACAGATCCACCGCGGAGGTCACGAAAGCCAGGAGCCCACCCGCCAGCAGGCCCCGCGTCATGAGCGGCAGGGTGATCTTCCAGAACGTGCGCGCGCGATTGGCGCCGAGGTTCTGGCCCGCCTCCTCGAGCGCGAGCGGGAGCTGCTGGAGCGCGGCATACGCGCCGCGGACGGTGTACGGGAGCCGGCGCATGGCGTAGACGATGACCAGGATCAGCCACGTCGAGGTGAGCGGCTCGCCCAGGCCGGGCACGTTCCAGCCGTGGAAGACCCGCAGATAGCCCACCGCGATCACCACGCCGGGAATGGCCAGCGGCAGCGTGGCGATCGTGTCGAGCCAGGCCCGCCCGCGCACCCGCCCGCGCAGCAGGAGCCAGGCGATGACCGCCCCCAGCGCCACGTCCAGGAGCGCGGCCAGCAGCGCATAGCGGAGCGTGTTCCAGATGAAGTGGGGCGCGCGGACGAGGATCTCCACATAGTTCGCGGAGGTATAGACGCTGGGCAGCAGCGAGAGGCTCCACACCTTGGAGACGGACAGGATCACGATGCCCAGGTGGGGCAGCAGCGCCGGCCCCAGCAGCACGAGCACGAGCCCCCACGCCAGCAGCCGGCCGCCGGCGCCGAGCGGCACCGCGTCCGCGTCGGCGTCCCCGCGCGACTGGGTGAACTCGCCCCGGCCCAGCGCCGCCTTGGAGGCCCAGAGCGCCAGCAGCGACAGGGCAACCAGGACCACACAGATCACGTAGCCGTCCACGTCGGTGAGCCCCACCGTGGTCACCCGCACATAGGCCTGCGGCGCGAGGAGCTTGGTGTAGTTGAGCATCAGCGGGGTACCGAGATCGTCGATGACCCGGATGAAGGTCAGGAGGGCGCCGGCGACATACCCGGGCAGCGCCAGCGGCAGCAGCACCCGCCGGAAGAGCCGGAAGCCGGAGGCGCCCAGGTTCTGCGCCGCCTCCTCCAGCGAGCGATCGAGCGTGGCCAGAGACGCCGCGGTATTGAGGAGGATGAAGGGGAAGTAGTGCAGCGTCTGCACGAGCACCACGCCCGTGAGCCCTTCCATGAAGGGAATGGTGACCCCGAAGCGCTCGAGGAGGAAGAGGTTGACGGTGCCGCTGCGCCCGAGAATCTGCTGGAAGGCCACCGCGCCCACGAAGGGCGGGATCACCAGCGGCAGCACGCCCAGCACCCCCAGCAGCGAGCGGCCGGGAAAGCGATAGCGCACCGACAGCAGGGCCAGCGGCACGGCGATGAGGGTGCCGCCCGCCACCGCGAGCACGCCCGAGAGCAGCGAGTTCACCAGCGCCTCGCGGAACAGCGGGCGGGCGAAGAAGGCCAGGAGGGGCCGCAGGGTGGGCAGGCCGTCCTCCACGAACGCCACCGACAGCACCTGCAGCAGCGGGTAGACGATGCCGCCGCCGAGCAGCAGCAAGAGGCCGCCGACGAGGACGCCCTCGGCGGAAAGCCCCCGCCCGCCGCTCACGCCCGCGGCGTCCCGCTCAGCGCAGCACGCAGAAGCCCTGCGCCTCGATGCCCAGGGGCGGGTTGAACTTGGAGCGGAAGTTCTCGAGCGCCACCACCGCCGTGAGCTCCACCATCTGGGCTTCGCTGAAGTGGCCGCGGAGCCGCGCGAAGAGCTCCGCGGTGACCTTCTCGCCGGTGATCGTCATGCGCTCGGCATACTCCAGCGCGTCGCGCTCCACCGGCGAGAAGAGGCTGCTCTCGCGCCAGGTCGGCACCTCGCGGATCTTCTCGTCGGACGCCCCCGCCTGCATCCCCCTGGATGCATTGATGTCGATTCAGAAGGGACATCCGTTGATGAGGGCCACGCGGAGGTTGAGGAGCGGGACGAGGGGCCTGGGCAGGAGGCCCGACTTCTCGATGGAGGCGCCCAGCTGCTTGGCCGCCTTGAGGATGGGCGGCGTATGCGCCATCACCTTGGTGGTATTGAGGACGTAGCCGAAGATCTCCGTTTCCTTGGCGAAGACGTCCTTGAGGATCGGGTCTCCGCCGTCGTCCTCGATCTCGCGCACTCGGGGCATTGGTCTCCTCCTGGATCAGCGGGCCGGATCAGCGGGCGCGGGCGGCAGCGGCATCCGCCAGCTCGCGCGCCTTGAGGTAATTGCTCCTGGCGAACGTGTCCCACTCCGTCTCCATCCGCGACTTCACCTCGGCCTTGCCCTTGAAGGCCTCGCTGGTGTCCTTGTCGGCGGCGCGCTTGCCGTCGAGCGGGACCGCGCTGGCCAGCCGGCGCGCGTCGGCGACCTGCCCCGCCGCCGCGTCCACGTTCTTGCCCGCGGCCCGGGCCCGCGCCACCTGCGCCTCGGCGGCGTGGATGGCGCCCCAGGCGGCCTTGAGCTCGGCATGGCGGAAGGTGATCACCTGGTCGAAGAGCGCGTTGACCACGTTGCGGCGGGCCGACGAGAGCTTGTCGTCGAAGGCCACCCCGCCCAGCTTCATGGCGAACGGGTTCGGATAGCCCTTGGGCGCGCGGTCGTAGAGCGCGGGCACCACCGGAAGCCGGCCGATCTCCGGCGAGAAGAGCCGGAGCTGTCCCTCATCGCTCAGCAGGAACTCGACGAAGGCGCGCGCATTGGCCGGATTGGGTCCGCCCTTGACCACCGCCACCGACGCCGGCACCACCGAGGTCAGCGCGGGATAGGCGAAGTCCACCGGGTGGCCGGACGCGATGGCGGATAGCCCGAAGAAGTCGATCACCACCCCGATCCCGTACTGGCCCGAGATCACCGCCTCCGGCACGCCGAACGAGCGCTCGGTGATGGAGCCCATGTTGCCGCCCATCTGGGTGAGCAGCGCCCAGCCCTTGTCCCATCCATACGCCTGGAGGATGACCTCGACGGTCAGATGGGTGGTCCCGCTCCGCGAGGGCGCCGAGATGATCAGGTGCCCGTGATAGCGCGGATCGGCGAGATCCGTCCATTCGCGCGGGGCGGGCAGCTTGTGCAAGGCGAGATAACGCGTGTTCCACATGAGCCCGTAGCCGGACACGGCGAAGCCCAGATAGTAGCCGTCCGGATCGTGGAGCGGGAACGAGCCGATCCGGGGCGGGATGCGCGCGAGCAAATCCTTCCCCGGGGTGACTTTCTCGAGGAGCCCGTCGCCCTTGAGCGTCTGGAAGGCGTCCACCGCGGAGACCCAGAAGATATCCGCCTCCGGCCGGTTGCGCGTCTCGCGCAGATAGGTGACGGCGGCATTGGTCTGCTGCTGCTTGACCACCACCTTCACGCCGGGCGTCTTCGCCTCGAAGGCCGCCTTGTACGCCTCGAACAGCTCCTTGGGAAATGAGGTGAGGACCACCACTTCCCGCGTCTGCGCGTCCGCGGGGCCGGGAACGGCGCCCGCGGCGAGGGTCGCGAGCAGCATCACCATCCGGATCGCGCGGCGCATCTCAGGCTCCGAGGCGCGCGCGGACGCGCTCCACCACCTCGTCGGGGTCGAAGGGCTTGCCGATGAAGCCGTCGGCGCCGAGACCCGCCGCCCGGGTCCGGTCGGCCGCGCCGGCATTGGCGGTGAGCATCAGCACGGGCAGCGTCGCGGTGGCGGGGGCCTCACGGATGCGTCGCAGCGTCTCGAAGCCGTCCAGCTCCGGCATGGTCACGTCGAGGAGCACGAGATCGGTCGCGGACACGGCCAGGTGCGCGAGGGCCGCGCGCCCGCCGTCGACTGCGGCGACCTCGAAGCCGGCGCCGCCGAGAATGAGCCCCAGGATGCGCCCGATGTCGGGCTCGTCGTCCACGATGAGGATCCGGGGCATGGGGCCGCCGCGCGCACCGGTCAGCGGAAGCGTTCGGGCATCAGCTCGCGGAACAGCGCGAGGAGGCCCCCGTCCCGGGTGGTCGGCGCTACCCGCCCCGCGGCGGCGCGCACGCGCTCGGGCGCGTCCGGCATCGCCACCCCCAGCCCGGCCGCCTCGATCATCTCGAGGTCGTTCTCCTGGTCGCCCACCGCGATGGTCCGGCCGAGCGGCACCCCGAGATGCTCGCAGAGGTGAGCGAGCGCCACGCCCTTGGAGGCGGCGGCGGGAATGAGCTCCAGGTAGTCGGCGCGCGTCATCACCAGCCGCGCATCCGGCTTCACCGCCTCCTCCAGCTCGGCGCGGAGCAGGGACAGCGTGGCGGGATGGCCGATGAAGAGGCTCTTCACGAAGGAGCCCTGGCGGAGGAAATCCGCCGGATCCAGGATGACCTCCACCCGGAGGCGCTGCTCATCCGCGTACTCCTGCACCGGGAACGTCTGCTCCAGGCAGTAGAGATGGTCGTCGCGGTAGAAGAGCGGGTGGACGGGCGCGTGGACGAACTCGTCGTAGATCTTGGCCAGGAGGCCGCGCGGGAGGGTGAGCGAGAAGAGATCGCGGCCTTCCTCGTGATCGCGGATGAGCGCCCCGTTGTAGAAGATGCAGGGGTCGGTCAGGCCCAGCTCCTCGCGGAAGCGCTCCGCTCCGGGCGGCATGCGCCCGGTGGCGAGCGCGATGCGCAGGCCGCGCTCGCGCGCGCGGTGGAATCCCTCCACGAGGGCCGGATCGAGCTCGGCCTTCTTCGCGACCAGGGTCCCGTCGAGGTCGCAGACGAGGAGGTCCCAGGCCATGCTCAGTGTCGCCCCGCCGTCGCCGGCGCGCCGAGCACGGCGGTGGCGCGCTCGCGAAGCCGTGTCACCCAGCCCGCCGCCTCGCTGGGCCCGCCCGGCAGCGGGCAGGCCACCACCGCGGTGGCGTCGGCGCCGAGGGCCCGCACCCGGGCCAGGATGTCGCCCAGCGGGATCACGCCGTCGCCGGGCGGAAGGCGGTGGTGATCGCGGAGCGTCTCGACGTCGCCGGCCGGCGCGTCGGCCAGCCGCACCAGCCCGATCCAGCGCGCGCGGAGACGGCCCACGTCCTCCGGCCGCGAGCCGGCCAGGTGCATGTGGAAGGTGTCCAGCGCCAGTCCGAGCGAGCGGCGCCCCACGGTCTCGATGACGTCGCCCGCCTCGCGAATGGTGCGCAGCGAGGACCAGACATGGCCGATGGGCATGATGGCGAGGCCGACGTCGTAGCGCTCCACCGCGAGGGCGAGCTGGCCGAAGGTGTGGCGCGCCTCGCGGAAGGCATCGCGCTCGTCGGCGCCGTCGGGCCGCTCGCCCGGCTGCACCACCACCCACGGAGCGGCGAGACCCCGGGCCAGCGCGGCGGCGCCGTGCACCGCCGCCGTCACCGCCTCGAGCCCCGCCCGATCCCGGAAGGTGGCGCCCGCGATGGGGGCCAGGGCGGCGGCGGCGAGACGCCGGCGCTTGAGCAGCGTGGCCACCGCCTCGGGTCCGGTGCGCTCCAGCCCCGCCCAGAGCTTGGGGAGCCACAGCTCCACCGCCTCGTAGCCCGCGGAGGAGGCGGCGGCGAGCTCCTCGTCGAGCGGCCAGTCGGGCGCGCAGGCGCCCGAGAGCGCGAGCCTCACGCGGAGCGCTCCTGCTCCCGGAACTGCTCCGCGCAGCGCGGGCTGCAGAAGTAGACGGACCGCCCGCCCGCCTCGTTCCGGATGGCCCGCGAGCGGACGACATAGGTCTGGCACACCGGATCCTTCACCAGCTCGTCGCGCGCGCCGGCGCCCTCCACCGGCCGGGGACCGCCCATGCGCGCCAGCGCGCTCCGGACCAGCGGCCACACCGTGAGGATCAGCACGGCCAGGGCGGCGAGGACAAGGAGCCCGCGCATCGGCTCAGCCGCGCGGTTCGGGACGGATCGAGAGCGAGCGGAGGAAGTCGCGATCCTGCTCGGTGAGATCGAAGGCGTCCCCGCCGTCCGGCTTCCGCGCGCCCGCGAAGAAGATGCCGGTCTCGGCCCCGCGGCGCAGGATCTCCTGCACCGCCTCGCGCGAGGCCTCGGTGGCGCGCAAGGACACCTCGATGGCCTGGAGCAGCTTGGCCATCAGCGCGTCGTGGGGCTCGGGCGACATGGTCCCAACTCTATCACGTAAGATTGCGGGCGAGGAGGGCGCGCCCATGCCCGGTGACTGGCAGTTCCTGCGCACCACCACTCTTCGCTCGATGGGACGGCTCACGCTGCGCGAGGACCGGTGGCGGCTGCCCACGGGCCAGGAGCGCGCCTATCCCGTGCTGCACGTGGGACTCACCGTCGGCGTGGTGCCGATGGTGGACCACGACCACGTGCTGCTGGTCCGCCAGTTCCGCCATCTGGCGCACGCCCACTCCTGGGAGCTGCCGGGCGGCGGCGGGCAGGCGGGCGAGACCCCGGAGGCGGCGGCCCAGCGCGAATTGCGCGAGGAAGGCGGCCATCGCGCCGGTCGGCTGACCTTCCTCACGCGCTTCTTTCCCTCCAGCGCGTACCTCGACGAGGAGGCGCACTGCTTCATCGGCGAGGACCTGACCGCCGATCCCCTGCCCAGCGACGACGACGAGTTCTTCGAGCGGCGCGTCATGCCGCTCCGGGAAGCGGTGGCCATGGCCCTGGGGGACGGCATCACCGAGTCGGTGTCCAAGGTGGCCCTGCTCGCCGTCGCGCTGCGGCTCGGCATCCGGATCTAGCTCGAGACGGCCGCCGGGTGTCGACCGGGTTAACTATTCCCACCAGCAACTTCCGACGTCATCGCTAAGTGCGCGCCGCCACGTGCCTCGCTATCCGGCACGCCTCTTGCGTTGTACAGGCGCAGTAACCAGTGGGCGATCGAGGCAGTGCCGGTCACGTCCGCGGCCTGACCGGCATGCCCCACGGGCGTCGGGGATCCCGGCGCCCGTGGCCCCGGCCCGCTATCCCCACCCGCCGCCGCTCAGGGCTTCTTCTCCTCGATCTTTCCGACTTTTCGCACCCCCTCGGCGAGGCGCTTCGCGTCGGCGGCGAAGAAGCGGGCGAACTCCTCTCCCTGCTTGAAGACGATGGGCGTCTCCAGCTTCTCCATGGCCGCCTTGAACTCGGGATCGCCGACCGCCGCGCGCAGCCCCTCGCGCAGCCGGGCGAGCACCGGCTCCGGGGTGCCCCTCGGCGCGAACACGCCCGTCCAGATATAGAACTCGGCGTCCGGATAGCCCAGCTCCTTGAAGGTCGGCACCTCGGGCAGCGCGGCCACGCGCGACTCGCCCCAGCCGGCGAGCACCCGGAGCTTGCCCGCCTTGATCTGGGGCAGCACCACCGCGGGCCCCGAGGCCAGCGCATCCACGTGGCCGCCCAGCAGCGCGGTGAGGGCGGGACCGGCGCCCGTATAGGGCACATGGCGCAGCTTGATCTGGGCCGAGTGCGAGAGCAGCTCCATGGCCATGTGCAGCGTGCCGTAGATGCCGGACGACGAGTAGGAGATCTGGCCGGACCGGTTGCGCGCGTCCTCGATGAAGTCCTTCGCCGTCTTCCACGGGCTCTCCGCCCGCACCACCAGGACGGTGGGATCCGCGGAGATCAGCGCGATGGGAGCGAGCTGGTCCACGGTGAACGCGGGAGGGCGGCCGAACAGCTTGTCCGCCTCGGGGATGATGGAGATGCTCGACAGCGCGAGCAAAAGGTTATAGCCGTCGGGCTTGCTGGTGGCGACGAACTGCATCCCCACCGCGCCGGCAGCGCCGGTCTTGTTCACCACGCCCACCGGATTCTTGAGCTGCCGCTCCAGGGCGGCCGCCACCGGGCGCGCGGTGAGATCGGCGACGCCCCCGGGCGGGAACGGCACCACCATGCTGATGGGGCGCGAGGGATACGGCTCCTGGGCGAGGACGGCGGGAGCAAAGCCCAGGCCCACCGCGAAGAGCAGCGCGCTGAGTCGGAGAATCGTCATGCGTCGACTCCTTTGTCGGCGAAGGGAATCCAGGATCGGAAGCTTAACAAAAGGAGCAGCGCGCCGGCGGCGAGCAGGCCGGCGGCGATGGGCCGGGTGAGGAAGATCGCGTAGTGCCCGTCGGACATGGCCAGCGACTGGCGAAGGCTCATCTCCACCATGGGCGCCAGGATGGCCCCCAGCACGATGGGCGCCGTCTCGAAGTCGAGCTTGCGGAGTATCCAGCCGAGCACGCCCATCACGATGGCGATCCAGACGTCCACCACGCTGCCGTTCACGGCATAGACCCCCAGCACGCAGAACACGATGATGGCCGGGTAGAGAAATCCGTAGGGCACCCGCAGCACGTTCACGAAGAGCCCGACCATGGGCAGGTTGAGCACGAGCAGCATCACGTTGCCCACGTACATGGAGGCAATGAAGCCCCAGAACAGCGCCGGCGACTGCTGGATGAGGAGCGGGCCGGGCGACACTCCGTGCACCATCATGGCCGCCAGCATCACCGCGGGGATGGGCCCCGACGGCACGCCCAGGGCGAGCATGGGCACGAAGGCGCCGGAGGTGGCCGCGTTGTTGGCGGACTCGGGTCCGGCCACGCCCGCCACCGCGCCGTGACCGAATTCCTCCGGCCTCCGGGACAGCCGCCGCTCCACCGCGTAGGAGACGAAGCTCGAGATGATGTGAGCCGATCCCGGAATGATGCCGATGAGAAAGCCCAGCACGGTTCCGCGCCCGATGGGAGCCACCGACTCGCGCCATTCCTGGCGTGAGGGAAATAGCTCGCGGAGCCGCGGCTTCAGCACCGCGGGCGGCGTGGCCTGGCCCGCGGTGAGCAGCACCTCCGCGATACCGAAGAGTCCCACCGCGAGGGGCACCACCCCGAGGCCGTCGCCCAGCTCCACCACGCCGTAGGCGAAGCGAAAGTAGCCGGACATCTGGTCGATCCCCACCATCCCGAGGAGCAGCCCCAGCGCCGCCATGGCCAGCGCCTTGAGCATGGAGCCGCCGCTCATGTAGGCGAGAACCAGGAGCCCCAGGAGCAGCAGGGCGAAATACTCGGGGGGCCCGAAGCGCAGCGCCAGATTCGCGAGCGGCGGCGCCAGGAGCATCAGCGCCACCACCGAGAGCGTCCCCGCCACGAAGGAGCCCACCGCGGCGATGGCCAGCGCGGCGCCCGCGCGGCCCTTGCGGGCCATGGCATAGCCGTCGATGCAGGTCATCACCGAGGCGGCCTCGCCGGGAATCCGCATGAGGATGGAAGTGGTGGAGCCCCCGTACATCGCCCCGTAGTAGATCCCGGCCAGCAGCACGATGGCGCGCGTGGCGTCCAGCCCGAAGGTGGCCGGAAGCAGCAGGCTGATGCCGGCCAGCGGCCCCACCCCCGGCAGCACGCCCACGAGCGTGCCGATGACGCAGCCCGCGAAGGCATAGAAGAGCATGGCCGGCTGCAGCGCGACGCCGAAGCCCAGCGCCAGATTCTGGAGGGTCTCGGCCACCGCCGC